>JAWXBZ010000149.1:0-4038 GCA_034440375.1 Candidatus Eiseniibacteriota bacterium
GACGCCGTTCATCGGATTGCGGATCTCGTGGCTGACGCCGGCGAGGAACTCGTCCTTGGCGGCGCTGGCCTTGACGAGCTCGGCGGTGCGAACCTCGACTAGGGATTCGAGTTCTTGGTTGCGGAGCCGGATCCGGCGCTCGCGGACGCGGATGAAACCGAACACGGCCAGTAAGAGCGCCGTCGTATAGCCGGCAAACGCCCAGGTGGAACGATACCAGGGTGGCAGGATGCGAAAGGTGAAGTTCGAAGGGACGCTGGTCATGCCGGCGGTGTTGATCGCGCGCACTTCAAACCGGTAGATGCCCTCGGAGAGGTTGGTGTAATCGAACGAGCGGCCGGCTGCGGCTTCGGACCATCCCTCCGTGCCATCACCCAGTCGTGACTGGAACCGAGAGCCTTTGCCCGTCAGGTAATCGCCGGTAAAAACCCGGAAGCGAAGATGATGTTCCTTGAAGGGATAAAGCGGGATGCCATCGGATGAAAAATCCGGCAGCATACCTGCCATCCTGATGATCGGTGCGGATGGAGCGCGGGACGTGGGGATTTGGTCATAGTCGAGCCGGAGAACGCCCTCCATTCCCCCGAGCCAAAGAATTGGCTGCTGGTTTTCCTCCGAGAATACCGCTGTGCGGATCGAGCCGATGGCATCGAGCGCCGGCAGATCGAGTTCGCGCCACGAGGCAACGCCATCTCCTGAAAAGGAAATCACGCCGGCGCCGTGCAGCGGGCCACCCGTGGAAGCCGGTCGCTGGTAGGCGAGCAGTACATCGCCGGTTTTAGTCCAAGGCTGAATCACGGACGGGATTAGCGCCGGAAGCCCTGGCAAGACGCGCAATTGCCGGCCGTGTTCATTGGCCTGCAGCACCCGGCCATTCAGAAAGAAAAGAACCCGGGTGTTGGCCCCTACGATCTGCACCGGCCCCGCCATCGGTTGGCCGCTGGCCGGATCATTGATGGAGACAAGTTGCCCGGTCGCCGGATCGTAGCAGAAGGCGCCATGCACGGTCGTGCCGATCCAAAGCCGGCCGGTGGGATCCTCATGCAGACTGGACGCGGTATCAGGCAGCTCCAAAAACCGGGTGCGTTCAAAGGAGCCATCCGCTTGCTGCGTCAAACGGGCGATCCCTGCAATTTCGGTTACGAAGAAGGTGCCTTGATGCACCCGGCTCGGCGTGATGTGTAACGCGGAGTTCGCATCTACCTTGTAAGCGGGGCGCGTGACCTCGCCATCGAACCAGTCGACGCCGCCAAAACGGGCGAGCAACAGGCCGTCTCCATATGCTACCATGTGGCTATATCTGGCCGCCAACTCGGGAATCGCCTCGAAACTGGCGCGGCCACCGGCTGCAGTCGCCAGCCGGTAGGTGCCATCATCGGTCGCGGCATAAAGCCCGGACTTGCAGAAGGCGAAGCTATTGACCACCTGGCCCTTCAGTCCGTTCAAGGCATTGAACACGGTCTCCTCGCCGGTTGCGGGAAAATGAAAGAAATCCGTGGGGGTGGTGCCAAAGACCTCTCCCGAAGAATCGGTCGCCAGCCCAATGATGGTGCGACCGGGCAGTCCGCTGCCCGAATCAGCCCAGATGCGGATGATTCTTCCCGAGCGATCGGTCAGAACCAAGCCGCCAGAAAGCGTGCCAACGAGCAGGTTGCCATTGGGCAACTCCTCAAATGAACTCACCTTGTGTTGGGTGAGATATTGATTAAATTCCGTCGGCGAAAGGGGTTTAGTCTGACCCGGCCGTTGCAGGCCATCATTGCTGACCGTGATCACACCGGTCTCATCCCGGAACAGGCCAAGGATTAGGGGGTGCGGCAGCTGATCTGCCGTGAATTTTAGTTCCGGGCCGGTTTCCGTCAGCCGATAAAGACCCGTTTCAAGGTGTTGGAGCCAATATTCAGTCCCGATCTTAAGCGGGGCCAAGCGTCGCTTGGTGGGGAAGGGACTGATCTGAAAGGAGCGGCCATCCCAACGTAGCAATCGGTCCCAGCAGATAAAATACGTGATGGGTCCAATAGGGGCGCAGCCCCAAACCGGCCCCAAATTGCGCGCCTCGCTGGGCAACTCGCCGAGCAGGGAGTGAAACTTGAATTCTCCAAGCGATTCTTCCCGAAAGAACCCCAGATTACCAATGGTGGTTGCCCAAAGAACACCTTCCCCGCCGAACACCAGTGATGTCAGGTGATAGCCGCCCGGTTTCGCATGGGCGGTCCATGATTGACCGTCAAAAACCAGCAGTGAACCTGATCCGACTAAGATTCGCCCGAGCGTATCTTGGAGGACGATGGACTTGTCCGTATCCGACCCCATGGCTTTCGCGGACACGATTTCCACGGGGGGCAGCCCGGTAGAGGTGGC
Source organism: Candidatus Eiseniibacteriota bacterium (assembly GCA_034440375.1). Lineage (GTDB taxonomy): Bacteria > Eisenbacteria > RBG-16-71-46 > JABDJR01 > JAWXBZ01 > JAWXBZ01. The sequence goes on from JAWXBZ010000149.1 coordinate 2,362, forward strand.
ATCCCAAGCGGCAAGCAGGTTGGTCCCGGCTAGCCCCAAGGACGTTATCAGGAGGAAGTAAGCCACGGATATCAGGCGAGATATGCGCACTTTGTGGATAAGAACATAGTGCCGCCGGAGCGCACGCCGCAAATTCAGCCCGCACCTGCATTTAGGTGAGTAGCCTTTGCCTCACCTGCGATCGCCAGTCGAAGATTCAGGTCATTTTCCGAATCCGCCTTTTGCAGTGCTCGTGCGATATTGGTCCCGATGAAATCAATCAATCACGCCATCCACGGGCTCGCTTCGAGCCTTCTCCTCAATGTCGGCCTTACCGGTGCCGCTGAAAAGTTCGACACCGTGCAGAACCTCAGCGTCAAGGCTGACGCCTCCGCCGAAGACTGCATCTGGCTTTGCAATTTTACGCCCGAGTCCGGCGAGTAATTATAGGTTTGCCGACAGAGCCGGCAGATCGATGGTCGGACCATGCTGAGTCTTGCCGCATTCCGTTACCGGAACGTCTTGGCAAGTGCGGGTGGTCCGATCGAGCGGGTAGAGATGGCGGAGACGGTGGTGCTCGGTGAGCGGCGATTCCTGGCCAATGCCTATCTCGTCGCCGAGCTGGCGGGCAATCGGGAGGGCAACACTCTTTACAGCCGGGCCAATGGCAGCGGCACGGCGGACTCGCCGATGGTGGCGCGGTTCATGGCGATTTCCGAGGCCATGGAACGCTGGGCCCACTGGCAGCTATGCGCCAAGCCTGCGGGTCAAAAGTATGGCTTTGACGCGGATCCTTCCAGCAACGGGCTGGCGGCATTTCCCGGCATTTGGCGCCGGCAGGCGCGGGCGAGCGCGCGGTTGGAAGCAGCCGAGCGATTCAATCTGCTTAATTGGTGGGAAGGCAACCTGCCCGCCGAAGAGTCCGAAACGCGGTGGCCCGGGGTGCGCGCGGCCGTGATCCGCTCCCCAGCGCCGGGCCTCACGGCGATCCTTTTCAAGCGCACCGAAGAAGGCTTTTTTGTCTATGGCCACGCAGCCGCGGGAGACTTCGATGCCGCCACCCGGAAGGCAGCCGGCGAAATGGAGCGGCATGCCCGGGTCGTGAGCCGGTTTGCGCACGCCCATGGGGGCAACATTCGCAATCAACTGCCGGCCAGTGCGCATCCGATCGAGCGACGGAGCCTGTTTTTTGCCCAGGAGGAAGGGCACCAGCTATTTCTTCAACGCCTCCGGTCGCCGGTGCAATCCGCGGCGGTGCTGAACTTGGTTTACGATGGCCCGGTGCCTGGCCCATGGACCAAATATGCTGACGTCTGGCGGGTGGTCTACGCTCCGCCGAGCCGGCGATTCCTCGGCATGGAAGAGAACTATTTCATGATGTGAGGCATGGTTAAAAATAGCTCAAACCAGCCGTCCCCACATTGGCGCGATTTGGTTTGGTGGGAGGTAGGCGGCCCCGCTGGCGGCGCCCACCTAGCGCGAGCAAGCTCGCTGGCCCACAGGCAAACCGGGTCAGCTTCTCGGCGGGCGAAATGCCACCTTTGGTGGCCCGCCAGCCGTAGCCACTTGGGGTGCGGATCGGGCGGGCAATGCCGTCCTTCGCCAGGCTACGGTCGGCAGCCTTCCCGCTCGCTTGGCTCGGCGAAGCATGGAGCGGCTAGTCGGAATCGAACCGACGACACCTGCTTGGAAGGCAGA
>JAWXBZ010000150.1:0-26653 GCA_034440375.1 Candidatus Eiseniibacteriota bacterium
GGCATCCCGCGGGATGCCCCGTATGTCACTCCGCCATGATTCCTCGAAGCTCGAGGATTCATCGTGATAACTCCAGGCGCGGAGATCACCGTAGAAAGCGCCGGTTCGCTGCCGCGACTCGCCGATCAGGTCATGGTGGCCATCACCATCCAGGTCGAGCAGGACAGGCAGGTAGGTCGCTGCATCCGGCGCGCCACGTCGAACCGGATGTTGGGGTGAGACACCCTGGATGGTGATGAACGACGTGGAATCGGTGACCAGCCCGGCGTCGTTCTGGTAAGACGCCACCCACCGGTACGCCCCGTGGGGAAGCGGTTGGTCGATACCAATCTTCGGATTCCGGCTCGACACCTGGCGCTGGAAGGCCGCGGAAAAAGCGGCGACCGGCTGATTCGACTGGACAAACATCAACTGTCCAAACACCGGCTCATCCGCATCGGCGAGCACACGCACCCCGAAGCCAGCCCCTCCGGTTACCGGATCGACGGACAGGACCGGAAAGCTCTCCAATCCCGTGATGACCGGTGGCGAGTGATCGATACGCACGCGCCGTTCGCGGAACGCCAGCACCCGGTCCAGGCCGAGCGCCTCGACCCGCACCACCCAGGTCGTTTCCGGCTGATCGCCGACGTACAGCCGGGCCAGGGTTTCGCCCTGTGCCGAGCGACGCGTTTCCAGGTGAATTGTCCGCCAGGCTTCCAGGTCTTGATCCTGCGAAGGACCCGAACCGACCGGGCGCGCCAGGACACGCCAGCCGCGTACGCCGCCGCCGAAGACGCTGCCGTGGACCACGAGTGAGTCGTCCACGCTTATGCCGTCGTCGAGTCCGTCGAGTCGGATCACCGCGTCACCCGACACGCCGAGCGCCGCATCCACTCGAAGCAGCCGCCCTCCCCTGGCCGACTCCATTGGCGGCAAGGGGCTCGCCGATGACTGGTACAGCGCCTCGATCAGGCGGGCGGCCGACCAGGCCGGATGTTTGTCCATGAGAAGAGCCAGTGCTCCGGCGGCCACCGGGGCGGCCAGGGAGGTGCCCGACTTGGGGGCGGTCCCGCCGCCGAGTTCCGTCGTCAGGATGCCGGCTCCTGGTGCCAGGAGTTGAACGGCCGGCCCGAACGTGGAGAAGGAGGCGCGCATTCCTTCGCGATTGGAGGCGCCGATCGACAGGACACCGGCCAGGCTGGCCGGATGAAAGGGGAGGTTGTCACCCGCGTTTCCCGCGGCTGCCACGACGACCACGCCGCGGTCGATGGCGTAGTGCACCGCTTCCTCCAGGATCAGCGAGCGAACGACATCGCCAAATGACAGGTTCAGGATGTCGGCCCCGTTGTCGACGGCGTAGACAATGGCGGCCGCGGCGTCATCCTCGGCCAGGTAGCCGAGCGAAAAGCCGGTACCGGGCTGGAAACCGGCGCGCAGCGGCATGATTCGACTCTTCCAGGCCACACCTGACCCGCCGACACCATTGTTTCCCACCGCGGCCGCGGCGCCGGCCACCCAGGTGCCGTGCCCGACATCGTCCGATGGATCGGCGTCCCGATCGCGATAGTCCCCGGCCCCGATGATCTCGGGCACATCGGTGAAATCGTATCCGTTCACGTCATCGACGTAGCCATTCCCGTCGTCGTCGACGCCCGGCGCTCCGTCCGACTCCGCCTGGTTCAACCAGAGATTGGCCGCCAGGTCTTCGTGATCGAGATCGATGCCGGTGTCGATGATGGCGATGATGACGCCCTCGCCGGTTGCCTCATTCCAGGCTGCCGGTGCACCGATGGCCTCGTGTTGCCACTGGGTGGCCAGCTCCGGATCGGTCGGCTGGGCGTTTGTGGAAAGCAGCTGCAGCAGGTGGATCGGCGTGGCCATCTCCACGTCCGGGTCGGCCGCCGCCTCACGCGCCGCCAGAACGGGATCGATACCGGCCGGCAGCTGAACGCGAACGAATCGTCGAATGTCATCGGTCGGCGTCCTGGAAGCATCCGGCCGGCGAGGCGCTCGTGCCGGCGCCGTTCCCTCGATCAGTGGCGTCAGCCGAACCCGCTGGCCGGATGGGGTCAACCACTCGCGGCGTGGGGCGCCATCCGTATCGGCGCGAAAGCGGACGACAATTTGCCCCGGGACGACCGCCGAGGAAGCGGCGGCGTGCGAGGAGGTCACCGACGGGCTAGTCGGCAATACAGTCAGCACCGATGCAGACAGGACCGACCAGACAAGCCGCGCGGTGGTGGCCCGGTTCATCAAGTCGTCCGCGTTCGCCTACCAGCCCTTGCCGATGGAAATGCGATGCGTCGTGCCGAGGTCCGATTTGAACGGGACATACGCATATTCGAAACGGAAGCTGCCATCGTACGCCGCGCCGAACGAGAAGTCCTGGCTCTGGTCAAGCTGCTCGTTGTCCGCGGCGTTGGCGACATTGGGAAGGAAGTCGGCACGGTAGCCCGCCAGGAGTGAGAGTCCCTCGCGATAACGATACTGGGCACCAAATCGGAGGGAGGGATCGCTGTTCTTCTCGGAAATGAAATCGCCGGCAAAAAGGAGGCTGCCGGACAGGGACGAAACCGGCTTGGTCCAGGCCAGCCCAACCTGCACGGTCTGGGGCAGATCAAACTCGCCCGCATCCGCCAGGTCGAACTGAATCTTGCCACCCAGGTTCCGGAGCGAGGCCCCGGCCTCGAGGCCGTTGATGGGCGTCGCCCAGGTGGCGCCGATGTCGGCCGCGAAGGCATCGGCCGACACGTCGTCGATCGATTCACGCAGATACTTGCCGGTAAGGCCCAGCGAAAATTTCTCGGAGAAGGCCCTGGCGTAGGAGACGCCAAGCGACAGGTCGGAAAATCCAAACGATACTTCCTGGTTGCCGACCTCGTCGCGGGCATCGAAGTCACTGGCATAGGCCGTTCCGAAAGACAGTCCGAAACCGTTCTGGCCGACGTTGCGGGCCAGGCTGACCTGCTCGTACCGAATGTCCGAAAGCCACTCGGTGTGCGTTCCGGCAATGTCCCAGCCTTCCAGGCGGGAAAGTGCGGCGGGATTCCAGTAGGCGCTGGTGGCATCGCCGATCCAGCCACTCACGGCACCGGACAGCGCGGCGGCACGGGCGCCGGCGCCAAGTCCGAGAAACGGCAGGGCACTGTTGCCGGCCTGTGCCATTACCGGCCGGACTTCGAGTAACAGGCAACCGAATGCCGACAGGAGAAAGCAGGCAGGGGTGGCAATCCGGCGAACAACGGTCATGGATCCCGGGACTGGCATCATCATCATTGGACTCCTTTTCGAACGACCCGGACATTATAAGCCCGAAATCGGTTCCGCATCTCCATATTGATCATCGCAGGACAGCCAGCTTGAGCGTCGATTCCGTCGGGCCGGATGGCCCCCGGACGGTCAGCCGGGCCAGGTAGACACCCGGGGCGACGGCCGCGCCATCAACTCCCTTGAGATCCCACTCGACAATATTGTCTGTGCCGGCAAAAGTCGATCCGGATAGCGCACGGAGGGGACGGCCGAGAAGGTCAAAAATCTGGATTTCCACGCTTTCGATCCCCGCGCCGACGCGGTAGTGAAATCTCGTCAATTCGTGGGCCGGATTCGGCATGGCAAAAGCATCGGCCAGGTCCGGCCCGTTGACCACCGGCTCGTTGGCGCCGGGGAGCAGCAATCCCATCCGGGCACTTCCGCCACGGTGCGCCCCCCAGACCGGGGGGCCGGCCGCGCGGCCGATCGTTCGAACCTCGACACGGGCCCGATCGAGATAGGGCGCCACGGTGACCAACTCCATATATCCGTCGCCATCGAGATCTTCCACGGCCGGGGAGGCGCCGAGGCGCCCGCTGCCGAAGTAGTTCCAATCGCCGAGCCGCCGGCCGGTGGCATCAACGCCGATGACCTGTCCGTCGTCGAGCGGAAGGATGAATTCCGGATCGCCGTCGGCCGTCAGGTCGGCCACCAGCGGCGCCAGCTGCGGCTCGATGAAGTAGCGCAGTTCGGATGGCACCGTCACCGGCGAACTTACCAACGACACGCCGTGATAGTTGATGACATGGAAGACGCCGCCGGTTTCGATGGCCAGGACTTCCAGGTAACCATTCCCGTCGACATCCGCCAGACTGACCTGGTCGTTGCCGGAAGTGAACAGATAGCGCGGCCAGCCCGCGCGTGGGCGGAATACCGGTTGACCATTCTCGACATCCATCTCCAGCGCGTAGATGTTGCCGTTGGAGGAGGTGACGACCACATCCATCAGGCCGTTTCGATCCAGATCGCCGACCACCGGCGCCGAGTAGTAGGCCGTGTCGGGCAGTGGCGCCAGGACGAACTCCCGGCTGGTGCCCGGCAGTGGATCGAACAGGTGAAGCTGGACCGTCCCTGTCGTGTCGGAGGAATCGGCGCGGACCGACGCCACGATCTCCAGGTGCCCGTCGCCGTCGACATCCACCACCACCGCCGGCAGCTGGCCGTTGCCTGATCGAAGAGATCCGACGCCCCGCGGGATGGGGCGGCCATCCTGGCTTACCCCGTAGATTTCAAATCGGGAAAGTCCCGATTCATCGCGCGCGCCGCCGAAGCCGAACTCGACGCCGGGGGTGGTCGGATTCAGGTCGGCCCCGAACAGCTCCATGGACGGTATCGGATTGGACGAACGAACCAGGACGCCGTCGCCCATCGCGCCAAGCGGCCGGCCATCCGGTCCGCCGTAACCGAAGATTTCGCCATCCTCGCCCGGCACCACGATCTCCGCGACATCATCCCCGTTCAGGTCCGCCACGAGCGGCGAGCCGAGCGGCACGCCCAACTCGACAAACGGCTGCCCCCCGGGCCCCTCCCAGGCGTTCGTGCCATCATCGTTCAAAACGTAGATATTGCCGGCGCGGTCGGCAATGACGATCTCCCGGGCGGGATCCAGGTCGAGTTGGCCGATCGCCACGTGGTTGCCGCCAACACGGGTTCGGAGTTCACGACTCCAGTCGGCGGCGGCGGCGCCGAAGCGAACACGAAAAGTCATCACGGGCCCGGCGGCTGAAATCTGATCGAAGGTGATCCCGGATTGAATGCCGTAGTAGCCGTCGGTATCCGGCGTCGTGTCCGGCCCGAATCGATCCACCCATCCGTCGCGGAACGAATCGTACGGACTGCCGAAGGCATCGCGGTCGAGGCCAAGATAATCCAGGTCCTGGATGCCGTCGGCCTCCTCCAGGTCAACCCCCTTGTGATCGGCCACGGCATTAACCGTGTTGAATGGCAGGTTGTCGGCAATCACCGAGTCGTCGATATGCCAGATCAGGAGGCCCGAGCCGGTGCCCTCCCCCGGCAGCCACCAATCCCATTCGGCGTCGGCGTAGCTGTCAACGTAGAAGTCAAAATCACAGACCAGCATCGAATCGTTCCCGGTGCGCTCGATTCGGCACCTGGAACTGTCGTTCTCGGTAAAGTTGAATCGGCCGTCCCCGTTGGCATCCTGCAGACGGTTCTCGATCAGGAAGTACTCGTCGCCGCCGATTGGAACCTTGATGACGCCGCGAAATCGATCCATGACTATCGCGGGGAGCGACACATCCTGGTCAGCGGTCACGACAATCGGATTGATCCAGCCGACAGCTACCTTCGACCAGGCCGAAAATTCGGCGGGGACGAATCCGTTGGCATTCCAGGTCCCGGCAGCCATCAGATCCCACGAACCGATCCCCTGGCTCTCGGCAAATACCTTGTTTTCCGGCGCCACCGTGTCATACAGGTCGGGAAGGCCGAGCGCGTGGCCAAGCTCGTGGCAGATGACGCCCACCGGTGAGAATATAAAGCCGTCCTGGCTTTCCAATTCGGGATACATGGCCATGTCGGCCACGAAGATCGTGTCCCCTTCCGCGTTGCGGTCGTCGGTGGGGATTCCCCGCTCGGCACCCTCTCCCGGGAGATAAAAAGCGAAGTCCTCCATTCGGAAGAAGACCGACCAGATCTGTTCCACGCTGTTGTTCAGCACATCGGATTCCTGGCCCGGTCCAGCGTGGAACAGAACCACCTGGTCGTACTCCTCGAAATCAACGAAGGGATCGGCAGCCCGCACCGCATCCCGGGCCAGCACCGCCTGCCGAACGCCAATGGAATCGTCCAGTCCGTAGTAGGCCATCGACTCGGGCATGCGGTACACCGAGGGCGCCAGCGTGGAGTGCAGGGTCAATTGTCCGGCGGAGCTGTCGGTGTAATGCTGATTTTGAAAGAGGAGAAGGCGCTCGAAGTAGAGTTGGGTCGAGTCGATCGGCTGGTCGCTGAAATCGACCCGAATGGCCAGGATCCGCAGGGTGCCGAGGGTGATCGGATCGCCGGCCGCCGGCTCTGTGGCACTTAGCGCCTGTACGCCGGTTGCGCGGTGCCGGTACCCCTTGAAAACGCGCTCCGGGTCGGCCGCCCCGCCAAGCGGTGGCGGCAGGCTCTTCTTCTGGGGCACGGGAGGCACGAGGCACGGCCGCGGGGTTGGGGCCAACGGATTGCCCACGGCCTCGAGTGAGGTGCCGAGGATCAAGGAAAAAAACAGGAACAGGATCAGGTGTAGGACGCGGACGATCAAGAACTCTCCTCACGAGGGCCCGCGGACGGACCGGAAGTGCGCAAGATTTGCAGGGACAAGAGTCTATCGGACTGCGCGCGCTACCGTCAACGAAGGGCGCCGCCCGGGTCCTACCCGGGCAGCGCCCCTTTTCTCCCGTCGCGGCAACATTGGCCGCACCGGTCATCTATGGGTAATACCGGGGTTTACTGGCCCCGCAAATGCCGCCGCTTCTCATGTCCCTGCCCCCGCCCCTGGCGGCCCGAACGTCCCGGACGACAGGTCGGGTCCCCCACGAAAAAGGAGGTGTAACCCCGGGCTGTACCCCGCTCCCATCGCTCGACCGGTACCTCGATCAGACGCGAAGCCACCCGATCCATCGCCACGAAACGGTCCCCGCGAACGAACCCGGTCCGGGCCGAGGTGCCGCCCAGCTGGTCGTACTCGTGGCGGCCGGCCAGGCCATCCCAGCACTCGACCCACCGATCCGCGATCGGCTCGTCGCTGGCCACCACCACGACGAACTCCTCCCCGGGAGGTCCATCGGCCACCAGCCGGTAATTGGCATCGCGGCCAGGCAGGTGATGGAGCACGCCGCCGCGGACATATTCCGGATCCCACGCGCTGCGCGGGTAGAGAAGATGCGTGTGGCCCTCGGTATCGATGTCATAGATCACGACGTAGGCATCCCGGTTGACCCGAAAGCTGAATCCGACCGGCTGACCGGGGTAAACCAGCCGCCCATCTCCACCGAGAAGCTCGATCTGGACATCCAGCGCACGCCGGTCACGGTGCGGTACGGGCACCTCCACAATTCGCTGCGGTGATGGTGGCGCTCCGATGATGCGGCGGTTCGCCGGGGGAGGCGCCGGGGGCGCCGCCGACGCGGGAACCAGGTTGACGGTGAGGCTCACCAGCGCCACGATGAGAGTGGCCACGCGCATTCCACGAAAGGTCTTCATGCTTACTTCTCCTTACGATCCGCCGGCACGATATCCTCGGTCGGCGGGGTCGTTGACAATTCCCTGTTCCCGCGGTCCAGTTGCACGGCCCAATCGACCACAACCCGTCCGCTCGACACATTCACGACATGGAAGCGGGCGAAATAGCCGTCGCCCGTACGGATTACGTAGTTGTGGCCCTCGATCAGTTCGACCCGCCCGCGGGGCGACCACCCCTCGATTGGCGCCCAGTCCACCATCGTTGGTGGCCCGAACCCCGAATCCTGAATGTCCGCCTCGGCAGCGGCCACCAGCTCCAGCCGGCCGCCAACAACCTCGACCCAGACATCGGTGCCGGGTGCGTTGGCCGGCTGCCTCCGCCGATTCACGGTGTCCCACCCGGAAAGCTCGGGACGGCTGCCGAACCGATTCCAGAGTTCCAGGTCGTGCCCTTCCGGCCGCGGGGTGTCGAAGACCTCGTCGCCCGAAAGCGGACTCTCCTCGCCACACTCGTCGACCGCTGATACCGCGTACCACTCGGTCTCCCCATTCCGGGCGTCGCGGTCCGCGAACCAGGTGGCCGACGTCTCGCCAATCGATTCGAACGGCCCATCCGAGTCGGAGCTGATGTACACCCGGTAGTGATGCAGGTCCTCCTCGGGCGATGGATTCCAGTACAGATCCACCCGCCCATCCCCGGTGACCGAATAGACACCGTTCGGCGCAAACGGCGCGCGATCATTCAGGTCGTAACAGTCACAGTCGTCGGTCCAGCACTCGTCGCACTGCGAGCCGGTCAACGCCAGGACCACCAGGCCCGCCCCAAGAATTCCGGTCGCCGGATTCCTCCGGATCCCTTTCCACCAACCCTCACCAGGTTTCATCGAACAGTCCTCCCAAACAGGTCTGAAAGGGGGCTATTGCAACCTGGATGCCAGAATCATGAGTGGTGTGCGACATCACCATATCTTGATGTCAATCAATGGATTGCAGCCTGGCGGCGGAATCAGCGTAAGCGGCCGGAAGTCGGTTGGGGCCGCTCTGGGGAGGGCTGGTGATGCGGTGACGCGACAGCGACGTGTCATGAAACGTCGGTTCAGACGAGGAAAACCCGGCGCCTCTTGCGAAGCGCCGGGTTCAGATCCGCGGATGCCGGTTAACTCCTGGAACCAGCCTGGACATCCCCCATCTCATGGTCTGAGAGCCGGGAGCCGGCATCCTTGGTCGTATGGGCACCGATCCGGTGCGTTGGATCGGGCGTGTTTCCGTTTACTACTTTCGGGACCGTGGTCCCGCTTACGAGTACGAGACCCGCTCCTTCAGTCGAAAGCCGATCGGTCTCGTGGTCTTCAGGAAAACGCTCTTCTCGGCCTCGGCGGCCTTGATGAAATCAACCTGCCGGACCTGCGAATGGGCGCCGCCCCGCCGAGCTGCGCCGCGCAAAGCGGTAACGACGGCGTTCTTGATGTTGCCGCCGCACAGAGCAAAGTTGGCGGCCAGTTCGGCAAAATCGACATCGCTGGCCAGAGGAACGCGCTTCGAGATGAGGCCGGTCCAGATCTGTTCGCGCTCGGCCGGGCCCGGTACGCCGAATTGGATCGTGGCGCCAAGGCGACGGGCCAGCCCCTCGTCCAGCGAGGTTTCGCGATTTGTGGTCAGGATGCAGAGGCCTTCGAACTGCTCGAGTTCCTGCAGCAACAGGCTGACCTGGCGGTTGTAGGCCCGATCGTTATAGTGACCGCCCTCCAGGCGTCCGGCCAGGATGGCATCAGCTTCGTCGAGCAGCAGCACGGACCCGGAGTCGCGGGCAGCGCGGAAGACGGCCACGATGTTCTTTTCAGTCTCACCGATCCACTTGCTCTCGAGCTGCGAGTAGTCGGCGACCAGTAGCTTGCAACCCAGACTGCCGGCCAGCGCCTCGGCCGACATGGTCTTGCCGGTTCCGGGAAGGCCGGAGAGCAGGACCACGACGCCGCGCCCTTTTTCGAGCAGGCGGCCGAGTTCCCAATCGTCAAACAGGACGCGCCCGTCGTTCATCTGCCACAGGACGTCCTCGAGTTGCTGACGAACGGCCGTTTCGAGGACCACCCGTTCCAGATGGAAACGTGGGGTGATGAAGCGGTACGGCCCCTCGGGCAGGACGTCCGTCATGGCCTGCGCGGATTCGCCGCCATCCGGCCGGGCACGAACGCCCAGGATTTCGCGGAGGGTCTTTTCGGTCACCTCGTAGCTGGACCGAAGAAAATTGCATCCTTCCTCTTCCGGAAGAGCCCGGACCAGTCCGTGATTCAGCAGTGTCGAGGATGAGCTGAGGTAACGGGAGGCACGCAGGGCCTCGACGTGGCTGGTGAACAGGAGATTCAGGATGTCGTTGCCCGAGGTAATCCGACCCTGGCCGCGCCCGGCCGATTCGTTGAACAGAAGAACCAGCAGGATGTCGTATTCCGCGCGGGTGAGCTGGTGGGTTTCAGCGAACTGATCGATGGCGAATCGATTGCCGGGAGCCTCGCTCTCGCGAAGGCGGCGGGCAATGGCCTCTTCACGGCGCAAAATCGTGCGATCGAGGTCGTCGATGGAGCCAAGGAGGTGGCTCTTGCCGTGACGCTCATTCCAGCGGGCGCTTCGCTCGAAGTCACCGGCTTCGGTTCGGAGGGCGTAGGCGTCGCACTTGAGGCGGATGAGTTCGAAGCGATCGGCCAGGTATTCGAACTGATCGCTGTACGTTGTTGCTGACTCGCGCCGCATGGTCTTAAGCCCCCTCGCGGATCCCTGCGACAGTTGTCGCGGGATGAAACACCCGCCGATGGACTCTGAAGACCAGTGTTCTTGGGGCGATCAGAGGCGATACCACAGGTCTTCAGGCCATCGGCCGACGGTGTTTTGGAGGTCCCCCCTCCGACCTCTTTGACAAGCATTGGTTGTGCCAACTACCAATACTTCCTGAAGGAGGCATCGCATGTCGATCTAACCTATTGCCGTGTTTGACTTTAATGAACCATGTGGATATCTGCTCAATCGGGGCTGCTGGCTGGAATACCCTCATCAACTATTAATTGATTTTCCAGTCCTGGGGAGCGATCACCATAAGTTAGATAATATCAATCGGTTGGCATTGTAAAGATAATTTATATGCAAATGGGATAACTCTTGTCAGTGCGTGGAGCGACGCTCGAGACCATGCTCCTTGATCTTCTTCAGAAGGCACGGGTAGCTGATCTTCAATTCCCGCGAAGCCTGGGACTTGTTCCACTGAGAGCGATCGAGAGCGTCATTGATGACGCGCCGCTCGGTGCGGGCCACTTCATCACGCAGGCTGGCAGCCCCATTGGCCGGAGCCGCCACGGACACCGCGGGCCGGTCGAATGGGAGTGCGCTCAATCCGATCGGCTCGTTCTCGTCTGACAGTACCACCAGCCGCCGAATCGTCTTTTCCAGCTCGCGGACATTTCCGCGCCAATCGTACTCGTTCAGCGCCCGATGCACTTCCGGCAGAAGTACCAGGTCCCCCTTGCCGTACTGGGTTGAGAAGCGGGCCAGGAAGTGCTCGACCAGCAGTGCGATGTCGTCCGGCCGCTCGCGGAGCGGTGGCACCCGGATGATGAAGTCATTCATCCTGTAGTAGAGATCCTCGAGGAAGCGGCCGCTGCGGATCCTCTCCTTCAGTTCGACGTTGGTGGCACAAATCACGCGCGTATCAACCGTGGTCCAGCGTGTCGAGCCGACCGGCCGGATTTCCTTCTTGTCAAGGACATGAAGCAGCTTGGCTTGAAGCGTCTCCGTCGTCTTGTCGACCTCATCCAGGAAGAGCGTTCCCCCCTCGGCTTCCTTGAACAAGCCGGTCTTTTCGCGGACAGCGCCTGTGAAGGCACCCTGCGTGTGACCGAAAAGCTCACTCTCGAGAAGTTGCTCGGGAAGGGCGGCGCAGTTGATCTGGATGAATGGCTTGCCGCGTCGGCGGCTCTGGTCGTGAATCGACTGGGCAATGAGCCCCTTGCCGGTGCCGGTTTCGCCCTCGATCAGGATGCTCGCGCCCGAGTCACCCACCTTCTCCGCCATGCGAAGAATTTCGATCATCCGCGCGTTCTGCGTCACGATTTCGGTGTAGGGCTGGTGCCAGAGCTGGTTCTTCAGGCTCTGGTTCTCCTTGAGCAACTCTTTCCGCTGATGCTCCAGCACGGAGAGCGAGGCCAGGTTGGTCAGGAGCGTCAGGAGATTGAGGTCGCCCTGATTGAAGGCACCGATCTCATTGTCGTGAAGTCTGTCGGCGTAGAAGAGGCCGGGGGTACCGCTTGGCAGCGCCAGCGGCAGGAGCGCCAGGCTCCGGATCCCGGGCATGCCTGCCCGCTCCTCGAGCGAGAACCTGGGATCACCGGAGAGCTGACTGACAATGACGGGGCGCGGGTCAGCGCTCAGGTCCTTGATCGGCCGGGCCAGCTTGGCGATCAGCGATTCAGCTTCGACCAGGGTCAAACCCTGGAGGGCCACGACTTTCATGGCGCTGCCGCCATCGCCGAGCGCCACGAAGCCGCGATCGCTCTGACTGCGGGAGATGCCGAGGCGCAGCACTTCGCCCAGCGCCGTATTGACATCGCTTGATCCGCGGAAGAGGCGGGTCAGTTCCTGGAAGGACTCGAGGCCACCACCGGCGCGCACCCAGTGATCGGCGTATTCGTTTTCGACTTCACGCCGCAGGCGGACCACGCGGCTCCACAATTCCGGCTCCTCGTCCTCGGTGGTCAGCGTCATGGCCCGATCGAGATACACCGAGCCCTCATCCAGCCGGCCACGGCGCACGAACCACTCCGCCGCAGCCCAGGCGGCGCGGGCAGCGTAGCCGCGCGACTCGAGCGAGAGGAAAATCCCGAAGGCGCGCTTGATCCACTCGGCCGGCTCGGTTTCACTGCCGTCCCCGACTTCGCCGGCCATGAGAAAAGTCCGGGCCAGTTCGAATGATTCGCCAACGCGGGTGAGTGAATCGATGGCCTCACCGATGAACTGGCGCGCCTCCACTTCCCGGCCAAGCCGCGCGTAGGCCAGCCCCACGAGTCGACAGGCAATGGCACGCTCGTACTGATCGTTGATCTTCGAGGACGACGAGAGTGCCTTCTGCCCCAGTGCCAGGGCTTCTTCGTACATTTCCTGGCCGAGGCGGGCTTCGCCAAGGCGCCGGCATATTTCGTTGACCAGATCACCCAGCGGCGCAATTTGTTCGGCCCTGGCCAGCGCGCGGACAAGCAGGGCGGCGGCGGCTTCATATTCCTCGCGATCCAGGTGCAGCTCGCCGGTGAACTCCAGCGCCAGGATCGTTTCCCGCGAGTAGGCGTTGGCCTCGGCCCGCTCCAGCGCCCCACGATACAGCTCGGCCGCCACGCTCCAACGCCGACGGCGGCGCTCGATGTTGCCCAGCGCCAGGTCGATCGGCACCAGTTGGGCCACGAATGAATTTTCCGTGGCGATCTGGCGTGCCCGCTTGAGCGATTCCTCGGCCAGGTTCCAATCGCCGAGCTTGAAGTGAACGATGCCGAGATTGAGGCGAACGGCCACGCCGAATCGGATCAGCGCCTGCTTCTCAGCCAGTTCGAGAGCGCCGGCAAAGCAGCGGATGGACTCACGCCACTCGCAGGCGTTCTTGTGCAGAATGCCGAGGTTGTTGAGCGCCTTTGCGGTGCCGACCTTGTCGTCGATTCGACGGAAGGTGGAGAGAGCGCTGGTATAAAACTGGCCCGACTGCACCGGGTCGCCAAGGCGGATCCAGAGCGAACCAAGTGTCAATTCAAGCTGTGCGATGGCCGAATTATCGCCGGTTCCGCGCAGGAGCTTGTAGGCCAGATCAGCGTAGCGAAGGGAGCGGGTGTAGCGTCCGAGTTCGTACAGAAGCGTGGCACGCAGGGCATAAAGCTTGCCAAGCTGCACACCGTCGCGGCTGCTTCGGAGATCGACCTTGGCCTCATCGAGGCACTCAATCGCTTGCTGCATATCGCCGCGGGCCTGGTGGCACCGGGCCACCTTGAGGAGGAGGACCCCGCGTGCTTCGTGGTCGCCGCGCCCGTCGAGCCGGCCCAGGGCCTGGGCATAGCTCTCCAGCGCCGAGGAGTAACTCTCGGTTCGGAAGAAGAAATCGCCCCGGTCTACAAGCCGGGCACTCTCGTCCCCATCAGCCATGACGGCTGGGGACGGTCGCGGCTTTGACCTCATGCGACCTCGTTCCTGCTGCTGGAAATCTTCCATGGCCTGACGCCCCCGACGACCATAGAGCACGTGTCGCCAACACAAACGGTCGGCGAATTCTGGCTTACAACATCTGGCTAAAGGTCAGCGGACAGAAAACCCCCGGATCGATCCGAACAATCCGCCAAAAACGCGAAACAGCGTACCCAGCAGGCTGCGACCGAGAGACGGCGGACCGTTCCCGGGCAGTGGCTGGCTATCGCCGGTCTGCGTCGTCTGGTCGGGATCGCCCCTCAGGTCCGTCCTACCCGTTGTCATGCGGGAAGACGATCCGAGAGCGCCCCGGGACGAATCAGCGACCTGCTCGACCACGGGCCCCGGCTTCTTGCTGGCTGCCAGAACCTCGCGATCCGGAAGGAGTGCTGTCAGCGCCCACAGCGAGATACTGAACACCAGGGTGAATTTGAGGACTCGCTTTGGATGCATGAAGACTGCTCCTTCACTCCGATTGGCACCGGGATGCTTTCGACGGGAGCCCGATGCCAGGACCTGGGTGAAACTGCCAACTGGGTGGTTGAGAAGTGGGGACCTCGAAAACCCGTGGCAGGAAGGCGGGAACACGGCGCGACGGTCACGCTGATCCGACGCGGCATGTGACGCTCCCCGAAGGAAGTATAGGAACGTGACTCCGGTACTGTCAAAGCATTTGAGTCCGGTGGAGCTTGTGATTTTTTTCACAAAGTTTCGCCCCAGGCCAGAAGTGCCCGACCGTGACGCAGTCCAAAGACCGAAGTTTCGAACTCTGTTCGATTCATCACCTGCAGTGCGGACCCAAGGAGCGCCGCACCGCCAGGCAGGAGACGGGCGCGGCCCCTTCCGAGCCCCCCTCGATCCATCCGCTGCTGGACGGTCAAACCGGCCAGTTCACCGACGGCAGCCAGCAGGTTCTTTCGAGATACCCGGAGCCCATGGACCCGACCGGCTTCAAATGGTTGGATGTCATGGACCCAGGCGGCGGCGGCACAGGCTGACCCCCCGACGGCCATCAGCCGCTCGTTGCCAACGAGTCCGGACTTGTCGGGCGCAAGCGGTGCCAGTTCCGCTGCCAGTATTGTGCTGGCCGAATGGACGGCCATGCTCCCGGGCGGGTCGGCGTCAAACCAGCGGTCCGTGACCAGTAGAGCGCCGATCGGCAGGCTGCACGAGGCCTGTCGACTGAGGCCCTCACCGCGGATCAACTCGGTACTGCCTCCCCCCACATCCAGAACAGCGATCGCACCGCCAGCCGGCGGGAGCGACCAGGCCACGGCACCGAGATAGGAGGCATCGGCCTCCTCTTCGCCCGACAGAACACGAATTGGATGGCCGATTCGGCTGGACAACGCATCCGCTGCCTCGGCGCCATTGGTCGCGCGACGGAATACTTCCGTTCCGACGATATCCAATACCCGGACGCCTGTGTCACGGGCCCGCTGCATGGCCTCGATCAGGCAGGCCTCGGTGCGCAGAAGATCGTTGGGTTCGATCCGACCGGTTCGGATGAGACTGCCGCCGAGGCAGGTGACGTCACCGAATTCGTCCAGAACGACCCGTCCGCCGGGAGTGTCCTCGGCCACAAGGAGTCGCACGGTATTCGTCCCGATATCAATCACGGCCACCTGGCCTCTGTGACCCGGGGTCAAGCTCAAAGGAGAAAGTCCTCAAGTACGCCCCGCGGGGGATCCTCGGTGACCCCGATCGGTTCATTGGACAGAATCGGCGGCGGGGTTGTCCCAGCCGGCCTGTTCGTCCGCTGGACACTTACCCTGGATGCCGGCGCCTCCCCCCCGCGGCCCGAATTGGAAGCGAGGATGCCGAGGGCAGCCAGAAGCACGCCCCCGGCGGCCCGCTCCCGGGTGACGACATAGCGCACGAATCGTCCGTCCCGCCGGGCCGTTATGAGGCCGGCGTCCACCAGTATTTTCAAGTGTCGGGCGATGCGAGGCTGGCTCATGCCGAGGGCCGTGTGGAGATCACTGGCGCAGCATTCGCCAGGCGCAATCCGCTGAAGGAGCTCGAGGCGTGTCGGGTCGGCCAGCGCTTGAAATAGTGACGCGGCTTGCTGATACAGTTCCATCATTAAATAATGATATCTATATTTTGTTCTTTGTCAAGTGGAGGCCCGCGTTGACTGGTGACGGCAAGTTGGATCAAAGCCATCCACCTCGAACTCGGGGTGGGCAGCCGTGTTACCATGCCTACCCATGACAATGCCAACCCCCCTCCGCCCGCTTCTCGATCGGACCCTGCCGGAACTCCGGACGGAAATGTCCGAACTGGGCCTCGAAAGCTGGCGGGCTGACCAGATCTTCAGCTGGCTGTACAAGAAAGGGGTTCTCGACTTCGCCGGGATGACCGATATTGGCCGCCCCACCCGCGAGGCCCTCACGGCTGTCTACCAGATCAATGCCATGGCGCCGAAGGAAGAGAAAACGGCGGGGGACCGCTCGGCGACCAAGTGCCTGTTCGCTCTTGCGGACGGCCGCGAAATCGAAGGTGTGTTCCTTCGACTTCCCAACAAGGAAACCATCTGTTTTTCGACCCAGGTTGGCTGCGCCATTGGCTGCGGCTTCTGTGTCACGGCACTGATGGGTCGCCTCCGTAACCTGGAAGCCGGCGAGATCGTGGGCCAAATTCTGTACCTCTCCAGGAAGTTCGTGGAGCGGGAACAGGGGTTCAACCTCGTGGCGATGGGGATGGGCGAGCCGTTCGACAACTACGAAAATCTTCTCAAGGCCATTCGGATCATGAAGGAGGTTCGGGGTCTCAACATCGGGCCCCGTCGAATCACCATCTCGACCAGCGGCATCGTGCCGATGATCGACCGGCTGGCCACGGAAGGGATCCCGCTGGGGCTGGCGGTGTCGTTGAACGCCACGACGAATGAGCAGCGTTCCGAACTCATGCCGATCAACAAGAAGTATCCGATCGAGGAGTTGCTGGAGGCCGCGGGGCGTTACGCCCGGGCCACGAACCGTCGCGTCACGCTGGAATACGTGATGCTGCGCGGCGTCAATGATTCCGAGGCGGATGCCCGACGATTGATCAACCTGGCGTCCCGCCTCCCCTCGAAGATCAACCTGATTCCATTCAACCCCTCTCCCTACCACAGCTTCTCCCCACCCACGCCGGCCGAGACGGAACGATTCCAGGACCAGCTCCTCGCCGCCGACAAGACGGTGACGATCCGACGTCGACGCGGCGGTGACATCTACGCCGCCTGCGGTCAGCTCGGCGTGACCCAGGCCCGCTAGGCCCACCTTTCTGCTGATGGCCGGCGAACGGCGCGGCACTCTCCGATTTCAGCTTCAAGTGGCCTTTCTCCTCCTGTCGCTGCTTCCGGCCGTGATTCTTACGCTGATCCTCCTGCAGTCGTTGCCGTGGGCACTCGACCGGTGGGCCAGCCCCGCCGTGCGCCAGACGTTCGAGAACGCCCTTTCCATCACCAACGATACGTTGACCCGAATCCAGAACGACCTGCGGCAGCGCTGGTCACTGTCCATCGAAGTGGCGAAGCCGGCTCTCTGGGGCGAACTGAAACAGCACGCCCCGGAAATCGGCGAGCGTCTCAATGTCGACTTCATGGTGCTATATCCGGCGTCACCGGATTCGCTCTGGACGCCGGTGCGTATCCTCACCCGTGATCCCCTCGTCGAAGCACCGGTGGGCCTCGTGCAATGGGGAAAGGGCAATCTCGAGTCGGGACTTTTCCTGCGGGGCAGCCGGGGCGAACTGGCATTCGCCCAGAGGATGCCGCGCCCCAAGGGTCCGCCCGGACCGGTGCTCGCCGTCGGGATCTATCTCGATCCGGCCCTCTATGAGAGACTCGCCGATCTGAACAGTGCCGTGTCGCGACATGAGCAGTTGCGCGCCGATGCCAACCTGAACAAGGCGGCAGTGCAAATCGGAGCCATGCTGCTGCTTCTGGTACTCGGTGTCACCAGCGTCTGGGTCGCCGGGCGGTTGTCCGAAAACCTGTCGAGTCCGGTCGAGGAGTTGGCGCTGGCCATGGACCGGGTGGCCCAGGGTGACCTCGAAACGCGCGTCACACCGAGCGGTACCCGCGAAATCAGGAGCCTCGTGTCCGCCTTCAATCAAATGACCGCCGAGCTGACGGAGACACGCGATCGCCTGGCGCGCGCGGAACGGGCCCAGGCCTGGCGCGACGCGGCCCTGCGCGTCGCTCATGAAATTCGTAACCCGCTCCAGCCGATCACCCTGGCCCTCCATCGCATTGACAGGCTCCTGGCGCACGACCCGGCACTGCGGGCCGAAGTTCAGCCGGCCGTCCGTTCGATCCTGGACGAGGTCGAGGCGCTGAAGCGGCTCGCCGCGAACTTCGCGGAGCTGGCGCGCATGCCGGAACCCGATCCCGAAATCACCAATCTCGCGACGTTTGTCGCCGGAAGCGCTCCCCTGCTCGAGTTTCCGGGCGTTGTGCTTGCGATCGAAGTCGCCGTACCGTCGCCGGCCGCGCTGGTGGATCGTGGCCTCCTCCGGGAGGTCCTGACCAACCTGGTCAAGAATGCCGCGGAGGCCATGCCCGAAGGTGGTCGTGTCATTCTTCGCGTGGCGGCCAACCGTGCGGGCGGTCACGACTGGGCCACGATCGAAATCGAGGACACCGGGCCGGGGGTGCCCCCGGCCGAACGGGTGCGGATTTTCGAACCTCATGTCACCTCCAAGGCGGAAGGTTCGGGGCTTGGCCTGGCCATCGTGGAAAGGATCGTGGGCGCCCACCACGGTCGGGTGGAAGTGGTTGATGGCGCGTCGGGCGGAGCCCTCTTCCGCGTCTGGCTGCCGACCGTGGCATCCCCGGAATCGCTGTCATGAATGCGGCCCGCGTGGCGCCGGTCATTCTGCTGGTCGACGACGAGATTCGCATCCGCCGGTCGATCGCAACGTTTCTGGCCGATGAAGGCTACGGCGTCGTGGAGGCCGCCAGCCCCACGGAGGCCCGGGCGTCGCTGGAAAAAGGGGGCGATGATCTGGCGCTGGTCCTCCTCGATGTCTGGATGCCCGGCGGGGACGGCCTCGAATTTCTGGAGTCGAGCCGGGAGCTGCTGGCGGGCCGGCCGGTTGTCGTGATGAGTGGCCACGGCAACATCGACATGGCTGTTCGGGCCATCCGACTCGGCGCGTGGGATTTTCTGGAGAAGCCGGTCACACCCGAACGCCTCATCGTGACCATCGGCCGCGCGCTGGACATGGCCCGCCTGAAGAGGGAACGGGACGAACTCCGCGTCGACGCCGCCGGCGGCTCACCGCTGCTCGGAGAGAGCAGCGCCATGGAGCGGTTGCGGAAGCAGATCGCCCGGGTGGCGCCGACCGCCGGCAAGGTTTTGATCCTGGGCGAAAACGGAACCGGCAAGGAACTGGTGGCCCGGGCCATTCACGAACAGAGCCCGCGCCGCGACCGCCCCTTCGTCCGGGTCAACAGCGCGGCCATCCCGCGCGACCTGATCGAGAGCGAACTCTTCGGCCACGAGAAGGGGGCCTTTACCGGCGCCACGGCGGCCCGCAAGGGAAAAATGGAGCTGGCCGACGGCGGCAGCCTCTTCCTGGACGAGATTGGCGACATGAGCCTGGAAGCACAGGCCAAGCTGCTCCGGGCGCTCGAGAGCGGCGAGATCGAACGGTTGGGCGGCTCGCGCGTGGTCATGGTGGATGTCCGCCTGATTGCCGCCACCAACAAGAATCTTAAATTCGAAATCCAGGCGGGCCGCTTCCGCGAGGATCTGTACTACCGGCTGAACGTCGTGCCGATCCAGGTGCCGGCGCTCCGCGAGCACCCGGAGGACATTCCGGCGCTGGTGGCCGGATTCCTGGATCGGGGTCTGACCGGCGCGGGACGACCACACCTGACGTTGACAAAGGAGGCGGTGAATCGTCTTGGCGACTATCCGTGGCCGGGTAACGTGCGCGAGCTGCGCAACGCGGTGGAACGTCTGGCCATCCTGTCGGAGACCGATACGGTCGACCCGGCCACGCTGGTCCGCCTGCTGCCGGAGTTGAATGACACGGATGGCACCGGCGGTGCGGCGACGACCCCCGACGAATCCGATCTTCGGGGTGCCGTGGAGCAAGCCGAGCGCAAGGCCATCAAGGAAGCCATCGAGGGAGCCGGCGGCAACATGTCGGAGGCGGCCCGAAGGCTGGGCATCGACCGGGCGAACCTTTATCGAAAGATGAAGCGCTACCGCATGGACAAGGGGGATGGCGAGTGAGGCGAATCGGGTGGTGGGCGGCCATGCTGCTGGCCGTGACGGCGGGTGCAGCCCGCGGGGATGCTTTCGACAACGAGCTGGGGCCGGGGGCGGCGCTTCCGGTGGTGCGTTGGGGGGATATCGATCGGGACGAGCCGAGTCAAATCACGGTGCGCCTCGCCTACCGCGCGGTGGACGGCGCGGCCTTCTATGGCGGGTATCGCCATCACGATCCGACGCGACGCCGGCCGCGACTTTTCGTGGAGGCGGGCTTTGCCCCCGCCCGCGATCGGGGGCTCTGGTCCGTGGAACTCTCCCAGCCGATCCTCTCCGGGGATCGACTGGTGCTCGGTGCCGCGGGCTGGCACGCGACACGCCACTTTGCCTATGACGGTGAGATCGTCGGCTCGAGCGAGAACACGCTGGCCGCTCTTTTCTTTCAGCAGGATTACCGCGAGTACGCCGATGCCGAGGGCGCGCGGCTCTTCGGCAGCTGGCACTGGTCGCGTCACTGGTCCATCGACGGTCAGCTCATGGCACAGGACGAGCGGCCGCTGGTCAACGCCACCGACTGGGCCGTCTTCCGGGACGATGGCTTCCGCGAGAACAGGGCCGCCATTCCCGGCACCCGTCGCTCCGTGAGAGTTGGCTTCACGCATGACACGCGACCGCACGACCGGCGCGAAGGAATCCCCTTCATCGGCGATGTTCAACGCGGCAACGAGGACCTGGTGCGCCTGACCTGGGAAGGGGTCGGTGGCCCGCTGGGCGGTAACTTCGATTACGGGATCCTCCGCCTGGATGCCCGCGGCTTTCTCAAACTGACTTCCCACCAGTTCCTGGCCGCGCGGGTCCTGGCCGGGGCCGCAACCGGCGGCACCCTGCCGCCGCAATCGGAACTTTACGCGGGTGGCATCAGCACGCTGCGGGCGCATCGATACAAAACGTTTCGGGGTGATCGGCTGGCGCTCTTGAATGTGGAATACTCGATCGATGTCTGGAAGATCGTCCAAGCGCTGGTCTTTGTCGACATTGGCCGCGCCTGGGTGGCGGACGACCATCCAAACGTCCCGCGGCTGGCCACGGACGGCGGCATCGGCCTGCAGACCCGGGACGAACACCTGCGCGTCCACCTGGCGCGCGATTTTCAGCGCGGCGACGGAGGCCTGTTGTTGAGCGTCCGAACGAACGCCACCTTTTAGCGCACGAGAACGAGGCGCGTTGACGCGCTGGCCGCGCCGCGAACGACCCGGGCGTAATAAACGCCGGAAGCCGCAGGGCGGCCGGAAGCATCGCGGCCGTTCCACCCCACCTTGTCGCTTCCCTCCTCCATCGGGCTGAGATGACAGACCAGTCGACCGGCGGCGTCGAGAATGTCGACCAGCACAGGCCCCCCACCATCGATCAATCGTTCGACATGAATGGTCGTGGATCCGTGGAACGGATTGGGTGCGGCGGCCAGATCGATTACCGGAGGCGTTCCCTGGGCCACGGCGGCGGAGCCGGCCAGGCCGGCCATGAATTCGTAGAGGCCGGGAACGAGGCGCGGGGCGGGGAGTTCGGTGTTCTCGATGCTGTCGCTGTAGTTGGCCCGCGCGCCGCCGAACAGTGCCCGGAAGTCCTCGGCAAAGATCTCGTGGGGGCGATTCTTGTGAATGGCGCTCGCCTTGTACTTGTTCGTATCGGTCAACCCGCGCAGCTCGCGGTACCGGCGCCACCCTTCGGTGTCGGTATCCGGCAGAAACTGCTGGTGAATCAGGTGGCCGAGCTCGTGGACGGTGAGCGAGTGCAGCGGCCCCTCGGAAAATGGGTGCACACCCGGGCTGAGATAGATGGCGCCGGCTTCAGCCGATGAGGCGAGCAGTTCGCGCCGTGGATAGGGAAGCAGGAAGATATCGGCGACGAAGTGGCTCATCCCCGGCCACTTCACTTCGGACAGGGCGCTTCGGACGACGTCCGGCGAGGCGGGATGAAAGCTGCCACTTCCCGCGTAGCCGATGGCCGGATCGCTGGTGCTGGTGACCAGGGCCCAATCCTTGCCGACGACGTCTGTGAATTCGAGGCGGCTTCCGACGCCGGTGACCCACGAGGCCATCACGTCCGGAGCGGCGTGAACCCGGCAGCCGTGACTGGCTCCTGCGGTTGGTACCGCCACGCAAGACGCCACCAGGGCGACCAAGACGCACGCGAAGATGGTGGTGGCGACATGTTTCCGGGTGGCGGAAATGCGACGAATGGTCATGAGGCGGTCCTCCGATGCCATCTCGATCCGCAATTGGCGTGCCATCCAGGTTGCACGGTGTCCACCCTAAAGTGGCCGTGGGGAGCCCGGATCAACGCCATTTGGGGCGGCTCACCCGGAGGTTCATCGACTTCCCTGCCGGAGATTGAACTAGCGGTGGGCTGACAACCAGTTACCCCGATTCCCGAAGCGAATCGGGAATCGGGGTGAATGACCCGGTCAGTCGATCGGTGGCCAGGGCGTCGGCAGGGGTGCCGGCATCGAAATCGGTTCGGCCGCCGCGGGTGCCACTGGAATCATGGGCGCCCGGCGGAAACGCGTGCCGAGGATGGCGCCGAGGCCGGCAAAAGCCCCAAGGCTCGAGATCGTAAGGCCGGTGAAGATGACGATGAAGCGGAGGAACCCGCCCACGCCGGCCATCTTGAGGAAGGAATTCAGCAGCATGAGCCCGGACAGGATCATGAGGCCGGTGAACACGGTCCGGAGCGGCGTCTCGCCAGCCTGGATGGAGCGGCCGATCCGATGACCGGCCACAACCCAACCGACGAAAACGAACACCGGGTAGAGGACCAGGAGGGCCAGCGCCACCGGGATGCCGATCAGCGTGATGCAGAGCAGGATGGAGGCGAGAAACAGCAGCACCGGCGACACGAGGCCGAGGAGCAATGAGGGAATCGGCTCGCGGGCCAGGTAGTCGCTGGCGTATTCGATCCGCTGGCGGGCCAGGAACAGGACCAGTGCGGCAAAGGCGAAGAGAACCAGAAGGAAGATGATCATCTGGATGAAGCCGGTGACGCGGGAGCCAAAGTTGTCTTCGCTCGGCGGTTTTTTCCAGGGTGCCATCAAGCCTCCCAACCCCGGACCATCCACCTCGACGACCTTTCCGACCACGATGGCGGATTCGGAGCGGTCGACGCTGCCACCCACGGAGACGGCGTCCCCCCCGACGAAGGAACTGTCTCCGAGAGTCACATCGCCGCCGACCGAGACAACATCCCCCGTCACCTTTCCAAGTACCGTGATATCGCCGCCGATCGAGACGGCATCACCGCCCACGACCTCGCCGACGGCCACGGTCAGGTCATCACCCATCAGGACCTTGTCCCCGTGACTTCCCTCGGTGTCAATGTCGATTATGCCTCGCTTGCCGAGATCAACCTTGACGGACTTGCCCGGCTTCCGGGTGGCCACGATGATGGTTTCGGGGTCGGCCTCGGCCATCCGCTCGGCGTCGATCAGGGCCCGCTGGGCACGGTCCGCGGCCTTTCGCAGGGAATCGATTTGAGTCCGGCTCCGCGGCGCCTCGGCGGCCTGGGTTGTGGATACGAAGAATCCCAGTCCGGAAAGAACCAGAACCGACAGGAACGAATTTCTAGACATGGAGAACCAGGCAGACACGGCGCACCCCCCTTTCCACCGCGGACGTTCCGTCGGCAAGACGGATCGCACCCACCAGAGCCACGAGTGACAACAGCAGGCTGACGAGCAGGAATTCGGCCTGGAACGCCCGGGCCACGACGACCATCGAGCGAACGACCGGTTCCAGTGAACGGACCAGGTCGATGACAACCTGGGAGAAATTGACCGCGCTGATGAGCTGAATGACGGCGTCGGCCGTGGCCCGCGCGCCAAGGTGGACCACGGGCTGGGCGGCGCGTTGGACCACCGCCTGCTCATCCACGAGAAGCATGGCGCCAAGGACAAGGACAACGATGGAAGCGGCCGCCAGCAAGGCGCCGCGCAGCCAGCCGGTGCCGGGATCCAGGGCGAACCGCGCCGGGATGGGCCGGAAGGCCCCTTCCAGAATGGCGTCGTCGAAGGAATGAGCCACCGAGGGCGCCCCCAGCGAATCGAGCCGTGAGAAAAGCCTTTCGTAGGACACCCGTTCCCGGGCACAGACCGCGCAATCGGCCAGGTGGCTTTCGAACCGGATGCGCTCGGCGCGGGGCAGGTCATCGTCGAACCAGAGGAACAACTGTTCCTCGGTCCATCCACATGTCCGGTCGGCCTTCGAATTGCGCGTCGTCATATTCAACCCCAGCGTTCGATCTTTTCCTTGAGCATCTTGTGGGCCCGGTGGATCCGGGCCTTGATCGTTCCGAGCGGAAGGTTCAACGCCTCCGCAATTTCATCGTAGGACATATCGCTCTGGTGACGGAGCAGTATCACGATCCGGTAGGCGGCGGGGAGGGATCGAATCATCCGCTCCAGCCCCTCCGATTCCGACTTCTCTTCATAAGCCTCGTCCGGGGACAGCTCGGGACTTTCAAACTCGCGTGTCCTTTCCTCGCCATCGCTCTCAATCGTCAGCGACACGGTGTCGAGCTTCTTCCGGCGGTAGTGATCCACGCAGAGATTCGTCGTGATCCGGAAGAGCCAGGCCGGAAAACTCCGGCTCGTGTCGAAGGTGTGGAGGCTTCGGAAGGCCCGAATGAATGCTTCCTGGGCCAGGTCCTGCGCCTCCTCCTTGTTGCTCACCATCCGCCAGACCAGGGAGAGCACCTGCCGGCGATACTTTTCCAGGATCTGTCGATAGGCCTCCTGGTCGCCGGCCAGGGCCCGTTGGATCAGCTCGGCATCGCCTTCTCGCTTCACCGATCCCACGGCCTTCCTGACCTCCTGGGTCAACTACGGGGCGCCTTGAATCCGGGTTTCAGTATCTGTGGCGTGACTCGGACCAATGCGTTGGGCCCAATCCCCTAAAGTATTGACATTCAAGCAAATTGGGGATACAAGTGACAAGCTCGTTGAAGTTCCGCGTCAACCGGAGTCCCCCATGACGTCCATCGAATTTGTCTATGCCCGGGAAATTTTGGATAGCCGTGGCAATCCCACGATCGAGGTCGATGTCCACCTCGTCGGGGGCACAATGGGGAGGGCGGCCGTACCCTCGGGAGCCTCGACCGGCGTCCACGAAGCCCTGGAACTGCGCGACGGCGATGCCGGGCGATACCTCGGCAAGGGCGTCCAGCAGGCTATTTCGAACGTGGTCGAGATCATCGGCCCCGAACTGGCCGGCGAGGATGCTCTCGACCAGACCCTGATCGACGACATCCTGCTCGATCTGGACGGCACCGAGAACAAGGCCAAACTGGGTGCCAACGCCATGCTCGGCGTCTCGATGGCCGTGGCAAAGGCCGCCTCCGAAGCGCTCGGACTGCCGCTCTACCGCTACCTCGGCGGACCCATGGCCCGGACCCTGCCCGTGCCAATGATGAACGTGATCAACGGCGGCGCCCACGCCGACAACAACGTCGATTTCCAGGAATTCATGATCGTCCCCCACCAGGCCGACTCGTTCGCTGAGGCGCTCCGGATGGGAGTGGAAACGTTTCATGCCCTGAAGAAGACGCTCCACGACCGAAAGCTGGCCACGGCCGTCGGCGACGAGGGAGGCTTCGCCCCCGATCTCAAATCCAATAGTGAGGCGCTCGAACTGCTGATGACCGCCATCGAGAAGGCCGGCTACAAGCCCGGGGAGCATATCTCGATCGCACTCGACCTGGCCTCCAGCGAGTTCTACAAGGGTGGCCATTACGTCCTGGCCGGCGATGGGAATCTGAAGCTCGATTCCGCCGGCATGGTGGAGCGCCTGGCCAGCCTGTGTGACAAATTCCCGATCGTGTCGATCGAAGACGGCCTGGCCGAGGAAGATTGGGATGGTTGGAAGCTGCTGACCGATAAACTGGGCCACCGCTGCCAGCTCGTCGGGGATGACCTGTTCGTCACGAACACCAGGATCCTCAAGCGAGGCATCGACACCGGTGTTGCCAATTCCATCCTGATCAAGGTCAACCAGATCGGCACCCTGACCGAAACCATGGCCGCCGTCGAAATGGCCAAACGAGCCGGCTACAGCGCCGTCATGAGTCACCGAAGCGGCGAAACCGAGGATGTCACCATCGCCGACCTGGCCGTAGCCACCGGAGTCGGCCAGATCAAAACCGGCAGCGCCAGCCGCAGCGACCGGGTAGCCAAGTACAACCAGTTACTCCGGATCGAAGAAGAATTGGGCGACGCCGCAAGATACCCCGGCCTCTCACTCTTCAGCGGCCGCAAAGGACAGAAGTGAACCGCCCCAGCCTGAACGAACAGGTAACCAACAGCTACCGACGCGCCTTCCAGGGCGGCTACGACAACGCCGCCCAACACTGGAAAAAAGGCCTCCTGGCCATCATGGTAACCGTCGTGTCGGTCTGCACCTGGGAACTCGTCGCCGGCCGCCAGGGCATCCTGGCCGAAAGAAAACGCCAGGCCCAAAACACGGGACTGGCCACCGAAAACCAATCCCTGACCCGCCAGGTCGCCGACCTCGCCGAACAAAATCGCGAACTGGCCACCAGCGACTTCGTAGCCGAAAAAACCATCCGCGAAACCCTTCTCCGAGCCCGCCCCGGCGAAGTCGTCTACCTCTTCAACGAAACCCCCACCGCCAACAACACCCCCCTGACCTTCGACGACGTCATCATAGTCCCCACCCCGCCGAAGAAAGACCCAAAGGAAACCCCCGCAAGCCATTGAC
>JAWXBZ010000151.1:0-7196 GCA_034440375.1 Candidatus Eiseniibacteriota bacterium
GGATGGCGGATCGCTCATGGATGGCGATTCTTCCTCAGTTCCTCGACTTCGCTTGCGAGGATGGCGACCGATTGGGCCAGGTCCTTGTTCCGGTCGGTCAGTTCCGACAGCCGGATCGAATAGTGGACCGCCACCAGTGTCAGGAAGCCGAGGCCGAAAAGAAAGATGATCGAGTTGGCGTTCAGCGCGCCGACCGACCGGGTCACCCAGAGAAGGAGATCGCCCCAGAAGGCCAGGACGGTCATGGCAGCCGTGACGCCGATCCAGAGTAGCGAGTACTCCTCCTTCAACTTTCGGCGGCGGACGAGGTCGAGGCAGAGAAGGAACATGCCGAGGGCCAGGCAGGCGGCGACCATCTGGGCGCGAAACGGCAGCGTGCTCATTGATCACCTCCCGGACCGGCGGGCCTCTTCGGCGGCTCTCGCAGGAGGACCACCAGGACCGCCATCGTCATCTTGAACGGATAGTAGAGGGAGCGGAGCGTCGTCGTCGAGGATTGCCCCCGTTTCCTGGGCTTCATGTTCACCGACACCTCGCTCAACCGGAACGCGGCCCGCTTCAGGAGCACCAGGCTTTCGGCGTCAGGAAAGTCGGTCGGGTAGTGTCGGGCAAAATAGCGGTACGCCTCACGATTGAGCGCCCGAAAGCCGGAGGTCGTGTCGGTGATCTTCTGCCTCATGGCCCATCGAGCCACGCTGGCGAAGAGAATCATGCCGACGCGGCGGGCCAGCGGCGCCTTGTAGGCCGTTTTCCGGAGGAAACGGCTGCCGATGACGACATCGGCCTCGCCCCGGGCAACCGGTCCCATGATGAGGCCAATTTCGGCCGGGTCGTGCTGGCCGTCACCGTCCACCTGGATGACGGCGTCATAGTCATGATCCTCGGCGTACTTGAAGCCGGTCTGCACCGCGCCGCCGATGCCCAGGTTGACCGGCAACGGAAGGACGCGGGCGCCGGCCTTGCGCGCCCAGTCGCCGGTCAGATCGGAGGAGCAGTCGTCGACCACCACGACGTCGACACCCGGCGCCAGGCGATGGATGTCACGAACGACCTCGGCGGTTGTTTCGCCCTCGTTGTGGGCCGGGACGATGGCCAGGACCTTTAGGCCATGATGGATGGCACTCATTTCCTTGATTTCGTCCGGCGTCCTGACGGTGGCCGGTGCCGCGGATGTGTCGTTGGGTTCAGGCCGATTCACGACGTCATCCGCCGGAGCGACACGCTCGTTTGCACGAGCTTGAAGCCCGCCTTCAAATAGACATTGGCCGCCGGCACGTTGGCCAGCTGCGTGCCGACTTCGAATCGGGTGGCGCCCCGCTCCTTGAGCCAGTCGATCGATCCGAGCGAGAGAGCCAGCGCGACACCCCGTCGGCGAAGCGTGCCGTCGATGGTGATGAGGACGAGAGTGCCGATGGTCGTACCCAGGAGTTCGCCCGCCAGTCGATCGAGCGCCAGGATGAAGAATCCGGCCGGTCGGCCATCGACCTCGGCGACCAGAACGCCGTCTCCCGCCTTGCCATGAATGGCGTTGGTCAGCCAGGCCGCATGCACCCGGTCGGCTACGCCCTCCAAAAGGAGCGGGTCGTTGTGAAAGCGATCATACAGAAACCCATTCGCGGCCAATGCCGCCAGCGGTTCGATGTCCGATTCGATTGCGTCACGCAGGCGGACGCCGGCGGGCAGGGACGGTGCACCGGTCCATTCGGAACTGTCGAGCGAGAAACGGAGGATCGCGTCGACGAGCTGGAAGCCGGCTGATTCAAGAGCCTGCAACACCGGCAATTCACGACTGTCGACGCGAGCCGAAAGATGTCTGATGCCGCGGGCCCGGGCGTGGTCGGTCATCGCCACCGCCGCCTCACCCGCCACGCGGAACAGGCGTCGATTGGCTCCTGTATCACGTGGATCGACGGCCGGCAGTTCGTCGCCCGTCGGGGCCACAATCAGGTAATCAAGCCGCCCGGCCGGAACGCCAAACTGTTCGGTATCCCATCCGAGAGTGGTCAGTCCGAACGCGGCCGACTCCCCCCCGCCCTGCCAGTGAAAACCGGCATGATCGGAACGCCCAGCCAGTGCGGTCAGCTGTCGTGCCCGATAGCAGCGGCACGCCGCATCCATGAAGTCCCGGTAGTAGCCGTACGGAGGATAAGCCTCACGGTCCGCCCATTGGGCCAGCTCCTCGGCATTGAGCTTTGTCAGGGGCATGGCGGGCGAGCCAGGTCCGGTCAGCGCCGGTAGGCCCGGACGACCTTGGCCACGGCATCCATCACCTGGCCCAGGTCTTCCTCGGTCATCTTGGGATAGAGCGGCAGCGAGATGAGTCGCTCGTAGGCCCGCTCGGCCACCGGGAAGTCACCCCTTTTATACGGCAGGTTGTCTCGGTAGTAGGGGTGATAGTGGATCGGGATGAAGTTGACCGTCGTGCCGATGTTCTCGGCCTTCAGCTCTTCAATGAACTGCGCGCGATCGATCGACAGCGCTTCGAGCTCGAGCTGTATCGGGTAGAGATGCACCGAGCTCACCACATTCGGCCGGGCCGTCATGTGAAAGACGCTGCCCAGGGCATCGAGCGCCTTGTCGTAAATGGTCGCGTAGCGCCGCCGGGTGGCGTTGAAGCCGTCCACCTTGTCGAGCTGGTGCAGGCCAAGCGCCGCCTCGATGTCGGTCATGTTGTATTTGAAGCCGGGCACCACCACTTCGTAGTACCAGGATCCGGCCGAGGTGTAGCGTTTCCAGGCGTCCTTGCTCATGCCGTGCAGCGAGAGGATGCGGATTTGGGCCGCCATCTCCTCGTCATTCAGCGTGACGGCGCCCCCTTCGGCGGTGGTCATGTTCTTGGTGGCGTAGAACGAGAAGCAGGAGGTGTCGCCGATCGTGCCGATCCGCGTCCCCTTGTACTCGGCGCCGATGGCGTGGGCGGCATCCTCGACCACCTTCAGGTGGTGCTTCCTGGCCAGGGCCATGAGGTCGTCCATCTCGCACGGGTGCCCGGCGTAGTGAACCGGCACGATGGCCCGCGTCCTCGGCGTGATCCTTCTTTCGACCTCGGCCACCGACAGATTCAGCGTGTCGCACTCGACATCGGCCAGGACCACCTTGCCACCCGAATGAAGAATGGTGTTCGCCGTGGCGCAAAAGGTGATGGGGCTGGTGATGACTTCATCGCCAGGTGCGAGATCGAGAGCGGCCAGCGAGAGGTGAAGCGCCGCCGTGCAGGAGTCGACGCAAATGGCCTGGCGCGAGCCGACGTAGGCGGCCAGCTTCTCCTCCAGTTTCCGGGTGCGGGGCCCGGTAGTGATCCAGCCGGAGGCCAGCGCCTGCAGCACCTCCTGCTCCTCCTCGGGACCGAATATCGGCAGCGCGTAGGGCAGAAATGTCGAGCGCACGGGGGTGCCGCCGGCGGATGCAAGGGGGGTGGCGGTGGTGGTCACGAAACCTCCAGTGTAGTCGTCGATCGTTTCGACCGGCGACCGCTGTAGTCGTCGATCGAAACGACCGGCGACCGCTCTTGCTTACTTGTAAATATACCGGACGTTGTAATACCGATCAGCCTGGTAGTTCTCCACGACCCCATTCTCCAGCATCCGCTGGATCTCCGCCACGCCATCCTCAACGCGGAACTGCGCCGTGAAGCCGAGAACCTGTCGGGCCTTCTCGAACGACACCTTGTACGAGCGCCGATCGGGGCTCTCCCCCATCGTCTCCACCTTCGTACCGGGAATGCAGCGGGCCACGAGTTCGCCCAGTTCCTGGATCCTGTAATTCTGCTCGTCGGAACCAATGTTGAAGATCTCGTTCTTGACCCTCTCGACGGATCCTTCGAGGCAGGCCATGAGGCCGGACGCCGCATCCTGGCAGTGAACGTTGGGACGCCACTGATCCCCGCCGAACACGCGGACGGCACCGTCCTTCACCGCCTTGGCGGTCATGATATTGACGACCAGATCGAATCGCATCCGGCGACTGGCACCATACACGGTGGCGAATCGGACGATGGTCGGGCAGACGTCGGTACCTTCAAACCCCTTCAGGATGATCCTCTCGGAGGCCAGGTTGGTCTCCGCGTAAAGGCTGACCGGGTTCAGGACCGAGCCTTCATTAAGCGTGTAATTGTCGGCCGCGCCGTAGACCGAACAGGTCGAGGCGAAGACGAAGCGCTGGATGCCCGCGAACTTGCAGCACTCCACCATGAGCTTGGTGGCTTCCAGGTTGATTGACCAGGTGGCGTCATGGTCGAGGTCGCAGGCCGGGTCGCCAACGATTCCGGCCAGATGGATGACGCCCCAGGCCCCCTTGGAGGCCGCGACAACATCTTCGATGTGCCGGATGTCACCATTGATGTGGCTGTAGTTCGGATTCCCCTGAAGCTCCGTGACGGGGCCGTCGCCGAACGCCAGCTTATCGAGATTTCGGACGGCGTAGCCCTTGTCGAGGAGCTTGCGGACCAGATGGCTGCCGATATAGCCGGCACCGCCGGTGACCAGGATCAGCTTCTTGTCGTTCATTGGCAGGAAGAGGCACCTTTCGTCGGGAAATCGGCTTCGACAGGAAACCTGGCGCGTGTAAGCGGTTAAATTTTATCAACTTTGGGGGGGAGGCTCCAGTACTCCTTCACCCCTTCAGCCGATTTGACCCGTCCCTCGAAGACTCGAAAGTCGCCCTGGAAATCATGCAACGCCTTGTTTGACATACAGGTTATCGGCCGCCGGGGCCGCGAGTTGAATGGCCCGTTTCGGCACCTGGGTCGCCCTACCTTGCCAGCAACAGGCGTCGCGTCACGACCTGGTCTCCCGCCGTCAGCCGGTAGAAGTAGATCGACGAGGCCGCCGGCCCACCGTCAGCCCCCCGCCCGTCCCAGGCTTCCTCCCACACCCCTGCCGGAACGTCTTCGGCAAGCAACGTCCGAACCAGCCGCCCCTGGACATCGAGGATCACGAGTGTCACACGCTCCGCCCGGGGCAGCGCGAATCGAATGGTGGTCGAGGATTGAAAGGGGTTCGGGTGGTTCTGGGCCAGGGCCAGGATCGCCGGCCGGATGGCATCGACGACCGGCACGGCTGTCTGGTCCACTTCCAGGATGGTGTGCGTCTGATTGCGCGCCAGTCCGGTCACGCGCTGAAACGCGCCCGAGGGCCATCGAACGTCGAACGTATCGGGACCGGCGAGGGTACCCAGCGGAAAGAGGAGTCGCGATTCGTTCTGGCTGATGTAACCGGTGCCGCCGGTGATCTGCTGGACGTAGCGACGGCCACCGGACTTGAGTGTCACCCGGGCGCCGATCGCGGAGCGATTGCTGATCACCCCGGTCAATCGCAGCCGGATCCACGGGCGCGCGGTGCCGTTGTTCGAGTAGAGCAGATTATTGCCGTTCGAGAGAACCACGTGGAGATCGGCATCACCGTCGGAATCGTAATCGGCGCTGGTCACCGACCGGGCCTGGAGGTTGTCGGCCGCCTTGCCGCTGTTGTAGAAGGCCGTTCCGGTCAGGTTGTCGAAGTAGAGGTTCGGTTCATCGAAGGCACCGACGTACAGGTCTTCATCATTGTCGTTGTCGAAGTCAAAGGCCACGTGGCCGGTCTGGGAACCGGCCGGGTCGACGCCGGCGGCGGCCCCCCGCTCCACGAAGGTGCCGCTGTCATTCCGGTAGAGCCGGCAGGGGGAACCAAGGCAGGAAACATAGAGGTCGAAGTCGCCGTCGTGATCGATGTCGGTCCACGAAGCGCCCCAGGAGCGGACGCCAGACTCCATCAGGATGGCCGGTGTCACGTCGGTAAACGTGCCATCGCCGCCGTTCCGGAAGAGGCGGTTCGGTGAGCCGTCGTAGTGGACGAAGAGATCGGGGTCCGTGTCCAGGTCATAGTCGGCCCAGACGCCGCCGAACGTGTCCTCCCCGGCACCGCCCACGCCGGCTGCGCCAGCCACGTCGGTGAAGGTACCGTTGCCGTTGTTGCGGTACAGAATATCGTTGGCGTCGATGGTCCCCACGAAGAGGTCAAGCCAGCCGTCGCCGTCATAATCGCACCACGACGCGCCAAGACTTCCGGCTCCGGCATGATTGACGCCGGCCGCCGCCGCGACATTGGTGAAGGTATTGTTGCCGTTATTGCGATAGAGCATGTTGACGCCGATGACTGCCACGGCCAGGTCGGCATCACCGTCGTTGTCGTAGTCGCCCCAGACAGCCTGTTCGCCGGTCGAGCCATTTCCGGTGACGCCGGCGAGCACGGACACGTCGGTGAATCCTCCCGCGCCATTGTTCTGAAACAGTTCCCAGGCATTGCCGGCCGCATTGGTGACGTACAGGTCCGGGTGACCGTCGCCGTTGAAATCGCCCCAGGCCCCGCCGCGCCCGGGCCTTGACGAGCCCACGCCGGCGACGTTCGCCACGTCGGTCCAGACGATGCCCGAAGGGGTTCCCTGGATGACCCGGAGGCTGTACGAACCGTACACTCCCAGATCCGGAGCATGCATCAACCGGGCGTAGTAATTGCCGGCGGCCGGCGCGGTCCACTGGAGGAGCGACGATTCGTCGAACGCGTTCCGGTTGTCATTGGTGACGAGGACGCTCGTCCCGTTCTGATCGATGATGCTTAGCGTCGTGTTGGCGTCGCCGAAGAGACTCCCGGTCTCAAGTATGAATGGCGACCCGATCGCAGGAGAAGTGAAGCGGGCGAAGTCGGTATCGCCGCTGGCGTAGAAGTTATGGAGTTGCGGGGTACCGTCCACCGGAACGATCGACGCCGTGGCGGCCGTACCATCGCTTTCGTGGGCGTCCGGGAAGAACTCGCAGGTCAGGGCGCCGAAGACCTCGCGCATCTCGGTCAGAAAACCGTTGTTGACGGCCGGAGCGAACCAGCCGTCCCAGAAGTCCTCCAGCGAGATGTTGACCGCCGTGGGAATGTAAACGTCCATGACCTCCCAGAGCTCGGCGATCGACCGGGAGAGCGGATCGTCATCCCCCGGGTACAGATCATCCGAGGAGGGAGAATCCAGTATGTCCCAAAGGACCGCCGCCACCGTCACCTCGCTGGCTGCGCCGATGGCCGCGATGTTCGGGCCCTCAATCTCGAATGAGAAGTTGAGATTGCCGGCTCCGACAGCCGCCGTACAATCAATATACGAGGGAGGTGACGGGCGACCGAGGTGCCGGCGGCTGGCGGACATATGATAGGTGGCGACTCCCTCCCCGTACGACA
>JAWXBZ010000152.1:0-40364 GCA_034440375.1 Candidatus Eiseniibacteriota bacterium
CGGGGGGGAGGTGCTGGTAAGGATCGTGGGGGAGCGGCCGGCTGACGAGGCGGTTCCGACGACGGCTACGCTGGAGGATGCGTACCTGCTGCACGTTGAATCGTCGTCGAGTGCGGCTCGGGGCACCACCGCGGCTCGCGCCGCGGCGGGTAGTTTGGGTAGTTAGCCCGCTTGACGCTGCTTCGCTTCGTCCGCGGCGATTTTCTCGAGCGCACCCGGAGTTACAGCTTCCTGGTGACGCTGATCGTCATCCTGAGCGGGGCGTCACTCGGCTTGCCGACGAACACGGCCAGCTACGCCACCGTCGACATGGACGGCTGGCGCGGCCGGTACAATTCCGCCTGGGTTGGTGCGTCGGTGTCGCTTCTGACCAGCCTGTTCCTCTCCCTGGTTGGTTTCTACCTGGTCAAGAACTCGCTCGAGCGTGATCGACGGACCGGCGTCGGACAGGTCCTGGCCGCAACCCCGCTCTCGCGCTACGGCTACCTCCTGGGCAAGGCGTTGAGCAATGCCGCCGTCCTTGGCGTGCTGGTCGTGGCCGTGATGCTCATGGCCGGCGTCATGCAGGCGCTGCGGAGCGAATCCCGGGTGATCAACCTCGTCGATCTCACGGCGCCGTTCCTGCTGGTGACCATGCCGTTCATGATGCTGGTCGGCGCCCTGGCCGTGCTCTTCGAGGCCGTGCCGTTACTCCGCGGATCGTTTGGCAACGTGGCGTGGTTTTTCTTCTGGGTCTTCATGCTCGTGGGGCCCGG
Organism: Candidatus Eiseniibacteriota bacterium; assembly: GCA_034440375.1. Lineage (GTDB taxonomy): Bacteria > Eisenbacteria > RBG-16-71-46 > JABDJR01 > JAWXBZ01 > JAWXBZ01. The sequence continues at coordinate 756 of JAWXBZ010000152.1, forward strand.
TGCCGGCAATTCGAACCTTGACCGGGACACCGCCCCCATCTGGACCGATCCGATGGGCGCCGTCTTTCTGATCGGCGAGATGATGCGTGGAGCCCGCGAGGCGGTGCCGAATTTCAACGGGGACAACATCTCGGTCGGCATCAATATCTCGCAAGGCCGGACCCTTCAGACATTCGACTGGCAGGGTATTCGCTGGACCTCGTCGATCCTGGCCGCGCGCTTCCTCTGGCTGCTCTCGATCCTGGGCGTCACGGCCGCGGCGGTGCCGTTCTTCGATCGCTTCTCAGGTGATGGCACCCGGCCGGGACGGCGCCGCTGGTGGGGTGGTCGTGGTCCGGTAGAAGCGGCCGGTGACGCGACCGCGACCGATGCCACCGCTCACGCCGCGTTCGCCGCGACGTCACTTACGCCGCTGACCGGGGGAAGGGCGGCGCCCAGGCTTCCCGGCCTTATTCGGGCCGAGGTGGTACTTCTCCTGAAAGGACAGCCACGCATCTGGTATCTCGTGGCGGCAGGGCTCTCCGTGGCGTGCCTCCTGGCCCCGCCCGACGCGCGCGCGATCCTGGGCCCGATCGCCTGGATCTGGCCGCTGGCGGTCTGGTCGACGCTCGGGTGTCGCGAGCGGCTCCATGGTACGGAGGCGCTGCTCGATTCCTCGCCGCACCCGGTGGTGCGGCGGCTCCTGACGCAATGGCTGGCCGGGGCCGGAGTCTCCCTCGTGGCCACGATCGGCCCTGGATTGGCCGTGATGGGTGATCCATCGCGCCTGGCCGCGTGGTTGGTGGCCGCTCTGTTCGTGCCGGCGCTGGCGCTGGCGGCCGGGGTCATGAGCGGCGGACGTCGATTGTTCGAGGGGTTGTACATCCTCCTCTGGTACGTCGGACCGATGAACAAGTTGGCCGACCTGGATTACACTGGACAGACGGAAGGGGCGCTGGCTGCCGGCACACCGGTCAGGTTCGCCATTGCCGCCATTCTGCTTCTGACCGCGGCCGCGGCCTTCCGTGCGCGCCAACTTCGCTCACGCTGAGAGAGACGCCATGGCTGAACCGAGCATCCGGATTGCCACGCCCGAAGATGTGACGATCCTGTCCGAAAATTCCGCGTGGGCTTTTGGCTCCACGGCCGCCGAGATTGCCCCCTGGTTCGAACGAATCGGACTCGAAAACATCCGATTGATGACCGAGAACAAGCGCCTTCTGGCCCAGATGGCCTTTGTCTGGATGGGGCAGTACGTCGGTGGTCGATCCGTTCCGATGGCCGGTGTGGCCGCCGTGGCCGTGCCGCCGGACGCGCGCGGCTACGGTGCCGGCACGAGGATCATGCAGGCCGCGCTGCGGGAAGCCCGCGCCGCGGGGATGCCGCTGTCCGGCCTGTATCCAGCCACGCAGCCGATCTATCGGAGCGTTGGCTACGAGCAGGCCGGAACGCGCTGGCGGATGAAAGTTGACGCGGCGAAGATCGACCTGAAAGATCACGCCCTGACAATCGAGCCGATCCGGACTTCGGACGAGCCGGCCATTGCCGACGTGTACCGGGCCAAGGCCCGCCGTCACGAAGGACACCTGGAACGCAACGAGTACATGTGGCGGAAGATTTTCAAGCCGAAGGGAGAGCCACCGCGCCCCTACAAGGTGATGAACGGCGATCGAATCGAGGGGTACGTCGTACTATCCAAGCAGACCCGCGAAGGGATGAAGGCGGATTTCAACATTCTCGACATGGCCTCGCTGACACCGGCCGCCGGGCGACGCATCCTGACGCTCTTCGCCGATCACAAGAGCCTGGCCAACGAGTTCATCTGGTGGGGCGGACCGGATGATCCGCTCCAGTACCAGCTCCGTGAACAGGAGGCGGATATCGAGGCCTTCATGTTCTGGATGCTGCGGATCCTCGACGTGCCGAAGGCTCTTGAGATGCGTGGGTGGGCCCCGGGAAGGTCGGGTGAGCTGCACCTCGCGGTAGTGGATGAACTCTTCCCGGAGAACAACGGGCCGTGGCTGCTGTCGGTTGAAGATGGCCGGGCGCAGATGACCCGTGGGGGTCGTGGTTCGTTCAAGACCACGATTCGTGGATTGGCGCCACTCTATTCCGGCTTCCTGTCGGCCGGCGTGCTGGCCTCGATCGGCTGGATCGAGGCGCCCGAGGATGAAATTCGAATGGCGGGAGCGCTCTTTTCCGGGCCCGCCCCCTGGATGCCGGACATGTACTAGCGCCGCTGCGCCGCCTCCGTCGCCCGCGCGATCCCCCGCAGCATCCCCTGAAACACGATGCCGTGGAACGGCGATACCACCCACCAGTAAAGAAGGCCAAAGAGGCCGCGCGGCCGGAAGCGGGCGATCTGTGTGAGGCGGGAGCACCCGCCGTCAACTGGCTCGACCAGGAATTCCAGGAGTGCCTCACCAGGGAGTCGCATTTCGGCGCGGAGGGCGATCCGCCGGTCGGATTCGACGCCGGTCACGCGCCAGAAATCGAGCGCCTCCCCGTAGGCCAGCTGCGTCGGATTGCGCCGACCCCGCCTGAGACCGGGCCCCCCCACCATGAGGTCCAGCCAACCGCGGGCACGCCAGAGCCAGTGAGAGGAATACCAGCCATTCTTGCCGCCCAGACGGCTCAGGGTGCCAAAGAGCTCGTGCGGCGTGGCGCGGACTTCAATTTGCCGTTGATCGACGAACGTCTGCCCGCCGGCCCAGTCCGGATCGCCGGGAATGACCCCGGCCGCCGACCAGCTGGTTTCAACCTCCCCACGCTCGAGGTGCACCAGAGCCGCCTGGATTGACTCGCGCACCGTTAGCAGTGATTGAGGCATCAGCCGGTGAGCCTCGTCGTCGCCCGCCACGACCCGATTCTTCAACCCTTCCGCCAGGGGGCCTGCGATTTGCCGGGAAAGCGGGGTGATCAGGTGGATCCAGAGCGAGCTGAGCTTCGGCGTCAAGAACGGCACCGGGATGACCAGGCGGCGGGCCACGTGCAGTTCCTCGGCCATGATCCGCATGATGTCGTGATAGGAGAAAATATCCGGGCCACCGATATCGAGTGTCCGTCCGGATGTGGCCGGCACATCGGGCGCCGCCACGAGGTAGTGGAGGACGTTTCGAATGGCGATCGGCTGGCACTCCGTCCGCACCCAGCGCGGCGTGATCATGACCGGCAGCCGTTCCACGAGGTAGCGAAGGATTTCAAAGCTGGCCGAGCCGGAGCCGATGATCATGGCCGCCCGGAGCGTGGTGACCGGTGTCGGTCCATCGGCCAGGATCCGCGCCACCTCGATGCGCGAAGCGAGGTGGCGGGAGAGACCTTCTCCGGTTTCGCCGAGCCCGCCGAGGTAGATGATCTGCCGGACTCCGGCGGCGCCGGCGGCTGCCGCAAATCGAGCCGCCATCTGCCGATCCTTCTCGACGTAGCCGGCCCCGGCCGAGATCATCGAGTGGATGAGGTAATAGGCTACCTGGCAGCCGCGAAGGGCTTCGGTGAGGAGGTCGGGTGGTGCTGGGGCGGGGGCCGTGAGAGGGGTGCCGGTCGCGGCGTCCAGGCCCCCGGCGATGAGGGTGACTCGCGGATCCCGTGACCAGGTCCGATCGGCCAGCTTGGCCGGTGAGCGTGCCAGGCACCGGACCGACCAGCCGGCATCGAGCAACCGGGGGACCAGGCGGCCACCGATGTAGCCGGTGGCGCCGGTGACGAAGGCGAGGCGGGAAGATTCAGTTGTCATGCGCATGAGAGTGAATATACGTCATCGGGATTCCGGTGATTCGCCCAACTCGTTCCGGAACGAGTTGAAGCGGCGCAACCCGCGGGTTCTTGTCTCCACCAGATGCGTTATCATTCCATGTCCGCCGACTCTCCAGTTCGTCCGGGCGGATGACGATGATGACCTATCTAGGGGAGCGAATGGCATGGTCAAGGACAAGAACGACATCACGGTCGACAAGCTTCGGGAATGGCTGGAAAAGGGGAAGGCTGTTTCCGTGCTCGATGTTCGACCGACCGCGGAGTGGGCCGAGTGGTCGATTCCTGGCAGCATTCATCTCGATGCCTACCAGAAGCTCTGGGACAGCGATCCTTTGGCCCTGGCCGGCGTGGCCTTGCCGGCCGACGTTCCCGTCGTGGCGGTCTGTTCCAAGGGGAGGACCAGCCAGCTGGCCCGCGAGCGCCTCGAAGCCGCGGGGTACAAGGCCTATTCGCTGGTCGGCGGAATGAAATCGTGGAGCCTGGCCTGGAACATGGCCGAGGTACCGGTGAGCGCCGGCCGGGGCGAGGCGTCGAACGGTTCGGACGACGTCACCGTGCTTCAGTTCCGGCGGACGGGAAAGGGTTGCCTCTCGTACCTGGTCGCCGCGGGCGGGCGCGCCGTGGTCATCGACCCGTCGCTCGATCCCAAGGTGTACCTTGAGGCGGCGGCGAAACGGGGCTGGAAGATCGCGGCCAGCCTGGACACGCATGTCCACGCCGATCACCTCAGCCGGGCCAGGGCCATTGAAAAACTTACCGGTGCGCCGGTTGCCCTGCCGGAAACAACCCGCGTCAGCTATCCCCACCAGGCCGTCCGCGACAGCGACGCCCTTCCGCTAAGTTCCGCGGTGGCGCTCACCGCGATGCGCACGCCAGGCCACACGCCGGAAAGCGTCTGCTGGCGGCTCGATAATCGCATCCTCTTTACCGGCGACACCCTCTTTGTGGATGCCGTCGGCCGGCCCGACCTGGCGGCCAACGCGAAGGGTGCCGAGCAGCGGGCGCATGCCCTCTGGAGAAGCCTTGAGCATCTCTTCACGCTGCCGCCGGGCCTCCTGGTGCTGCCGGCTCACACCGACCGCCCGGTGCCGTTTGACCGCAAGCCCATCATGGCCACGCTCGGTCAGGTTCGGGAGGCGGTCTCGAGCCTCCCCAGAGGCGAGAAGGATTTCGTGGCGGCGCTGCTCAGCCGGATTCCGCCGCCGCCTCCCAGCTATGATGAGATCGTCAAATTCAACGAGAAGGGGACGTTTCCCCCCGGCGATCCCACTGACCTGGAAGCCGGCGCCAACCGTTGCGCGGTGAAATAGGGCTGTAAGCCCCCCGCGACCGTCGTCCGCGGGTCACGATAGTCCGCGGATTCGCTGCGACTTTTTTCGGTCGCCGCGTGTCTCCGGGTCGGACTGGACGGATCGACTATTCCAATCCCGCGATGCAGAACCTGAACTCCGAGTGACCATCCGTGACATCCGACGACCAGACCGTCCGTTGGGAACGACTGCTCGCAGCCCTCTCGCCATTCCCTGACATCGGGCGGCTCGCGACGCGGACCGCCCGTTTTATTCAGCCCCCCGAAGGTCGGGCCCGCCCCCCGGCGGAGCGTCCTGCCGAGAGGAGCAGCATCTCGCCGCGCGGATCGTGCTGGAGATCGTCCAGCAGATTCTTCGGCAGGTTGAAGTTGACCGCCTCGGGGATGACCTCGATCTCGAGCACCTGGCCTCCCTCCGAGCGAAGGCGCGAGAGGACCTCTTCCACCAGGTACTCGGGCGTCGAGGCACCGGCGGTGACTCCGATGCGGCCGACGCCTGAGAGCCACTCCGGCTGAATGTCCAGGGCGGTGTCGATCAGGAAGGAGCGGACGCCCCGATTTTCGCCCACCTCGCGCAGGCGATTGGAGTTGCTGCTCTGCCTCGAGCCGACCACCAACAGCAGGTCGATCTTCGGGACCACCGCCTTGACCGCATTCTGGCGGTTCTGCGTGGCGTAGCAGATGCTGTCGGACGACGGGGATCGAAGGCTCGGAAATCGCGCCTTGAGGGCGAGCACCGTCTCGGCGCACTCATCGAGCGACAGCGTGGTCTGCGTCAGGTAGGCCACCCGCTCCGGGTCGGCGACCACAAGGTCCGCCACCTCGGCGGCACTCTGCACCAGGACGACGGAGCGGGGCACGTGCCCCATCGTTCCCTCCACCTCGGTATGTCCGCGATGACCGATCAGGACGATGGTGTAACCGTCCTTCTCCATCCGGAGCGCCTCGAGGTGGACTTTCGTGACCAGCGGACAGGTGGCGTCGATAACCCGCAGGCGCCGCGCGGCAGCCACCTCGCGCACCGAAGGCGACACCCCGTGGGCCGAGAGGACCAGGACCGACTCTTCCGGGACGCCCGTCAGCTCTTCCACGAAAACAGCGCCGCGTTCGCGCAGGGCACTGACGACGTGGCTGTTGTGAACGATCTCATGACGGACATAAACCGGCGGACCATAGAGCTCGAGTGCCAGATCGACGATGTCGATGGCCCGGTCGACACCGGCGCAGTAGCCGCGTGGACGCGCCAGAATGATTTCCACCCGGGGTTCGGTGGTTGGCATCGAGGTGTCATTGGAATCCGGTGTGGTCATGACACGGGGATGATATCAGGCCGACCCGCGCGGCGGCAGTCGCCGGTGGATCCAGGCGCAGGTCTCGCGCGAGCGGGCCCTCCAGTGGTCAACCCGGTGGGGCATCTGCTACTTTGGAACAGGTTGGGGCGATGCCTTCGGCGGACGTGATGGTCGCGCCCCTGTCTCTTGATCATCGAGGTCGCTGTGTCGTTTCTCACCCGGATATTCGGTTCACGAACGAACGAGCACTACACGCGTGGCATCGTTCACTTCAATCGCCATGAGTATGACGATGCGGTCCGTGAGTTCGAGCAGGCGGTCACCGAGATTCGTGACCACGCCGACCCCGATTACGAGCTGGCCCGGTTCTACTCGGCTGAAGCCCACGCCAAGCTGGGCCTGGCTCGCCTGCGCACCGGCGACCGTGCGGCCGCCGAGATCGAATTCCGGCAGGCGCTCGAGGTCTCAGACCAGTTTCCCGACCTTCACTATCACCTGGGCGTTCTGGCGGAGCAGGACGGCCGGCCGGAGGAGGCCGAGCAGCGGCTGCGCCACGCCCTCGATATCCACCCTGATTATGTCGAGGCCCGGTGCTACCTGGGGCTGACGCTGCTCAGCGTGGGACGATCCGACGAGGCGCGTGCGGAGATCGAGGAAGCGGCCCGTCGGGGATTGCCGCTGCCGGAGGGCTTTTCGCTGCTTCCGGCCGTCGATGTACCGGCGGCGCTGATCGACGACCTGCGCGAACAGATTGAGAAGCAATCCATCGGTTCCATGGTTCTCTCGAATGCTCTCGAAAGCTATTCGGTCGGACAGGTGACCTCGGCCATCGCGGAGTTGGAGGCCGCTGTCCGGGAACACCCGACGTACGCGGATCTGCGTTGTCGGCTCGGGCGCCTCCTGGCCGAGACTGGCCGCCACGAAGAGGCGCTGACGGAATTCGGAGCCGCCCTCGACATCAATCCCGCATACGGCGAGGCTCTGCTCAGCGAGGGAATTGCCCGTTTGCGCCTCGGGCAGTTCGGCCCCGCGGTCGATTCCCTCTCCCGGGCCGTGGCGGTGGCCCCTCGCTTCGCGGATATCCACTATTACCTTGGCCTGGCCCTCCTCAAGCATGGTGATCCGATCGGGGCCCGCGCCGCATTCGCCGCAGCCCTGCTCATCAATCCAGGGTACCAGCGCGCGCGTTTTTACCAGGGGCTGGCGGCATTTCTGTCCGGTGACGAGGCATCCGGCCTGGACGACGTGCGCGCCTCGATCGATGGACAGATGCGATTCCTGCCGGGCGCGGTCGATCTCGGATCGGTCCTCCTGAAACGCGGCGAGTACGACAGCGCGGTGCAGCATTTCGAGCGGGCTGTTTCGATCCACCCGGATTTTGCCGATCTCCAGTTCGGCCTGGGTGCGGCCTGCCTGGGGGCCGGAAAACTGGAAGCAAGTGTTGTCGCGTTTCGGCGCGCCATCGAGATCAACGGGCGCTTCATGCAGGCGCATCTGCACCTGGGAAAATCGCTGGCGGCGTTCCAGGACCTGGCCGGCGCGAAGGCCGCCTTCGAGCGGGTACTCGAACTGGATCCGAAGCTGGCTGATGCCTGGTGCCTCCTGGCCCAGACGGAAGTGCGACTGGAGGGTCTGCGGAGCGCCGAAGCGGCCTACCGTCGGGCGCTGACCATCAACGCCAATTACGTGGCGGCGCTCCTGGGGTTGGGGAGTCTGCTGTCGCGACGGGGGGAAATGATTGAGGCGGAGCAGGTGCTGTCACGGGTTCTGACGATTGACCCGCTGAATTCCGCGGCGCGGACACTGCTGTCGCCGCTGCCGCCCGAGGCTTTGGATGGTGCCTCGGGGGCATTGGAAATCTGAATCAGGCCGTGGCGGGCGCCGATTTCCGGGTGTTCTTGGCCACGAGGTTCGAGCGCAGGCAACGGGTGCAGACCCGCATGCGGACCGGTGTCCCTTCCTTCAGGGCCCGGACGCTCTGCAGATTCGGGTACCAGCGGCGGTTGGAAACGTTGTGGGCGTGGCTGACCTTGTGGCCCCACTGGGAACCCTTGCCGCAGACTTCGCAATTTCTAGCCATTGAGTACACTCCTACGGTGCGCCGGGCCGGAGACAGAAACCGGCGAACTCGGACGATTTTGAATCGACCGGCGCCTGGCCGGTTCAAAGCCCGGAAAATCTATCACAACCTTCACTTACGATCAAGCTGAACATGCCTCCGACATCCCCCCGCCCGCTACCGGCCGAACTCGGCCCGGAAACGCCTGTCCAGTACCTGAAAGGCGCCGGGCCCCGCCGGGCCGAAACCCTGGCCCGCCTCGAGATTCGGACCGTCCTGGATCTATTGAACCACTTCCCCCGGGCCTGGGCCGATCGGAGCCGGCTCGGATCCATCGCAATGGCGGAGGTCGGACACGATTTGACGATCCTGGCCACCGTCCGCCGGGTCGACGTTTCTCGCCGCGCCAGCCGGGCGGACACGGTGGTTACGCTCGAGGACGGGACGGGCGTCCTCCAGGCAATCTGGTTCGGACAGCCTTACATGAAACGTCACTTCGAGGCCGGCCAGCAGCTGATGGTTTCCGGCACGGTCGGCTTTCACGAGCGGAAGCGGTTGTCGAACCCCGAGTGGGAAATCTGGACGGAGGATGTGGACTCGGCAAACGTCGGGCGGATCGTGCCGATCTATCCGTCCACCGCGGGCATGAGTCAGCGAGTGCTTCGCGGCCTGGTCCGCCAGGCGCTGGAACTATGCCTTGATCAGCTGGAGGAGACGCTTCCCTCGGCGGTTCTGTCCGCCGAACAGCTTCCAGGGCGGCGCGAAGCGCTGCGAGTCATTCACTTTCCCGAACAGATGGAGGCGATCGACGCCGCCCGTCGACGCTTCATCTTCGAGGAAGCACTCGAAATCCAGATGTTGCTGCGCTGGCTTCGGCTCGAACGCGAAAACCGCCGCCCCGGCATCGCGTTTCCGGAATCGTCGGCGCTGGCGGATCGGCTGGAGGCTTCCCTGCCGTTCCGACTGACGGAGGATCAGCAGACGGTGCTGGCCGAGATCCGGGCCGACATGCGTCGCCCCACGCCCATGGGTCGCCTGCTCCAGGGGGATGTCGGCAGCGGCAAGACGGTGGTGGCCCTCCTGGCCGCCGCCCGGGCGGTCGATGCCGGCTACCAGGCGGCGATAATGGCCCCAACCGAGGTGCTGGCCGAGCAGCACCTCGTCACATTCGAAAAGCTGGCCACCCCGCTCGGCATCCGGGTCGTCCGGTTGACGGGGCAGCTCAAGTCGGCGGAACGGGTCCGTGTCCTGGCCGAAATTCGCTCCGGTGTTGCCGGGATCGCCGTGGGTACTCACGCGCTGATCCAGGAGGGGGTGGAGTTTCATAACCTCGGGCTGGTGGTCGTCGATGAGCAGCATCGCTTTGGAGTCCTGCAGCGGGCTGATCTCAAGACGAAGGGACGAACTCCCGACCTGCTGGCCATGACCGCCACACCGATTCCGCGGACGCTCTACCTGACCAGGGCCGCTGACCTGAAACTCAGCCAGATCCGGAGCCGCCCGGCGGGACGCGGCAGGGTCGTCACCCGCGTGGCCGGCGAGGCGAGCCGCGAGAAGGTTTACGATGTCCTCCGACGGGAGATTGACAAGGGACGGCAGGTTTACGTGGTCTATCCGCTCATCGACGAGTCCGAAAAAATCGACTTGAAGGCAGCCACCGTGATGTTCGCCACCCTGACAGCCCACCCCAGGCTTTCGGGCGTGCGGGCGGGACTTCTGCACGGACGGCTGAAGGCAGCGGACAAGTCGGCAATTCTCGATGCGTTTCGAGCGGGGACGATCGATCTGCTCGTGACCACCACGGTCATCGAAGTCGGTATCGATGTACCGAACGCCACCGTCATGGTCATCGAGCACCCGGAAAGGTTCGGACTTTCGCAGTTGCATCAGCTCCGGGGGCGAATTGGGCGGGGTTCCGAAACTTCCTACTGCATCCTGATCGAGGAGTCGGCAGGCGGTGCCGGCCACGAGCGTCTTCGGCTCTTCGAGACGACGCTCGACGGCTTTATCCTGGCCGAAGCCGACTTGCGGTTCCGTGGTGCCGGTAGCATACTGGGCGTTCGCCAGAGTGGTCCGGCAGGGTTCGGCCTCAACATTCTCGATCCCATTCGCGATGAAGCGGTGCTGGAGCGGGCCCATGCAATGGCCAATCGATTGGCGAACGAGGATCCGCAATTGCTCGACCCCGCGTGGGGCGGAATGCGCACGCGACTCAAGAAGACCATCGACGACAGCCGGCGGTTCCTCGATGCCGGCTGAACCGGGCGGAACGACACCCATGTACCTGCGCTGTCCCGACTGCAAGACTCGCTACGAAATATCAGCAGCCCGCATCCCCGATGGCGGCGCGCGGGTTCGTTGCCCCCGCTGCCGGACAGTCTTCCAAGTCTCGCGTCCCCTGAACGGCAACGGCACCCCGCCGCCGGCGGCCCGCACCGTGGAACCGGGAGCACCGGTCGACGCGGAAACCGCCCGCCGAATTGCCCGTGCCTTGATCGGCGATCTGGTGAATCTGCGCCATCAATCGCTGGACGACGCCCGTCGGGACGGCCGGGTTCTCTCGACGCTCGGCAATGAGCTGCTTGAAGTCTGGGACGACTATCGCCGGAAGGTCGGCGAGGATCAGCCGGAGGATGGCCGGATCTTTCGCGAGGCGGTCAACGACCTGCTGGGGCAGGGGCAGGCGATTCTCTAGTCGCCGCGGGGCGCCAGCCCCGTGGCCACGGCGTTGCTAGCGCGGGCAGCCGTCTTCCACTTCCAGGGCCCCGATCAATCCGCATCCCCCGGAGTTCGCCGCGGTCAGACCCGAGGCTTCGCTCAACCGATAACTCCCGAGGCAGAACTGTGGATTGACCGCGAAATTGTTTTCCCCCGGCACGCCGATCTCGTTCACCGTACCGTAATTCGCCGTGCCGCTCAGGAAGGCGTTGTTGCAGAAGACCGTCGGCGTGCTGCTGGCTTCGTCAAAGTAGAGGCCGTGTAACCGCGCCCGAATGATGTTGTTGTTGGCGACAGTGTCGTTCGAGCCGATGTGCATGCCACAATCGCCGGCATCGACGATCGTGTTCTTGTCGATCGTCAGCTGCGATCGATCACCGGTCAGGACGCCGAACCGGCCGCCGAAGCCGCCGGCTGCCACCGGTCTGAACTCGATGAGGCAGCCGCGGACCCGCCCGGTGGAGCGCTCGCCCATGGCCTCGACCCCATCACGTGCCGGATTCCGGATTTCGAGTGTATCGATGAGGACACGCGAATCGGCCATGACAATGGTCGTGGCGCCGCCCTTGAAAGAGAGGCGCGTCAGCCGGGTGCCGTCATGCCCCCGAAAGGTCAGGGCGTTCACATTGGGCGGAAAAACGATCTCTGGCCGGGTGGTCGAACGGGTTGTCGAGCGGATGAGGATCGGGCTGACATCCGCCTCGAAGACATAGCCCTGTGACATGACGAACTGGGGGCTGGCAAATCCGCCGTCGATCTCGATCGTGTCACCGGAAGTGATGGTCCGGAGGGCTGTGTCCAGCTCCGCGGCGGTTCGGACGACCCGCAGCGTCGGGAACTCCGGCGGGGGTGGGACATCGTCCTCACTGCAACCCGTGGTTTCGATCAGGGCGCACAGGCCAACCAGCAACAGGATCGGGGACAGGGAAAAAAAACGGCCGGCACCGGGCATGGAATCCTTCCACCGGGCGCCGGCCGAATTATCACTGGAAATGGGTTGCGTCAGACACCGGCCCCGGCCAGAAGGGATTGGACCTCCGAGCCGATGAGGGTGCCCTGGCTGACGAGGATGGCCTGGACGGGGCCGGCGCCCACGTTCTTGATCCACTGCTCCCCTCGGGCCTTCACGTAAACGGCATCGTTGGCATCCAGAATGTGCGACTCGTTGCCGACGCGAAGATTACACTTTCCCCTGATCAGGTACATGACGTATTCGTCCGACGAATGAGGCATCGGGGCGATACGCAGCTCTCCGCTTCCGATCTCGACGAACAGGGTGTTCACCCCGCCCTGTCGTCCACGCTGGGTGAGCACCTCGACCCGGACGTTGTCATCGGTGCCGGAGATCCGACGCCCCCGACCCGTTCGAATGACCTGCACATCGCCAGCCGGCTCGTCCTCGAAAAACTCGGCCATGGAAACCCCGAGAACCTGTGAGATCTTGTGAAGCGAGGCGATCGACGGCGATGAGACACCACGTTCGATCGTGGAAATCTGACCATTGGTGATACCTACCTGCACCGCCAGATCCAACTGGGTCAGATTTTGTGCCTTGCGAAGGCGTCGCAGCTTCTGGCCAATGTATCCGACAAAGCCCGTATCCTCGACATGTTCCAGCATGTTTGTTTGCTCCTTCCAACAGATTCGCCAGACCCATCTGGCGCTTGATATCACTGTCTATTACAAGGAGCGTGCCAAGCGCGTGGTCAACGGCTGATAAGTTGCCGTGTTTCGAACCAGGCATGGGTGTCGCCGGGACGTGATCCCGTAACATATAAAATGACTATGAGTTAGGTTGGGCGCCAGTCACCGCGACAGCATTTCGATTGCGACGGTCATTCCAGTCATGAGCCATTGAAATTAGGCGGGTAAGGTCGCGTAGACTAGAATGAGTCAAGACATTTCTCAAATTGGGACACAATTTCTAGAATCTGGACAAGTGATGATTCCAGCGTTTCAATTTATTGTAAAGCGAGCTCCGGGGAATCCCGAGGCGTCGTGCGGCACTTTCAACCCGGCCACCCTCCTCCAGCAGCACCTGCTCCACATACCGTTTCTCCATTGCTTCCAGGGTCAGGTCGCCGGCCTCGGCCAGCACGACCCGCGCCTCGGGGAGTGGGTTGAACGGAATGTCCTTGCGGGCGAGCTGGCCCTCGCCGGCCAGGAGCACCGCCCGCTCGAGCACGTTGCGCAGCTCGCGGATGTTTCCCGGCCAGGCGTACTGACGCAGGGCGTCCACGGCATCCGGGGCGAGTTCCATGGCAGGGCGGCCACTCTCCCGGGCGAAACCATCGAGGAACTGCCGGGCCAGGATCGGGATGTCCTCCTGACGATCGCGCAGGGCCGGAACGGTGAGGGGAATGGCGTTGATCCGGTAGTACAGATCGTCCCGGAAGCGCCCCTCCTGGACCGCGCGCGCCAGATCCTGGTGGGTGGCCGCAATGAGTCGGATATCGACCGAACGATCCTTCACATCGCCCAGGCGACGGAACCGTTTCTCCTCCAGAACTTTCAACAGTTTCGGCTGGAGGTCACGGTCGACATCCCCGATCTCGTCCAGGAAGACGCTGCCCCGGTCGGCCACCTCGAGCAACCCTTTCTTCGCGGCGATGGCGCCGGTGAACGATCCCCGTTCGTGGCCGAACAGTTCGCTCTCCAGAAATTCGCGCGACAGCCCGGCGCAGTTCAGATCGACAAACGCCTCGTCGCGCCGTGGACCACTCTCGTGGAGCCATCGGGCCAGAACCCCCTTGCCGACGCCTGTTTCTCCGAGGATCAGGATCGGGCTGTCGGAAGTCAGCATGCGGCCGGCCTGATCCCTCAAGCTCTCGATGATCCGACTCTCGCCGGCAAACGGATCTATGGGAGGATGACGGGTGGCGTTGGATCCGGCCACCTCGCGGCGCACGCGGCGATGCCGGTCGATGGCGCGCTGAATCAGAACATGAAGGGCCGGCAGCTGGACCGGCTTCGTCAGGAACTGATCCGCTCCCTGCTGGATGGCTGTCACCGCCAGGTCGATGGTCCCGTGGCCGGTCAGTATGAGTATCGGGACATCGCTGTCGATGGCCTTGAGACGGGGGAGAAGTTCGAGTGCGTTACCGTCCGGGAGCCGGTAATCGAGGACGACGACGTCCGGACGTGCGGTGCGGAAAACCTCCACGGCCATCCCGGCCGTCTCGGCCTCGAGCACCTCGTAACCCTGGATCTCCAGGTACTCCCGAACCGCCGCGCGTGCGGCCGGATCGTCATCAACCAGCTGGATGCGATGTCGAGACATGCGCTCCTTCCATGATCAGTTCGCCGGCGGCCACGGCGGCGGGGGACGTTGGGAACCAGAGGAGAACCTTTGCCCCCCCCTCGGGCCGATTGCCGGCCTCGATCTGTCCGCCGTGCAGCTCGACGATGCGCCGAACAATGGAGAGGCCGAGCCCGGTTCCACCGTAGCGCTCACTGACGAATGGCTCAAAGATACGGCTGATCGGACCGGGATTGAAACCCGGACCCGAGTCATCCACGTGAGCCGTGACGCCGTCACGCCCATCCCTCGCCGCGGGGACTGCGCCGACAACCACCCGCCCTCCGGCCGGTGAGTGTTGAACAGCGTTCTCGATCAGGTTTTGAAAGACCTGGAGAATCATGTGTCCGTCGAGCAGAAATCGCGGCAGGTCCTCCGGCACCCGGTTCTCGATCACGACGCCGAGATCGCGCAGCGGTGCCGGCAGGAGTTCAATGGCCCGCTCGACGCACTCGTGGAGCGAGGTCAGCTCCAGATCGATACGGGGCGGCTTCCCGTAGTCGAGCAGCTGATTCATCAACCGGGAGAGGCGTACGACCGATCCGCGCAGGGCACCCAGGTAGGACTGATACTCGGGCCTGGCGCCAAAGCGGGCTTCGAAGGCATCGAGGGATGCCGAAATGGTGAACAGCGGGTTGCGAACCTCGTGGGCCACGCCGCCGACAAGGCCGCCGATGGCCGACATCGCTTCGCTTTGGGCGAGCATGGCAAGAAGCCGATTCCGTTCCGCCTCGGATTCCAGGCGGTCGGTAACATCGATTGAGCTGCCGACAATTTCGGTGGGTTGGCCGCCCGGACCCGACAGGACACGCAGTTCAATCGAAAGGGAGCGAAGGCGGCCGTCCCGATGTCGGAATCGAAGGACATCGCCTGTGTGTCCGGTGACGAGCAATTGCTCGCGCCAGCCGCGGTGACTTTCCAGATCCTCCTCGGCAAGGAGATGTTTCCAGAGATGTGGGTCCGCAAGGAATCGGCCCGATTCAAAGCCAAGCTGGTCGACCACGTTGGAACTGAGGAAGGTGGCCTCGAACGGGATCTCCGGACGGAAACTGAACAGGACGGCCGGGCTGGTCGACAGGAGGCGATCAACGCGCTGGAGCGATTCCTCGATGGCCTGTTCGGCGCGACGGGATTTCGTGACGTCCCGAAAGCTCCAGACCCGTCCCACAATCCGCTCACCGATCCTCTGCGGCCTGGAATAGCGTTCCACGATGCGTCCGTCCCGAAAGAGAAGGGTTTCGAAACTCTCGTCGGCCGGATGTTCGTACAACTCGCGAACACGATTCTGGAAGGCCACCGGGTCGACCAGCTGCGATAGGACAGCACCCACCAGGGCCTCGTCCCGGCGCTCGTGGAGCAGATCGGCGGAAATGCCCCAGATCTCCGCGAACCGGCCGTTGACGCTCGACACGCGCTGGTGCTGGTCCACAACGAGGATCCCGTCCGCGGTTGACTCCAGGGTGGCCATCAAGAGGGAGAGCGACTCGGAGAGGTCGCGACGGTGTTCGATATCGCGCTGGCGGGCATTCGACAGGATTTCCCGCTCGCGACTCGCCACCCAGGTACCGACCGCCCCGGCGGCGACCATGCCGAGGGCCGCGGGCAGATGGAGGTTCGAAAGCGGCTCGCCCCGGAGGAGTCCGGTGACGATCGTCACCACGACGCAGATCCCCGTCAGGACGACCGTGGTCATCGGCCCCGCGAGCATGGCCGCGAGGATCGGGACCAGCATCAGGAGCTGAATGTAGTGGTAGTCAGTTCCGGACAGGTAATCGATCAGGGCAACCAGCGGGATGATCGCGAGCAGGAGGATCGTCCGGGCACGACGATCCTCCGGGGGGGGAACGTCCGGATCGGCCGGTCGGTTGGGAAACGGGTGGAGCGCCGCTCGGTTGGTCATTGGCTGATTTGCTTCGGCCGGCCGCGCCCCCATCCGGGGCCGCGGCAGGGTCGATCGGAGTCTACCAACCAGCCTCGGACCCTGTCGAGATTCCCCTAAACCGGGAGCGACATGGGGTCGATACCTCCTGAACTGGACATTAACGATCTCGGAATCACCCTCTCGGGAGGTCAATCTTTCATGGTGGTCGTGAGCTATTCCGGCAAGGAAATCAACGCCAAGCTGGTCTATTACGGTCCGGGCCTTTGCGGCAAGACCACCAACCTCGAGCATGTCTACGACAGTATTCCGTCGACTCATCGCGGGAAGATGGTTTCCATGAAGACCCGCACCGAACGAACACTTTTCTTTGATTTCCTCCCGGTGGATCTGGGCGAGCTGGGCGGCTTCAAGACCCGATTCCTCCTGTATACCGTGCCGGGGCAGGTCTATTACAACGCCACGCGAAAGCTCGTTTTGCGTGGCGTTGACGCCGTCGTTTTTGTGGCCGACTCCGCCCGGGGCAAGATGAACGAAAACCTCGAGAGTCTTGAGAATCTCAAGGAAAATCTCCGTGAGTACGGCCTCGACCTCGCTGTGATGCCATGGGTCCTGCAGTTCAACAAGCGTGACCTTCCCGACACCTATACGATCGAGGAGATGAACCAGGCACTCAACCCGGGCGGCGTCCCTCACTTCGAGGCGGTGGCCACCAACGGCACCGGTGTATTCGATACGCTGAAGGGGGTCTCGCGACTCCTTCTCCAAAAGCTCTCGAAGGAAATCAAGCTGTCGCCGAAGGTGGCGGAAGCGCGGGCCGAGGACCAGAAGTCGGCCCCGGCTGATCCAAGGCGGCCCGAGGTCGGCGTGCGCGGCCCGGTGTCGGCTCCCGTGGCCGCATTAACTCCAAGACCGACGACGGCACCGGTCTCCACCACGCCGGGCGTTCGCGTCTGGTCATCGCCGCCCGCCGCGCGTCCCCCCGCGGTTTCGGCCGTCCCGGCCCCGGCCGCCGTCGCCCCGAGTTCCTTCGAAGCCGGCGCGGCCACCGCCGCGTCATCTGGCACCCCCGAGAAAGCGGGCTTCACGCGCAAGCTGGCTCAAATTTTTGGATTCAGAAAGAAGGACGAGGACGCCTTCGACATGTCGTCGCCGGCAAAGGCGAGGGTGGAGCCACCGGCCGCCGTTTCGGCTCCCCCGCTCGCCGCATCCTCCCCGCCTCGCGCGGCCGTGGTGACCAACGGTGCCTCCACCCGGATTTCGCGGGTCGATCCAGTGCCCACCCGGGAGAGCGAAACCACCGCGAGCCGGACCTCGCCGTCCATAATCGAGAAGCGAATCACAGTTCCGGTGTCGCTGGAGCTGACGCCCGAGGAGATCCAGTCCGGATCACGCCTCAGGCTTGTCCTGGATATCGACCTGACGACGATGACGGCGACGGTCGAACGGGAAAGACGAACCGGCACCCGCTGATTCCGTGATCCCGGGGAGGGAGGCTTTCCTGTCCACCCGGGGTTGACGGTGGTGGGGGGCTTCTCTACCGTGCGGCGCCTATGTCGCCGACCACCGGTTTCCTGCTCGGGCTCATCCAGGGACTGACTGAATTCCTTCCGGTGTCGTCTTCCGGGCATCTGGTCCTGGCCGAGCATCTCCTCGGGCTCCGGAACGGCACCGCAGTTTTCCGGGTCGTGCTGCACGCGGCCACGCTGCTGGCAACCGTCATCGCCCTACGGACGGAGCTCGTTCGCATCCTGGCGTTCCTGGCATCCTCGATGGGAATCCGCTGGGTATCACTCCGCTCGGACGAATTGCGCGAGGGGCGCCGCCTGTTCCTGGCGATGGTGATAGGCACCATTCCGGTGGTTGTGGCCGGGTTGCTCTTCCGGGAGTCCATCGGGGAGTTGTATGAGAGTCCGCGCCTCGTCGGCTTCCTGCTGCTGCTTTCCGGGCTCGTTTTGATCGCGACCCGGCTGGCGCCGAATGGCGGGGCCCAGCTCGACGCGACTTCGGCGCTGGCAATCGGGCTGGCACAGGCAGTTTCACTGCTGCCGGGCCTCTCGCGAACGGGCATGACCGTCGCGGCCGGTCTCCTGGCGGGAGTGAGACGGGAGCGCGTCGTTCGGTTCTCGTTTTTGCTCTCGCTCCCTGCGGTGGTCGGTGCGTCAATCCTTGAGCTCAATCGGGAGGTGTTGCCGGGGGGGACGCCGATACCCGCGCTGACACTGGTCGTCGCGTTCCTCACGGCCCTCGTCAGTGGCCTCCTGGCCATCCAGGTCATGTTGCGGGTGGTGACATCCGGACGACTGACGCTGTTTGGCCTTTACTGCATCGCGATGGGGGTCGCGGCGCTCGTGCTGTTGCCGAACGCCTCGCGCTAACCTGGCGCGCCCGCATGGCAGCCCGCGGAAGCTAACGCTTGAGCCACCAGAAAAAATCAAACCCCAGCACCAGGAACGGAAGCATGGTCCCTCCTCAGTTCGGAATGGCCGCCGGGCGGGATTGCCGGCCCTTGCCGGCTCCCATACCCGGTGGGGATGGGAATGCATAAGCCGTTCCAACTGCCGGCTTGGAGAGGCATCAGTCTAACCTGTTGTTTGTTAACAGGTTATGAAGAGTGACGCAAGGTACTCGCGCGCAGCTGGCGGCGTGACTTGATCTCAGCCGGCTGAAAACCGACCAGCTGCCTAATAGAATCGAGCCACCACCAGCGTGACATCGTCGTCCGACACCGTGCCGTCGGGCGGTTGTGCGTTGGCCATGATCGTGGCCTTGATTTGATCGGCGGAGGCGCCGGGCGATCGCCGGACCATGTCGACGAGATGATGGCGATCAGTCAGGGCTTCCTCGGGAATGCGGGCATCCACCAGCCCATCCGAGAAGACGAGCAGTACATCTCCGGGCTGAACGCGAACCCGTCCCGATTCATAGGTGGCGCCCGGAATGACGCCGAGGATGATGCCCCCCTCCTCGAGGTCTTTGACCGTGCCGTCCGCGCCGATCAAGAGGGGCGGTTCTATCCCCGCATTGACGTAGGCCAGTTCACCGGCCACCGGGTCGATGGCGGCGTAGAAAAAACAGACAAACCGATCCGGTTCGTTGATCTCCAGCACGCGTCGATTCAGCGCGGCCATGAGCGCGGCCGGCTCGATATCGGTCTCGGCCAGGGCCCGAAAGCTGGCCTGGACGCTGGCCATCAGGATGGCTGCCGGAATGCCCTTGCCGGAAACGTCCGAAACGGCCACGCCCAGCCGCCCGTCGGATAGACGCAGAAAGTCGTGAGCATCGCCGCCGACGGCCTCGCCCGGGAGTGTGACGCCGGCCAGTTCAACCAGTGGGGAGAGAGGCGGTTCGTCGGGGAGCAGGTGGCGCTGAATGCCGCGGGCCACCTCGAGTTCGCCCTGCAGCCGCTCCCGTTCATGCTCGTCTTCATTGCGCCGGGCCTGGGCCAGCGCCTCGGATGCCGATCGTGAGATCCGCCGGAGGACCGCCAGTTCGCGGCTGTCAAGGCCGCCAGCCTCACGGGCCAGTTCGAACACGGCCACGGCCTGGAGCGCATGACCATCCCGGATCGGGACAAAGAGTTCCCATCCACACTCGGCAAGTCGTTCGGCCACGACGGCCTTGAGCTCGGATGGGGCTCGAAACAGGATATCCGCCCGGGTGGCCGGCCGATCAATCTGCTCGAGGACTTCCGCAAGCGGTGACGCCAGAAATGCCGGGGTCGGGACGCCGTTCACCTTTCCATTTCTGGAAAGGTGGAGAATCGACGAACGGGCCGCTCCCAGACGTTGGTCCAGCTCGAGGACGAGGGCCTCGGTCAGGCGCGTCGAATCAAGGAAGCCGCTGATCCGACCGGACAGTTCCTCCAATCGCCGCCGCCGCGAGAGATCCGCGCGAAAGAGGGTGCGATCGACAAACGCCTGGGCAACGTGACGGGTGCCCGAGAAAAGGAACGCCGCCAGAAGCAGGCCAAGTGCGGCCACGACCGGGTGCCCTCGCGCCGGATCGAGCCAGGGGCCGAGCCAGGTGACAGCGGCCAGCCATATCGAAGCCAGGACCGTGGTGACGAGAAAGGCCACGGCGCCGCGTCGGAGGAGAAGTCGAATGTCGAAGATCCGGTGGCGAACGATGGCGTACATCCAGCACAGGGGAAGGAACGCCACCGCGAGCACGGCGAACTGCTCGCCGGGAATGACCGGCAGACGCGTCAGGTTTCGAAGGATCAAGAGCAGCGTGATCGGGGTGAGTCCCACGATGCCGCCCCACAGGACCACGCGAAGTCGGAGAGACTCGGCTCGATCTCGTGTCCGGGCCAGCGTGAGAAGCAACCGGAACAGCGCACCGATCAGGCAGGAGACGATGACGAGCAATGCCGCCATCGAGACCACCTGCTCGGCACTTTCGGAAACAGGCAGCGGGAGCTGGAGGCCGATCGCGGCGAGGGCAAGAAGCATGGAGATGATCCAGGCCGTCAGGACGAAAGGCCTGGCTGCTGCCGAAAGCCGCCCGACGGGGAGACGAACAACGAATTCCACCAGCGCCGCTGCGAGTGTCAATCCGGCCAGATTGGAGAGCAGCGGATCGAGCGCTGCCAGCCACGTGGGTGATGGGGGGAGCGGTGGCCTCAGGATCAGGGCCAGCGCCAGGCCAATGAACAGAAAGGCACGACTCATGCCGCCGGGCCGCAGGTGCCAGGTGAGATAGCCGGTGCCGAGGCAGATCAGGGCCACCAGGAGCGACAGCCACCGCCGCAGATTCTCCCCGAGCGGCGGCGCGATCAACTCGAACGATACGACGCGGGCCGGCGATCCGGCCGGGGGTGTGACGAGCAGGCCGGCGAGGGTGCCCCGGGGGAGAGTCGAGATTTCGGCTGGCTGACACTCTTCAATCCGCACGCCGAGCGAATCGCCCGGACGATGCACGAAGACGCGTTGAATCCTATCGTCGACCGCAAGGCCGGCGCGCGCGGCAGGGCTGCCGGGGTCGACCGCGGCGACCTGGTCCGCCCGCATGGCGAAACCGAGGTACGGTCGGCGGGTCAGATCCGCGGCGCCGGCCAGGACGAGGGCCGCCGTGAGGGCGGCCAGAAGCGGAGCAAGGATGCGCATCACATCTGCTGTATAATCCCCCGCCGTGACCACCTTCGGCAAGTTCCCGAAACGCGCCGTTTCAAACGTAACCCCGGGTGGGCACCGGAAGGGAGACCCACAATTGGTCCAGGGGCGAATCGAGCCGTTCCGTACGTCCCGGATGGCCTGGGTTTTCTACGGCATTCTTGCGATGGCTGTCCTGCTCAGGGCGATCGTGGCACTCCAATTCTACCGCTACTTCATCGACGACGCCTCCATATTCATGCGTTTCGTCGAGAATTTCGTGGCCGGTCACGGATTGGTTTTCAATCCCGGAGAACGTGTCCTCGGCTTTACCTCGCCCCTCTTCACGCTCGTCCTGGCAGGCCTCAAGTCGGCCCTGCCATCGGTCGGAATCGGCGCGATCATCAGCGCCCTCAATTTCACGCTCTTCACCATGACGGGGGTTATCCTGGTCAGGCTGACTCTGACTGACAAGCCGGTGTCATGGATGCTCCCACTGGTGTTCCTGTTCTATTTTCCCTTCGTCGACGCCAGTTTGAACGGCATGGAAACGACACTCATGCTGGCCACGCTTGTCGGAACCCTCTACCTGCTGCAGCGGGAGCGCCGGGATCTGGCGGTGGTGGTGGCCGGGTTCGCCGCGCTCACCCGCCCGGAGGGCGTTCTCTTTTTCGGCCTTGTCCTGGCTTATCTCATCTTCCTGAAGAAGGGTCCATTTCCCGTCAAGGGCTTCCTCATCGCGTCGCTCCTGGGCCTGGCCTGGGCGGGGGCGGCAAGTTCCTACTACGGCACGTTTGTCCCGCAATCGATGGTAGCCAAGTCCTCCCATGCCTGGCATGGCCTCCGAGAAGTCCCGAACTCTCCCTATTCCATCCATATCTTCCTGTCACTGGCACTCACCGATACGCTTTACCAGGGGCTTTCGCAGCACGTGAGGCTTCTGATTCAGGTCGTGGCCGGGCTTCTCACTCTTGGTTTTGCCCTGGGTTTCCGGCGGTTCCTCCGCGAACGGTCGCCGCTCGTCCTGGCGCCGATTTTCTACGTGGTCATTCTGCTCCTTTACATCATTGGCAACCCGGTTGATCTGGCCAGCTGGCACACGATTCCGCCTTCGGTGGCTTTTTTCATTGCCCTGTTCGGGGGGCTTGAGGAGGTTCTGAGCCGGGGGAATGCGCGGTGGCTCCAGCGGTTCGTGCTGGCCGCAATTTTTCCGATACTGATCGCTTCGGTGCTCTGGGGATTGCCGCGAAGGGCCAGGACCATCAACGATGTCCAGGGAGCACAGCGACACATCGTGACCTACGTGAGGGAGCACGTACCCGCTGCCACCTCCGTAGCGACGGGGCACATCGGACTGATTGGCCACGAGTCGGGGCTCCGCATCGTTGATCTCGGGGCTCTCGTGACTCCGGCGGTCATGAAGGACCTCTACCTGAGCGACACGCTGGCGCGGGAAAAGCCGAGCGTGATCGTCCTGAATCCCACGATCCTGGAAGACGGATTGGATCCCATCTACCCGCACCCGTTTCGGACCCCGGCAGAAAAACAGGCGTTCCTCGAAACCTACACACCGGTTTCAGAAGCCGGCCGGACGCACCTTTTCGTCGACCGGAAGCTCCTGGTTCAATAGCCGGACAGCCATCAAACGGGGATGCCGGATGCCCGCGGGCCGGTCGCGGAGTTCCGACGCAATCGCCGGAGGACGACGGCATCAAGGAAGATGGCGGCCAGCATGATCAATCCGTAGTCGAACGGAAGCCGGTAGCGGATTCGGGGGAGAAACATGGAAAGGAAGAGACCATTTCCGACATAGAGGGCCAGGAGCAGAAGTTCGAAGTGACTTAAAGGAAACCGGAAACTGAGCGCAAGGCGAACGATAACCAGAAACAGGAGCGGCCAGTACGTGAAGAGCATGACCAGGTTTCTGGCGCGCGATTCCTCGCCGACCGTCATGATCCTGTTCGTGTAGTGAAACCAGTTCAGGAATTTGAGGCCGTAGAGCTTGAGGGTCCGGGCGGGGTTCTCCCGGATGTGCTCGAGGGCCCGATCCCGAAAGTAACGGTCGCGTTCGACCTCATTCATGTGGCGAAGAGCGTCGATGTCGCTGACATGACGCGAGGCATCGAAATAGCTGCTGTTCGGGTCGGTCGTCGATGAGTTTCCGTTCAGGAGGGTGACGCCGCCGTTCGTGCTCAACGGAATGAAGGCATGAAAGACTCCGTAATTGCGGACGGCCCATCCGCCCAGGAGAATCATGGTGGGGAGCAGGAGACAGAGAATGGCCATGGGGGCTCGCCGCCTTTCTCTCAGGATGAGCCAGGCAGCCGTGATCGCGAGCGTGAAGATGAAATTCGGCACCATCATGATGGCCACCCCGAGGAAGAGCCCTGCCATCAGATAATTTCTTCTATTGATCCGGCCCGTTCCGGCCAGAATGGCGAGTGTGCCGAGAAGCAGCACGGCGCTGAGCGTCTGAGGATAGAAAGTGCCCGCCGTGTAGAACAAAACCGGATAACAGGCCACCAGCATGGCGCCGATCCAGGCAGCCCTTCTCGTTGCGGTCCGTTCCAGGACAACGAAAGTGAGACAGATCGAAGCGGCCAGCGCCAGAAAGCCCGCCAGCCGGAGCACGAAGAGGCCGGCTCCGGCGCTCAGGATCAGGGCCAGAAAGAACGGGTAACCCGGGGTCCGGACGGCGGTGGGATCCACCCCGTTGTAGCTGTACTTCCAGGTCGAAGCCAGATTTTGCGCCAGCTTTAGATAATCGTGCTCGTCCGTGTATCGAACCTGGTTGCCAAGCGTGTGCGAATAAATGACGCCGGCCAGGAATACGAGAAGCGCAACCAGCAGGAGCCGGCCGGGAAGCGTTGGGCGCGGTGGCGTGGTCGCCCGAGGCGGATCAGTCATCGGTCCTGGGGGGCTTCGGACTAGCGGCGAAAGCGATAGCGGAGAAGGGTGTAAATACCTTCGAAGCCGTCCTTCCAGCCAATCTTCTTGCCTTCCTCCACCGAACGGGGATTGTAGGAGATCGGAACCTCGAGGATCTCGATGCCGTTTCTGGCCACCTTGGCGGTGAACTCCGGGCAGAATTCAAATCGCTCGCACTCGAGCTCGAACTCGTCCAGCACATCGGCACGGAAGACCTTGTAACAGGTCGGCTCATCCGTCAGACGCAATCCATACAGCATGTTGGCCACCCAGGTGATGACCTGGCCGCCGACGAAAAAGAGCATGCTCGAGTGGCGGTCATGATCTTCTCCCTTGAACCTCGAGCCGTACACGACCCGAACCTGTCCGCTCAAGATCGGACCCAGGAGCGATGGATATTCGTCCGGGGAATATTCAAGATCGGCGTCCTGAACGATCAGGACATCCCCCGTGGCGTTTTCGAAACCGGTCCGGAGAGCCGCTCCCTTTCCGCGGTTCCGAGGATGTCTGATAACGCGGACTCCCGGCCCCTCGAGCTGTTTCAGAATTTCAGGAGTGCCATCGGAGGATCCATCATCGACCAGGATGAGTTCGCGCTCGAGCCCCAGCACGGGTGCCTCAAGCACCCGGCGGACGATTTCGCGAACCGTCTTCGACTCGTTATAGACCGGGATGATGATGGAAACCCTCTTGAGCTCGGCCGAAACGGCGGGAAGAGGAGCAGGAGCGGGTGGGGTCATCCGTGGTTGTCCATTCCGATCCTGGCTCAGGATCAGCACACCTGAAAATGGCACCGAAATCGGCGCTGGAGTGCTGCTCCCAAGAAGGGGGCCTGAAGAAAACAACACAGCCAGCCGCAGATCGACCGACGTAAGTATCTTTATTGCTGGGCAATTATACCGATTGACTGGTGATGGTTCAAGATTTTTGTCACACGCGATGCGCGCAAAGCATTTTGGCTCCAGAACTTACGTGACATGGAGGCATGAGCTAACACGCAGCACCAGCGCAAGTGTAGAATGCGGCTTCGCGGGCCTCCCGGCCCGTTCGCCCCCTTGTCGGAGAAAAACCCAGTGTCCCGTTCCGGATCTGCCGGGCGCCGCCAGCGCCTGTCGGTTGTCTTGATGGCTACGGTGGAGGCGCGGCGTCTGTTGCCGTCCATCGAGAGTGTGCGCGACTGGGCCGAGGAAATTGTGGTGCTCGACGAAAGTCCGCAGGGCGTCTGGCGCTCCCTGACACGCCGGCTGGGTGTCCGTTGGTTGTCGCCCGCGGCCGACCTTGAGCCGGCCGAAGCACGGCGGCGTGCCCTGTACCAGACCGACGGCGAATGGCTGCTGCTTCTCGCCGCCGACGAACGCCTCGACTGGGGGCGTGGCGGTACCATCCTCCGGGACTTGATTCATCCTGACCCTTCGCCGATCGCCTGGAGCCTGGATCTGTTCGATAATCTCGATCCTCGTGAACCAGGCGTGGCGCGGCCGGCGGCGCGCCTCGTCCGAAAGCGCCCGGGCCTGACGTTTGCGCCCGGCGACGGCGAACCATCACTTCAGCTCCATGATCGCCCGCTCTCGGAAATGGCCCGGCCGGCCGCCGTGGCCATCTGGCGCCCGGCCGCCCCCGTCCTTGATTCCTCCGATCCGCTGGTGGTGGTGCTTGGCCTGTGGCGATCAGGAGATCCCGCCGCGGCGCTCGAGCGACTTCGGGAAATCGTGGATGCTCCGACCGGTTCCGACCCGCCGGATCGGAAAGGCGGAGCTCGCGCAGCGCGGCTGCTCTCGGCTCTGCTGCTGGCGGAGCGCCAGCTTGAAGAGGCCGTCGACCGGATCGAAGTGGAACTCGTAGCGGTCGACCCCCTGACGGATCCTTCGCTGGCGGCCTTCCTGCTGGGCGAACTCGGCCGCGCCGAGATGTTCCACAGGCACCATACGCGGGCGGAGGCCTGTTTCGAACGGGCCCTGAATCTGGCCCCGCGCCATTTTGCCATTCATGCGGGTCGCGCGGAGTTTCTCGAAGCCACCGACCGAAGGCACGAGGCGATCGAAAGCTGGCTCAGGGCCGCCGCACTGCGGCCCGACCTTGGCCAGCCGCGCCGCCGCGCGGGTGAGCTCCTGCGGGAGCGGGGCCGGGGAGAGGATGCCGACGCGTTGATCCGGGAAGCGGACAACCTGGATCGGGCCACGGCGTTCGCTTCCACCTGGATGGATGTCGAGGACGAAACCGAAACGGCGACGCTGACGACCAATCCGCTGGCCGATCTGCTGAAGGAATTCCAGCCCATCGAGACGAGCGAGCCGGAGCCGACACCGGCCCTCCAGACACTGCTGACACCGATATTGGAGACAGCACCGGCCCCCCCACTCGAAGCGATACTGGAACCGGCAATGGCTCCGGCGCTGACGATTGTGCTGCCGGTCGTCACCGGCCCGGATGAGACGATGCCGTCAGCGGACCCGGTTCTGCCGGGTCATCGGCTGTTATCCGATCCGTCGGATCCCAAGGCGCTGGAGCAGCGTCACTGGGAGGCGGTGGCGCACCTGGAAGAGGAGGTGGCCCTCGATCCGGATGACCACGAGAAGCAGCTGGTGCTCGGTCTCAATCTGTTCTCGCTTCGCGAGTGGTCCCGTGCGGAAATGGCGCTCCGAAAGGCGGTGCGACAGACCGGGAAACCCCTGCCCAGACCACGCCTCGCGGTGGCCTGGTGTCGACTGGCCGAATGTTCACTGGAACGCGGTGATCTCACCGAGGCCTCGCGCGAAGCGGGGAGTGCGCTGGCGCTCGATGCGAACAGCGTCGAAGCGCGGCTCGTTCTCGGTCGGATCGCGTTCCGGCAGCATCGATTTCATGAGGCCGCCCGCGAATTCCGACGCCTGCTGGCGGGAGATAATGACCGGCTTCCTGTCGATCGGGGGGTTCTGCTGCGGGAGATGGGGATCGCCCTGTATCGTGACGGTCGGCATGCCGAGGCCGCGGAGGCGCTGGCCAAGGCCGCCGATCGCCTGGACCTGGATGCCATGCTGCAGTTGTTTCTGGGGAACGCGCAGGCGCACCTCGGCCGGATCGAGGCGGCGCTGGAATCGTTTCGAACGGCCCATCGCCTCGACCCGTCACTGCCCGAGGCACGCAACAACCTGGTGGTGCTGACCATCGATCTGGGCAATCGCCATGTCGAGGCCGGGAGGCACCGGGAAGCCCTCGATCTGGTAGCCGGTGTCCCGGCGACTCCCGAGGTTCTCTTCCTGTCCGCGGTGGCCCGCCACGCGCTCGGCGACCTGCCCGCCGCCCGCCGGGAGCTCGATCTTTTGAATGAACTCGATGACAACTTCGCCGAGGCTCATTGGAACCTGGCGGTCATCTGCCGGGAACTGGGAGATGTCGCTGCGTCCGGCCGCGCGCTGGCGCGTTTCCGCCATCTGGCCCCGGCAGACCCGCGCGGGCGGACGCTGGAAGAAGCCCTCGCACGCGGCCCCGCAAAATCCTCAATCTCCTGATCGACCCGCCGATAATTCGGGTGTCTGCCGCGATGGGGCTAAAGGTTCCTCGCGGTGGATGTCTCGCTACTTGCTCTTCCGGCCGGTCCGCGAGCCACGGGTCGACTCGCTTTGAACGGCGGGTCGACCCGGCCGGAACTTCCCGCCCCTCTCGTCCTCAGCGCGTCCGGTCCTCCCGTTCGCCAAGCAGACGGATCTCCAACACCGGAAAAAGTTCGCGCGGGGAATAGGCGTAGACCTCGTCGCCGACTTCGAGCCGCGTGGCGCCGTGCGGCTGGATCTTGTCGCCGGAGCGAAGAATCATGATCAGTAGACAATTTTCCGGGAGGTTGAGCTCGTTGATGGCGTGGCCGGCCGCTCTGGATCTCTCGTCGATCTTGTAGCAGGCCATCGTGCCCGGCCCGAGATCGATTGTGTCGACCGGTTCGGGGCGCGCCTTCCAGCTTGCCGGACGCAACACCGCGCGCGACGTGACCCATGGAATCGTCAGGCCGTGGACCACCGCGGAGACGATGACCACCACGGCCGTCACCCCGAGTATCCAGTCGGCCTCCGGCACCTGGTGCAAGAGCGGCAGCGTGGCGAGGGCCACCGGCGCCGAGCCCTTGAGGCCGGCGGCCGAGATGAACAGGATGCGCCGCCCGCCGAGCCGGCTTCCGGCCAGCGAAAGGAGGGTGGCCACCGGCCGCGCCACGAAGAGGAGCACACCGGTCACGACGAGTCCGATCGGCAGTGCCGCCCGGA
Organism: Candidatus Eiseniibacteriota bacterium; assembly: GCA_034440375.1. Lineage (GTDB taxonomy): Bacteria > Eisenbacteria > RBG-16-71-46 > JABDJR01 > JAWXBZ01 > JAWXBZ01. Next base: position 29,296 of record JAWXBZ010000152.1, read on the forward strand.
AGGCGGACGGCGTGACCAGAAGGCCCAGCAGAACAAAGAGCAGGATTTGCGACAGCCAGGGCAACCCCTCGTGGAAGCGTCGCATCGGGCCGCGATCGGGCAGGTCGGCGTTACCAATGACCAGGGCGCCGATGAAGACGGCCAGGAAGCCGGACCCGTGAAGGATGGCCGCCAGCCCGTAAAGCAGGAAGCCAGCCGCCACCGTGAGCAGCGTGTACAGGATCTCCGCATCGGGCTGAAGGTGGTTCAGCACCCAGATCGTGGCCCAACCGATGAGCACGCCGACTCCGATGCCGATGGCGGCGCTCGAGACAAAACCGATGGCGATGCGCCACCAGACGGTCTCGACGCCGGAAGCCCAGTGCAGCAGCGCCTGGGCCACGAAGGCCGCCATGGCTGCGGCAGCCGCCGATTCGAAGCGGAGCAGCTCCAGCGGTCGGGCGTCGACCCGTGAGCGGCGGCTCCGGAGCACGGTGGCCAGTGCCACCGGATCGGTTGAGGCCACCACGGCCCCGAGCAGCGCTCCGGTGGCGAGCGGTACACCGGCCAGCCGGTGGACCACCCAGGCCACCAGGATGACCGAGACGATGGGTCCGACAATCGAGAGGGCGAGGGCCGGCTTCATCACCTTTCGCACCGATTCCCATCGGGTGGAAATACCGGACGAAAAGAGGATGCCGATCAGGGCGATGCTGCCGATGAGTCGGGCCAGCCCCGCGTCGTGGAATGGAATCCGCCCGGGACCCTCGATTCCCGCCGCCATGCCGGCCAGGGTGAAGAGCGCCAATGCCGGAACGCCCAGCATCGGAGAGAGGCGCGCAGCCAGGATGCCGAACAGCAGCAGGACGCCGATCAGGAGAAGCAGGTAGTCGGGCGCCGAAACCATGTCAGGCATCCTATCAGGCAGGACCGCCGTGGCGCGACCGCCCGGGATCCGACTGATGCCCGGGCAATTCGTTGACACTCGCGAAAGCGGGGTGATACCGTGCTCCTGTCGGTCTACCGCATCTCCGCGGCTGGGTCCGGCCTTATCGCATGCACGACCAACTGCTGACCGGCACGGGAAAACCTCTCACCATGGGCCATGCCACACCCGATGAGGGTCAGGCCAGCCTCATCCGTGAGCTGGTCGATCTCCATCACTTCACCGAGAACATTCTCCGCTCGATGGGATCCGGCCTGATCGCCACCAACGGGCAGGGGGTCATCACGCATTTCAACGAGCGGGCGGCATCCATCACCGGCTGGCCGGTCCGGGAGGCCCTCGGGCTTGCCGGCGCCCTTGTTTTCCGGGTCGGCGAGGGAGATCTGTTCACCGACGCCCCGACCAGCGGAACGCGCGAGGGTGAGGTCGACCTGCTGACGCGAGATGATCGACTGGTGCCGGTATCGCTCCGCGTCACGCGCCTGGCCATCGAGGAATCGATGCCGGCCGGCGTGGTGGCCATCTTCGACGACCTGACCGAGCTCAAGCGCTCCGAGTCCGAACTGCGGCGGAAAGAGCGACTGGCCAGCCTCGGGGAGTTGTCGGCCGGCGTGGCCCACGAGATCCGCAATCCCCTGGCCGGCATCGGCGCCGCCGCCCAGCTGCTGAAGAAACGCCTCGGCGAACGGGAGGACATGATCCGCCTGGCCGACATCATCCTCGACGAGTCGGCACGGCTCGATCGCATCGTCGAGAGCCTGCTCAAGTTCGGCCGGCCGGCTCCGCCACACCTGTTGGCGGGATCGGTCCTCGACTGCATTCGGCGCGTCCTGGCACTGGTGGAGGAAAAGGCCGGTGAGGCCGGCGTGATCTTCGACATCCGGACGGATCCGGAGATCCCCGATGTCTATATCGACACCGACCAGATCGTGCAGGTCTTCCTGAACCTGGTCCAGAATGCGCTGCAGGCCATGCCGGATGGGGGCACCCTTTCGGTGGCGGTTGGAGTCACCGCCACTTCGCCCTGGGTACGGCGGACGGCCGGCCGGCGCGTTTCGGACCGCGGTCAGTTGCCCGCGCCGACGCGGACGGCCGGCTTCGTCGAGATCCGAATCGGCGACACCGGCCCGGGAATTCCCAGGGCAATCCTCGAACGGATCTTCGATCCCTTTTTCACCACGCGGCGGGAGGGAACCGGCCTTGGGCTGTCGATCTGTCAGGCCATCATCCGCGAGCATGCCGGCCTGGTGCAGGTAGAATCGATCGTCAACAGGGGGACGACCGCCATCGTCACGCTCCCGCTGGAAAAGCGACGCGGACCCCGCCGGCGGAACTGACGCATGACCAATGAACTGCTGCCGCGCGGCGGACACGGGATTCTGATCATTGACGACGAGCGATCGCTCCGGTTCACGATTGGCGAGGCGCTTCGGGGCGAGGGATTTCGCGTCTTCGAGGCTCCGGGCGGCGAAAGCGGCCTTTTGGTCCTGCGTGAGGAAGAGATTGACCTGGTTCTCCTGGATCAGAAGCTCAAGGAATCGGGTGAGGACGGCCTGGAAATCCTGAAGCTGATCAAGCGGGAGTGGCCGGATACGGAGGTGGTCATGATGACCGCCTTCGGCCGCTTCGAATCAGCCGTCCAGGCCACCAAGCTCGGCTGTTACCAGTACCTGGGCAAGCCTTTCGAAATCGACCAGCTGGTCCTCATCCTCCGGGGTGCGCTGGAGAACCGGTCCCTTCGACGCGAGGTGGAGGTTCTGAAACGCGCCGAGAGCGGCCGCTACTCCCTGGAGCTGATCGAGGGAGCGAGCCCGGCCATGCGCCGGACCCTGGATGAACTGGACAAAATCGCCGCCGGCTCCACCACCGCACTCCTGCTGGGCGAGACCGGCGCCGGCAAGGAACTGCTGGCCCGCCGCATCCACGAGAAGAGCCCGCTGGCCGCCGGCCCATTTGTCGAAGTCAACTGCTCGGCCATCCCCGAGAACCTGCTCGAGAGCGAACTGTTCGGTTTCGAGAAGGGGGCCTTCACGGACGCCAGGGCCCGCAAGAAGGGGCTGTTCGAACTGGCGGACGGCGGCACCATCTTCCTGGACGAGATCGGCGAGATGTCACTCGGACTTCAGTCCAAGTTACTCCGGGTACTCGAAACGAAATCGTTCAAGCGGGTCGGGGGAACCACGAATGTCGTGGTCAACGTCCGCTTCGTCGCCGCCACCAACCGCGATCTCAAGAAGGCGGTGGCCGAGGGGCATTTTCGCGAGGATCTCTACTATCGATTGTCGGTCGTCCCGATTTCCATTCCGCCACTCCGCGATCGGGTCGATGACATCCCCTCGCTGATCGATCACTTCATTCAACACTTCAACCGGGAGCTCCGGCGAAACGTCACCGGCGCCGACGAACGGGCCATGACGTTGTTGACAGGCTATCACTGGCCGGGAAATGTGCGCGAACTCCGGAACGTGATCGAGCGCGCGTTGCTGCTCGGCAGCGGCACGATGATCGAGGCGGGCAGCCTGCCAACGGAGATGCTGGCCCGGGCCGCCACCGCGTCGACCGGTTCCCCCGACGCCGCCGGGCTGGCGGCGCTGCCGGCCGGGCCGGCCGGCGTCCTGACGCTGGCCGCCGCCGAGCGATACGCGGTCGTATCCGCCCTGGCTCGTTTCGAGGGCAACAAGACCCGGGCCTCGGAAGCACTCGGCATCAGCCGCCAGACTCTCCGCCAGAAGATGAAGGACTACGGGTTGGCCGAGTGAGGAACGAGAGAGGCTCGGTTTCGATCGCGACGCTCCTGATCGGCGCCATGGTGATGCTGTTGGCGGCTATCGCCGCCGTGGTGACCCTTCAGGGGCCACGTGACAGCCTGGCGCCGCTTGGCTCCCAATCGGCCGATTCCACGATCATTCCGATCGAGACCCGATTCGCCGTCGGCCCGTTGGCCATTGGTCCCTTGATACCGCGCACCGACCTGTCCGGCATTGTCATTCCCATCGACCCGGCCGACACCGCCCGCGTTCCAGGTGGGCGGGTGGATGAGTTCTGGCTGGCGGACGACAAGGCCAATCGCCTCGAATTCATGATCGTTCGCGGCCGCGTCCTCGTGCAGAGTGGCGCCTCTCCCATGCTGGTCGTGCTGCCCATCACCATCAGCAACCCGTCACACCTGCCGGTCGGTGATGACATGGAAGACCTGGCGTGGCTGGCTACGACCGGGGCCTCGCCCAGCTTCGTGGCCGCTTCCGGCGAGACCGGGCCCGGGGGGCAGGGCGTGTCGTGGGTATATCTCTTCGAATTGCGGGATGACGGCCTCACGCTCCGCTGGTCGAGCCTCGGCTCGCCGCCCAACGAGAGCGTGGGGAACAACGGGTTCGAGGGGGTGGCGTTGATCCGTCTCGGCGCCGACACGCTGGCTCTGCTCGGCTTCAAGGAACGTCCCGATCCGACCTACGTCCGGAGTTTTCTCTTCCGCGAGATTTCCGGCGTCCGGGGTCCCGTGACATTCGCCCCGGCAGCCGGAACCGACTCGGTCACGCTGGTGCCGCTCGAACGAGTCGGGATGGACCGGATCGAGGGGATGGCCACCCAGGCCGGTGCGTGCATTGGCCCCGACGGCGACCTGTATGTCCTGGATCGGAGCCGGAGGCTGATCGCGATCGTCGATCGGGCGCGACTCGAGGCGGCGATACGAGACCCGGCGGAAAACCTGATTCCGGTTCGGGAGCGGCTCGACTACTCGTCCCTCGAAGCGATGATCGAGAACAAGTCGGATCAAGGGGCCCCACTCTCCCCCTTCGGTACCGCCGAGGGGCTGACCTTCGACCTGGACGGACGCCTGTACCTCCTGGCCGACAACAACGAGGCGGGGCCCTCGACGCTGTTGACTTTGACTCCCCGGAAGCCTGCCCCGCCGCATTGACCCGCCACCGGAACCGAACGGATTAATTGGCGCCGGGGTCGAGACAGGTCAGCCTTCGATGTGTAATGTCAGGCGGGCCGCATCGCGGTTCCTATCGATCTTTAGACATCCCCAACAGGAGGCAGGAATGTCCGCCAAACGAAATACCAGGAAATCCACCAGGCGTAACGATGGCGCCGACACGCTGAAAGCCGACCGCAAGGCACTCGTCGCCGCGCTGAATGAGGATCTGAGCCGCGAATACCAGGCCATCATCGCCTACGTCGTTTACTCGCAGGTATTGAAGGGGGCCGCGTACATGGCCATCGCGACCGAGCTGGAGGTGCACGCCGGCGAGGAACTGCAGCACGCACTCACCATCGCCCGACAGATCGACTACCTGGGCGGAATGCCCACGGTGACACCGAAACCGGTCAGGACCTCCGACGACCCGAAGGCGATGCTGAGGTTCGACCTCGAGAACGAGACTGAGACGATCCGGGCGTATCGCGAACGAGTCCGGCAATGCGAGGCGCTGGAGGAATACGCGCTGGCGGAGGAGATCCGGGATATCCTGGTGCAGGAACAGGAGCACCAGATTGACCTGGCCACGGCGCTCGGCATCGAAGTGCCCACGATTGCCCCGAAGCGTCGGCGATAACTTTCATTCCAGACAGTTTGTCAGCGCGAGCTGGCCAGCTGCAGGCCGATCACCAGCTGGACTGCGTTCGAGAACTCGGTCTGGCGGCCGATCAGAGCTTCGGCATTGCCTTGCTCGCGCCGCGAACGAATTACTCTTCGATGAGATCTGCGCCGGGAGCGGGCTACTTCTTCGCCCCCGCCTTGACCACCATCGCCACGTAACCGGCCGGGTCGGCATTCAGCTTGTCGACGCATCCCTTGCAGCAGAGGCGGACGAGACGGCCGGCCACGACCATGTCGATGGGGTCGCCCATGCCGCCGAGCGGTTCGCCGGAGACGACGCACTCCTTGGTCGGGTAGGACGCCTTCTGGGCCTTGATGATGGCGTCGTCGATGGACTTCATCGTGGCTGCTGGATCCTTCTCGAGTGTGCCGACACAGGTCTTGCAGCAGAGGCGGATGAGTCGATTGCCCACGACCATGTCGATCGGATCGCCCATGGAGCCAAGCTCCTCATCGGACACCACGCATGTCTTCGTGGGATAGAGGGGGCGCAGAACCTCGATCATCGCCTTGTCGATCTTTCCCGTGTACTTGTCCGGCGAGGCCTCGAACGTCTTCCGATTGGCTTCGGTGGCGAAGCGATATTCGCGATCCTTGATGATGGCCACGACCGGCTTGGCCGGCAGGGCCAGTCCGGTCACGGCGTCCGTCGTCAGAAAGTAGGGCGCGCTGGCGGGGGGCTTGCCGGCCACCTTGGGTACGGCTCCGGCTTTTTCCTTGTCGGCGCGGGCAATTCCAAGCGAGGCACCGACGAGCAGAACGGTTACGACTCCCAGCGTCAGAACCCGTGTCATCGGGCGCGCGGTTCTTGAAAGAAGGCTGATCATGATTCGATCCTCTCGGTTGGAGTGGGGTCAGGTTGGCGACCGGAAGAGTACCCCAGGTGGCGGCACTCGGTTCGAAGTTTCCAGAGTTTGTAGGCTGCCGGATAGATCAACAATTCGGCCAAAAACGACGTGATGAGGCCACCGATCATCGGTGCGGCGATGCGCTTCATGACATCCGCGCCGGCCGATGTTGACCACATGATGGGTAGAAGGCCGATGAAGGCGGCGGCCACGGTCATCATCTTGGGCCGGGCGCGGAGAACCGCCCCGTGCCAGATCGCGTCATCCACCTCGGCGATCGAGTTGAGCCGCCCTTTTTCCCTTGCCTCCTTCCATGACAGGTCGAGAAAGAGAAGCATGAAGACGGCTGTCTCGGCGTCCAGCCCGAGCAGCGCGATCATGCCGACCCAGGCGGCGATCGATACGTTGTAATCGAGCAGGTGAAAGAGCCAGATGGCCCCGATGGCCGAGAAGGGCACGGCCACCAGGATGAGCCCGGTCTTGAACATCGATCGGGTGTTGAGATAGAGGAGCCCGGCGATCAGGAGCAGGGTGATCGGAACGATCAGTCGCAACCGGTCGCCCACCCGCTGCATGTTTTCGTACTGGCCGCTCCACTGGATCGAGTAGCCGGCCGGCAGCTCGACCTGCTCGCGGACTTTCCGACGCGCCTCGTCGACGAAGCCACCGATATCGCGATCGGTCACGTCGACATACACGTAGCCGGCCAGAAAACCCGATTCGTTCCGGATCATCGCCGGGCCGGCCACGATCCGGATCCGCGCCAGCCGGCCGAGCGGTACCTGGGGGCCACCGGGCGTCGCGACGAGGATCCGCTCAATGGCATCCGGGTCCTGTCGCAGCTCACGCGGGTAGCGGACGTTGACCGGGTAGCGGGCGCGACCATCGAGAACGGTCGTCACGTTTTCGCCGCCGAGCGCTCCCATGATGGTCATCTGGAGCGCTTCAATCGTCAGGCCGTGACGGGCCAGCGCCTCACGGTCCGGTTCGATGTCGAGAAACCAGCCGCCGGCCGCCCGTTCGGCGAAGACACTGCGGGCGCCCGGGATGTCCCGCACCACGGCTTCGATCCGGCTGCCGATCGATTCGATGATGGCGAGGTCGGATCCGAAGACCTTGATGCCGACCGGCGTACGGACACCGGTCGACAGCATGTCGATACGGGCCTTGATCGGCATCGTCCAGGCGTTGGTGACGCCCGGGAAGCGGAGGGCCTGATCCATCTCGCTGATCAGATCCTCCCGGCCGATCCGGTCGGGCCAGATGGGGCGAACGAAACCGGCAAGCCAGTCCGGGAGGCGGCCGGTGTACCAGCGTTTTTGGGGCCGCCACTCGTCCCGCGGCTTCAGGACGATGGTCGTCTCGATCATGGAAAGCGGAGCGGGGTCGGTCGAAGTGTCGGCGCGGCCTGCTTTTCCGTGGACACTGACCACCTCGGGAAATGACTTGATGATCTGATCCTGCCGCACCATCAACTGCTCGGCTTCGGCGATCGAGATGCCGGGGAGCGTCGTCGGCATGTACAGGAGTGTCCCCTCGTCCAGCGGCGGCATGAATTCCTGCCCCAGCCGGGCGTACAGGGGGAGGCTGGCGATGAGGAGCAACAGAGCCGCCCCGATGACCATGCGCGGGTGGCGCAACGTAAATCGACAGATCGGGCCATACACCCGGTGAATGGCGCGGCTGATCGGATGCTTCTCCTCGGCGTGGTAGGTGCCGACGAAGAGGGCCGTGGCGAATTTTGCCAGGAGGCGCGGCCGAAATGTGAACGGGTCCATGCGGGTGAAGAGCATCCGCAGGGCCGGGTCGAGCGTGATCGCGAGCAGTGCCGCCAGGGCCATGGCCAGATTTTTCGACCAGGCCAGCGGGTGGAACAGCCGCCCTTCCTGCCCCGTCAGCGCAAAGATCGGCAGGAACGACACCGAGACGACCAGGAGCGAGAAGAAGACCGACGGCCCGACCTCCTGAAGGGCCTTCAATCGCACCTCGTGGTAATCGCCGATGCGGCCGCCGGCCTGCCATTGATGCAATCGATTATAGGCATTCTCGACCTCGACGATGGCGCCGTCCACCAGGATGCCGATGGAGATGGCGATCCCGGCCAACGACATGATGTTGATGGTCACGCCGAAGTAGTAAAGCGGGATGAACGCCAGCAGCACCGAAATGGGGATCGTCAGGATCGGCACGATGGCCGAGGGGATGTGCCACAGGAACAGCAGGATGACCAGTGAAACGACGATCATTTCGATGGTCAACTCGTGCTTCAGGGTTTCGATGGCCCGCTCGATCAGATCGGAGCGATCGTAGGTGGTGACGAGACGCACGCCCTTCGGCAGCGATGGCTCGAGGTCATGCAGACGGGCCCGTACCCGTTCGATGACGTTCAGCGCGTTCTCACCGTGACGCACGATCACGATGCCGCCGACATGATCGCCGGTGCCGTCGAAATCGCCGACGCCGCGGCGAATTTCCGGCCCGAGCGCCACCTGCGCCACCTGACCGAGCCGCACCGGGATTCCGCCCGGCGACGCCTTGAGGACGATCGCTTCGAAATCGGCCGGCGTCCTGGCATATCCGCGGCCGCGCACCATCAACTCGGCACCGCTGATTTCGATGAGCCGTCCACCGATCTCGCTGTTGGAGGCCCGGACCGCCTCAGCCACCTCGCCGATGGTGATGCCGTGGGCCAGGAGCCGACCCGGATCGACGGTCACCTGGTATTGCCGCTCGAATCCGCCAAAGCTGGCCACCTCGGCCACGCCCGGCACCGATTGGAGGGCGTAACGGAGGGTCCAGTCCTGAAAGCTTCTCAGTTCATCCAGGCGGTGACTGTTCGAATCGTCGACCAGCGCGTATTGAAAGACCCAGCCGGTGCCCGAGGCATCCGGCCCCAGTTCGGTCCGCACGCCTTCTGGCAGGCGTGGCGTGATCTTGGAGAGATATTCGAGCACGCGCGAGCGGGCCCAGTAGATGTCGGTACCGTCTTCAAAAATGACATACACGAATGAATAGCCGAAATCGCTGAATCCGCGGACGGCCTTTACCTTCGGGACGCCGAGAAGCGTGGAAACGATCGGGTAGGTGACCTGGTCTTCGAGGATGTCCGGGGATCGATCCCACCGGGAATAGACAATGACCTGCGTGTCGGAGAGATCCGGCAGTGCGTCCAGCCGAATGCGCTGCAGGAGCTGGCCGGCAAAGATGCAGGCCAGGGCCACACTGAGCAGGACCAGGGCCCGGTTTCGGCCTGAGAAGGCGATGATCCGTTCGATCATCGGTCAGTCCCCCTCGTGCACGTGGCCAGATGGAATGGCCTTTGCGATGGAAGCCTTCAGCCGCGATTCCGAGTCGACGAGAAAGGCGGCCTGGCTCACGACATGCTCACCCGGCGCGAGGCCGGACTTGATGATGACCATACCGTCGCTGGCGGCGCTGACGGTCACCTCGCGCGGCTCGTAGTGGTTGTCCGCGCGATGAACAAAGGCCAGCTTCCGGGTGCCGGTGTCGAGGATGGCGGATGCCGGCGCAACCAGCCCGGCCTCCGCGGACGATTCGAAGGCCATCTCGGCGTACTGGCCGGGCTTCAGTCGCCCGTCGTCATTTGAAATGGACAGGCGAACCACCACGGCCCGCGTGGCCTCGTCGACCGCCGGCACGATCTGGGTGACGGTGGCGATGCCTTCATAGGCGGGGTCGGCGGCCAGCGTGATGTGGGCCGTATGGCCGATCGCGACCAATGGCAGATCATTCTCGAAGACGCGGGCCTCGATCCAGACGCGCGACAGGTCACTGATCGTGTACAGCGTCATGCCCGGTTCGACCCGCTGCCCCTCCACGACGTTCTTGGCCGTGACCGTGCCCGACATGGACGAGAGGACCGGAATGCGGGCCAGTGCCTGCCGGGTGCGGACAAGATCGTCGATTGAATTTTTCGGCAGACCGAACAGCTCGAGACGGCTCCTGGCCGAGGCAATCAGGGCCTCGAGGTTACCCCGGACCTCCGGCGGCGCATCGACGCCGACGCGGTCGAGCGCGTTCGCGGCCGACACGTATTCCTGCTGTGCGGCCAGCATCTCCGGCGATTCGATGACCAGCATCGGCTCGCCGGCCGAGACGCGGCGCCCGGTGGCGGCCACGTGAAGAAATCGAACCCAGCCGCCGGTGCGTGATTCCACGCTGCGCACCCGTGCCTCGTCGGCGGCCACGTACCCGACCGCCGTGAACGAGTGGGTCAGCCGCCCGTAATCGACCTCGGTGGTCACGATGCCGCTTCGCGCGGCCATCGTCGGGCTGATATGCACGGCGGAATGGTCGTCCAGATTTTGGGGCGGCGGCATCCCGTCCACGGTCGACGGCGCGTCGTCGTGCCCCGTCGGACCGCCGACCGGCGCACCCTCACTCCCGGGCACCGGCACCATCGCCATGTTACAGATCGGGCAATCAGCGGGGCGGTCCGACAGGTAGGTCGGGTGCATCGGGCAGTGGTACTGGATTGATGACTTCGGTTTCGAGGAGCAGCCAGTCGTAGCCACGAGGCCACGGGCAGAGAGGAGCATCAGGACGATCATCGCGACCCGCCACAGGTGGCGGCGGCCGAACGCGGGCAGCCTCATCGGGAGCCTCCATTTGAGTTGTCGCCGGCATTCACCGGGACCACGGGATGAATGAGTGCGTCGAGCATCGCCGCGAG
>JAWXBZ010000153.1:0-20015 GCA_034440375.1 Candidatus Eiseniibacteriota bacterium
CTCCCCCGACGACACACCACAATTCCTGGCCAGCTACGACGGACCGCTGACCCTCCGTACCGTGCGACAGCCGGCCAATCGCGGTCGCGCCGCGGCGCGGAACGCCGGCCTGCGGGTCGCCTCCGGCGAGTTGATAATTTTCCTGGATGATGACATGCAGGTGGTGCCCGGGTTCGTTCGCGCGCACATCGAGCATCACAGGATGGCGGGCTCACGAACGAATGCCCATTCTCATGCAGAGGTTGCCAGCGCAACCACCGCTGCCGCCATCGGCAACGTCACCAACGCCCCCGAAATCACCGACAGCCCGATCATCCGCTACATGTCGACCCGTGGCGCCCAAAAAATCCGGGAGGGAGGGTCGCTTCCCTGGCGCTATTTTTCGACCAATAATTCAAGCGTCCGGCTGGCGGATATCGAGGCGGTCGGCTTCTTCGACGAGGAGTTTCGGACGTACGGGTTCGAGGATCTGGAACTGGGGTACCGCCTCCACCGACGCGGCCTGACGTTCGGTTTCGTGCCGGCCGCGGAGTCGCTGCACATCCACTACCACGACCTGGACGACGTTCTGAACAAGAAGGAGCTTTCGGGTGGCCGGAGCCTCGACCTGTTCATCCGCAAGCATCCGGATGCCTGGCGTGAAATTCCCATGTCGCGATGGGACAACCCGGGCGCGAACCTGATTCTGAATCCGGTGTTCTATGCACTTCTGAAACCGCTGGCCCGGTTCGATGCCGGGCCGATTTCGGATCGCATTTTCGATTATCTTGTCCTGTACCGGACCCTCCGGGGACTCAAGAAGGCGAGGGCCTGACCGCCATGGCCATGAAGATTGTCACTTCGGGTTTGAAGCCGCACCACCGCCTCGACTATGTGGGAATCGTGCGACAACTGATTGCGTTCGTACCACCGGAACACCTGGTTGGCATCGCCATGATCACCGTATCGGGCGACCGGCCGATCGAGGACGATGACGATGTCCTCGGCCAGTACTTCGAGCGATGGGAGCGCGATCCGGCTGTCATCGTGGTCTATCTCGAGCCGATGAAGCGGGAGGCCGGGAGGTGGCTCCGGCGGTTTCCCCTCACCTGGAAGGTGTTGATCGCGCAGACGCTCTTTCACGAGATCGGCCATCACTACCAGCGCTTTTCACACGGCATTGCCAAGACCCGGCAGGAGGATCACGCCGAACTGTACGGCGAGAGGCTGGCGCGCAGGGCCTTTCCCGCCGCCTACTGGTGGATCGATCGTTACCGCCCCATGACCGCGCACCTGAACCGCCTTCTGATCCGATGGCTGACTCTCGAGGCACGCCTGTTTCCACTGACGCGCACCCATTACGAGATTGGACGCCGTGCCTGGAACGAGGCGGACTGGGACACGGTCATTCATCACTGGGAGGAGGCGATTCGCCTCGACCCGGGCGCGTCCGGCGTGCCGCGGCTGTTGCGTGAAGCCCGCTCGATCCGCGCTCGTGAAGATCGCCAGCTCCAGCTGAACCATGCCGCCCGCTCGAATCCGCTACGGCTGAAACACCGCCAGGCCCGCCGCGGCGGCGGGCGGAAGAAGCGGCGGCCCCGCTAGCGGGGCGTGAGGAAGGAACCGGGGGCTTCGCCGACCAGTTCGATCGCGATGGGGCCGTCACCGACCGGCCAGGCCGTGACCAGCGTGTCGGCCATCGTATCAATCACGTAAATCAAGTCGTCGTCAAAGCCGGCCACGTACAGGCGGTCCCGATCCACGTCGAAGGCCATTCCCGAAAGCCCCTGCACGTCGAGGATCGGAAAGCCTGCGCCACGCTCGACCTGAAGCGAGGTGGCGTCGTATTTGAAGAGGCCGCCGAAGAAGGCGCTCACATAGATGTGATCACCCGCGATCACGGCCGCACCGGGCGTGGCGCCCAGTTCGATGGCGCCGAGGCTGTCGAGCGTGGAGGCATCAAGCACCCGGATCGCGCCGACACTTGCGGGTGCGTACCCCCCGTAATTACCGGTGCAGATGACATGCAGTCGGCCGGTCTCATCGAACAGGAGATCCTGGGGATTGGTCGGTACGATGACACTGTCGACCGGCCCCGCACCACGGGAGTTGGCAAGAAGTGCGTATACCTTTCCCGGTCCAAATCGCCCCGTCGGCAGGTCGTAGCCGACGGCGGTCACGTAGATCCGGGCGCCGAGGGCCCGGACGGCTTCGGGTGTGCGTCCGATCGGACGGCGATCGTCCACAAGACCGGTAGCGGGGTCGAGAAGGGCCAGGTCACCGCCCAGCCAGTTCGTGACGGCCACGCGCCCATCGTCAAGCAGGGCCAGCCCGTAGGGATTCTGATTTGCTCCGAGGTGAATGATCGGGTCCGGCGACAGCGTGACCGCCTCGATCCCCCAGACTTCGTTATCGAGTGAATTCGCCACCCAGAACCGCCCTCCACCCTTCTCGACCACGAGATCATTCGGGCTGTTCCCGAGGAGGAGGACCGCGTGTTCCACGACCCCGGTGGCCAGGTCGACTCGGTCCAGAGTTTCGCCGAGCGAATTGACGACGATGAGCGCGGAAGCTGGCGGGAGGCCGGGAGTCGAGGGTTCCGCCCCGCAGCCGGCAAGAACCAGGGTGATGATAAGGAACCGACACAAGATATCCTGTGCCAGGCTGCCCCGAGTGACGCGATGGTGCCGCCTCATCGCACCACCACCAGTTGCAGCGGTGCCGGGTGGCCATCCCGAGGTCGTAGCCAGTAGCTCCCGGCGGAAAGCATCCGACCTGTTTCGTCCACAGGTTGCCAGTGAATGGATTCTCCGGGAGTCAGCGTCAGACTCGTGCGTCGCCGACCGGCGACATCGAACAGGTCAGCGACGACCGGCCGGCCCGCCACCTGACTGAACCCGACCCACCGCAGCGTCGTTCCTTCCCGGACCGGATTCGGAGCCGCGGTCAACCGACCCACCGGCAAAGGCGAGCCATCCGGCACGCCGACCGGCACGACCAGGGTTCCCTCCCGGTGGTAGATCTCATGGTTGCCGTCGCGCCGATCGCGGTAGAGAACGTGGATCGTTCCGTCCCCGGGGGCCTGGAGAGTTGGGCGGCCCGAGGAGCCGGAACCGTTGGACACGCGGACATCTCCGGCGCCGGTGGAATCGAACGGCATACCGGCCGCGGCGCATTGGATCACGATCTCGCGGTTGGTGACCCCAAAGCGGTTGTCATGCCAGGCCAGCCAGGTACGGGCGAACTCGTCGACGGCCAGAGTTGGTTCATCCGCCGTGAAACCGGCGGGGGAGGCCGGTCGCTCGGCCGTCCACGTCCCGTCAATTTCCCGGTTGCGGGCATAAAGACGACGGATTCCCTCGCGGGCATCAACCCAGGCCACGGTGACCCGCCCGGGCCCGTCGACCACCACGACCGGCACCGTGGCCGCCAGGCCGTGCGTCGTCAGCGGAATCGGCGGTTCGAAGTCCACGCTCCCCGCCGGGCGGTGCGTGTAATAAACCCGCCAGTTGCCCGCCGTGTCATCCTGCCAGACGACATGAAGCCCCCCGCGCCCATCCACCACCATGTCCGGAAACTGCGAGTCACCCCCCGTCATCGAGATGTTGAGATCGGCGGCATCGCCCGGTGTCGTATTCCATCCCCCGGCGATACGGCTCTTGGTCAGGATCTCGGCCGCCTGACCGTCGAATCGAAAATCGTACCAGGCCAGATGGCAATTGCCGTTTCGTTCCATGGCGAGCGCCGGCACGTAGCCATTGTCGCCGTTCGTTTCGGGATGCGAAGTGGTGGTCAACCGGCGCTCCGCCGCCGCGCTCGTATCCCAGGCGGCACCGGCCGGCGTTGTCTTGTAATAAACTTCGCAGTTCAGAATGCCGCCGTGCCGGTAGTCATGCCACGCAAGGTGAAGCGAATCGCCGGGCCCTGACACGATCGCCGGGAACTTGGCGCCGAGAAGATTGCCGATCCCCTCCGGCCGGAAGGGGACGACCAGTTCCGCGGCACTCCACGCCCCGCCAGATGGCCGGCGACGCGTCATCACCTGGTAATTGCCGCGCGGCCCGTTCTGCTCGGCCCAGACGGCGTGCAGCCCGCCGGTCCCATCGATTGCCATCGTCCGCTGATTAAGTCCTGTTTCGGAATCAGTGGTCGTGCTCGTGAGCCTCTCCTCGCTTCCCCAGATGGCACCGGAGAGGAGAGTCAGCTTGAGGCGATGGGCGAGGCGGCCCAGGAACCCGTGTCGCCTGCTGGTGCGCCTCATTGCTGGCCCGGCCTCATCGCCCGCTCCGCCAGATCAGCGCCAGACGCCACTCGCGCCCGGGCGCCGGATAGTCCCGAAAGTCCTGGTACGCGGCGCCGGTCATGTTGAGCAGGTGCCCCTCGACGGCCATTCCGGGACGCATCGTCCAGGCGAAGCCCGCATCACCGACCAGGTAGCCTGGAAGCGAACGGGTGTTGGCGCGCGTCGTGAAAACGGGGCCGGTGTAGCTCCACTGCGTGCTGAGCGAGATGGAGCCGAGCGGCAGGCGTCCGAGCGCATTCACCTTGTGTCGGGGTCGATAAATGAGCACGTTGCCGGCCGTGTTGGCGGCCTTGCCGGTCTCGCGCGGGTCAAGCCAGGTGTAGTTGGCTTCGAAGTCGACCCGACGCGTTGTCCCGACAACCCGGAAGCGACCGGACGCCTCGAACTCCGCACCGACGATCCGGGCGCCATCCACGTTGTGGGGCCGCCAGATGCCGGCTGCGCCCGGCTGCCACTGGATCAGGTCATGGACTCGATTCACGAAACCGGTCATGCCGAGCTTCCACGCGCCGAGCGTCACGCCAAGACCCAGATCACCGGTCCACGACTGTTCGGGTCTCAGGTTTGGATTTCCCGCCGCCGATGCCCGGGGCGGCTGGAAGAGATCGTCGAACGAGGGGGGCCGAAAGGCGCTGCCAGCCGCCGCCCGCAACAGAACCGTGGGAGATACCCGGTGCCGCGCCATCAGCATGGGGGAGAGTCGCCCGGCAAAGTCCTCCACACCGTCCAGGCGAAGTGCCGGAATCAGTTCGGTGCGATTGTCACGCCCCAGTGTCACGGTCTGTCGGGCCCAGACCGCCGCGGAATTTCGGAGATGGTGCCCGTCGGTCGAGCTGATCAATTCATCCCGCCGCCCCTCGACGCCGGCATGCAGCAATCCGGCCTTTCCAAAATCGCGATGCTGGTCGGCGCCGATACCCCAGCTGTCGTTGCGATGGCGATCGTCCACGGCGCCGAGTGGAAACCGGGGGTCGGCGAAACCACGTCGCCGCCGCTGGGCGAAGATTCGGACGCTGCTGCCGGCGGACGCACCGGCCAGGAGAGGGCCGCCGGCATGGAGGCCGGCAAGTGTGAGCGCCGCCGCGGAGAATTCGTCCGATTGACGCGCGGTGCCGGAGACAAACTCGGTGCTTCCCGGTATGCCCTTGTCGCTTGATTCGTGACTGGCCGAGAGATCCAGCGAGGAGACCCACGCGGGCTGCCAGGTGACGCGGCCGGAGAGCCATTCGGAGTCGAGATCTCCCCGCACGACGGGTGTGCCGGGTATCAACGGTACGGTGCCGATCGGCGAGGGGCCATCCGATTGACAGAACCGACCGTCCAATCGCCAGTCCGCTTTGGTGTGTCCATCGGCCAGGTGAGCCGACATGAGCCGCGTGTCGAACGAGCCGTACTCGACACGCGCGCCGGCCTCCGAACCCGCCGGAACGCCGCGTGTGACGAGGTTGATCGTCCCGCCGATCGCGTTGGCGCCATGGATGGCCGACGCGCCACCCCGCACGATCTCGATCCGTTCGATGTTGTCGAGCGGCACGTCGGACAGGTCAACGCCACCCCCCTGGGCGGCATTGAGTCGTCGGCCGTCCATGAGCACCAGCACCTGGTCGTTCGACGAACCGCGAATCGAGATCGGCGTGAAGGAGCCGAGCCCCCCCGTTGTGGCCACCCGCACCCCGACAACCGGTCGCAGGATCTGCCCCAGGTTCATCGCACCCGAGGATTCAATGGCCCGCCGATCGATGACCGTCGTGGCCAGGGGGAGCGATGGTTCGCCAAGCCAACGCGGCGCCTCAACGGCCACCTCCGGCAGTTCAAAGACCCCGGCGAGCGTGTCGGGCGCCGACTCGGCCGCGCTCGCGCCGACTGGCTGAATTTCGGGGACAATCAGTGCGGCGGCGACCGCGAGGGCCGCCGCCGCGTTCCAAAACGGACTCACCGGGCCAGCACGATACGGCTGGTGCGGGTTTCGAGCGGTGTGGTCAGCTTGATGAAATAGACCCCCTGCGCCAGTTCCTGTCCATCGCCGGCCTTCCCATCCCAGTCGATGGCATGGTCCCCAACATCCAGCGAACGGGCCAACGGTTGGGCAACCTCACGTCCGGCAGGGTCATGAATCGTCACGGACACCATGCCTGGTGCGCTCAACCGGAACGCCAGCCGCGCCCGACCGGCGCGAAGCGGATTGGGGGAGGGGAGAAGGAGTTGCAGGTTGCCGGAAAACGTCCCGTCCGGCCGGATCACGACGAGCGGTGCGAACGCCTCGAAGCCGCCGGAGCGATCGACGGCGATCAGCCGGTACGCCAGTTCCGACGCCCGGTCATCATCGAAAGCGCCCGGATCGTGAAACGCATATTGTCTGCCCGCGGTCAAACCGGATGTGACCACTCCGGCCGTCGTTTCACCGGTCGTCACCCAGCCCCGCTCACTCCACGGCCCGCTGGTCGTTGGTGCCCGCTCGATGCTAAATCCGACGTGCTCGAACTCGATCGATGTCTGCCACTCGAGCCTCACGTCGGCACCGTCAGCTGTTCCCGTGAAATGGGCGAGCGTCACCGCCACCGGCTCCTCGGCATCGAACAGCACGACATCCTGCGGCCCATCACCGACCGGCAGGGCGCCCAGCAGGGTGTCGTCGCTGTTCAGCACGATCAACTGGTCGTCACCGTAAACGGCGGCATAGGTCCGGCCGGCCTGGTCGAAGTCGACACCCGCCGCGCCGGTACCGATCAGGATCGGATTGGAGCTGTCCCGAAGCGGGACCCGGCTCGACGCGTCGTAGGACAGGAGGCCCAGGAAGTAGTCGCTCAGGTAGCCGATGCCGGCGGTATTGATTGCGATGAATCCGGGCGAGCCGCCGATGTCGAGGCTGTCGATCACCGTCGCGGTTACCGGATCGATGACGAACACGCGGCCGAACGCCGAGAAGTAATTGCCGGTGCAGATGACATGAACCTCGCCGTTCGGCGCCAGCGCCAGGGCCTGCGGATTGAGTCCCACCGGCAGGGTGGCGATCACGGCGTCCGTGGCGGGGTCGATGACGCTGACCGTGCCCGGGTCGTAGCCAAACGTCGCGAAGTCGAAGCCGGTGTTGGCGACGAAGATCCGGCCCGCCGCGGCCAGCACGCCCTGCGGCGAGCGTCCGACGGCTATCGGAGCACCAACCGCGCCCGTGATCGGATCGACCGGCACCACGCGGTTGGTCAGCAGCAGCGAAACGTAGGCCCTGCCCGCTCCGGCGAAGGCGATCCCGTATGGATTCGTTCCGGCACCGGTCAGGATGGTCGGCGGATCGGGATCGACATCTCCCGCCAGGTCGACCACATCGACCCGGTCGCTGCCGCCGCACGGCACCCAGGCATGTGAACCGAACCGCACCATTTCGCTGGGGAAGAGCCCGACCGTATCCAGGTTCAACGTCACCGGCCCGGACGGCGCCACGGCGCTCGCCAGCGTGCGGTCGCCGCCGTGAATCAGGTAGGCGCGCTCGACCGCCAAAGCTCGCATCGGCAATCCCGAAAGCGAAATGAGCGGCAGGATCGCCGCCATGATCAACGGGGCTGAAAAGTGGGTCCGGCGCAAGTAACACGAGGGACGTCGGCAATTCATGATGCGCTCCTTCAGAATCGGTCAGAGACCGCACCTCGCGGTCGGGAACGCTTTCAGAGGGAGAGCATGGGATCGGCACCCGGCGAGAGCCGGGTACGAGACGATGCCGGGCGGCATCGTGACGCGGGAAACCGTCCGTCCACCTTCCCCTCGAAGGTGTTCCGTTGGACCATTTCCCCGGCCGGTCTCCTGGCTCGCGATTCGTCCTACTTCCCGCCCCTTCCCGGAGGCCGTTCGGCCTCCAGTGGGATCTTGCGGGTTTCGTCATCGCTTACAGTGGCGGGGCCGCGTCGGATTTGAACCGACTTCCCGTTCACCGGGGAACTTCGACGAGGAATCGCCGTCATTCGGCGAGTCCTTGCCAGTGAGAACGCTACTACATGGTGGTGGTGGGAGTCAATTCGAAGAATATTTCCTGACCTGGCGGGAAGTCCATTGGTCAGCCCGTACATTTCGAGGTCGGGACGGGCGTACCTCCTGACTTATGCAAAGAGCCGTAGTCCGCTTCCCTCGAGGCGTTCGAAGTCGGACCGGTTTGTGGTGGCCAGCCGTGCCCCGATCCGGATCGATACGGCTGCCACCATGCAGTCCGCGAGGGTGCCGCGCCTCCGTCCCGAATCATTGAATAGCCGGGCGGCAATCTCCGCATCTTCTTCGGTAAAGGGTGTGCGTTCCGCCAGCAGCCGACCCGCAATGTCGATTTCACCGGCCGACACGGGACCACAAAGGAACTCGGTCCAGGCGACGGCGCTGACCCCAAGCGCCTCTCCTGACTCGATCCACAGTCTGAACTGCCGATCCTGGGGGGTGCCGCGAATCAGACTTCGGATCAGGTAGCCGGTGTCGAGATGAATCACGACTTCGTCCGCGAGCGCCGCGGGAAGCTGGCACGCTCATCGCGAACGATGGACTCCCAGTCGGCTGCATCCCGCTCGGACAGGTTCAATCGGCGTTGCAGCTCGTCCAGGGCCTTCCGCGGATCATCCGCGAGAGCCAGTTCGCCTTTTGCCGCGGCTCCGATGATCCGTCGCAGGGCCTCGGACTTGGAGACTTTCCAGCGCCGCGCCATCACGTCGAGTGCCCGCACCGTCCGGGTGTCCAGCGAGTAGGTTGTCTTGATGCTTGTTATGGCCATAATGTAACTATAGTAAGGCCATACCCTGTTTCTGTCAACCGAAACGGGCGCTCGCCCCTCTAGAAAACAATCCCGAAAGTCACCGGCACGACCTTGATGTTCTCCTCGTCGATGACACCCTTGTCGGTGTAAACATTGTCGAGGCGCCCCTCGGCGAAAATGCTCATCGATTTGCTCAGTCGAAACTGAAACCCGACCGCCCCGTTGATGCCGAATTCAACCTCGGGCTCTTCATTCGTGAGTTCGGGATCGTCGAGATCCTGCTTGATGCGGAAGGCCCCGACACCGGCCGAGACGTAAGGGCGAAAGGCGCCGAGCGGCAGCGCGTAGACGACGTTTCCGAGCCCCGACAGGATCTGCGTCGACGCGTCGGCTCCGACCGGAATGCCGCCCCCGGACACTTCGACGCCGCTCAGTTCAAATTTTTGGAAGGACAGGTCGAGGCGCACGCCGACCGGCATTCCGGCCGGCTGAAATGTCACCATTCCCCGGCCGTTGAAGCCGGTATCGAAAGCACCCTTGAAATCCCCGGACACCGGCACACTGACGCCGCCGCCGAGCCAGAACCGGAGCGGCTTCTGCCCGCTGCCCATCATGGATTCGAACTGGGCACTGGCCGCCGGGGCGGTCATGAGAAGCGTCACCGCGGCAATCAAGGCGATCCGGACGGACTTTGAATGCACAAAGCCTCCTGCAAGTTCAGACGAGAGCAAAACGCGAGGGACGGCGGGTCACCCCCCGATGGCATGCATCGGGCGGTCGGGCTGGTGAAACTTTTTCGGATTGTTGATCTCGTGACCTTCCCACTTTTCGCGGACATTACCGCAAACGAGATCGGCGATGTCGCCGTCACCGGCGCCGCCCCGGAGCAGGGCCCGCACGTCGGCCTCCGCCAGCGCAAAGAGACAGTTGCGGAGCTTGCCATCCGCCGTCAACCGAATGCGACTACACGAGCCGCAAAAGGGTCGGCTGATCGAGGCGATTAGGCCGATACGTCCGATGCCATCCAGGAAGCGATATTCCTGCGCCGGCGCCTTCGGGTCGGCGCCGGGTACTGGCTCCAGCGGCCCGATGCCGTCGGTCAAAATGGCCAGGATGTCATCGGCCAGGAGGACCTGGTCCCGCCGCCAGCCATGATCAGCGTCGAGCGGCATGAACTCGATGTAGCGGATTTCATGTCCTTCCCGCCGGCCAAACTCCGCCAGGGACACGATGTCCGGCTCGGAGAGCCCCTTCACGGCCACAGCATTCACCTTGATTGCGTCAAAGCCGGCCGTGCGGGCGCCTTCGATTCCGGCCAGGACCTGATCGAGCGCGTCCCGGCGGACGATTTGCCGAAAGCGTTCGCGGTCCAGCGAATCGAGGTGGACAGTCACCCGCGAAAGACCCGCCTCACGGAGCGGCACTGCGGCGTCGGCCAGGAGGAGGCCGTTGGTCGTCAGCGCGATCTCTTCAATTCCCGGGATGGCCTTTAGGAACCGTACCAGTTCGGGCAGGTCGCGCCGGACCAGCGGTTCGCCACCGGTGAGGCGGATCTTCCGGACGCCGAGGCCGGCCACAACCCGCACGAAGCGGCCGATCTCCTCGTACGTCAGGAGGTCGGCGCGAGGCATGTAGTGGGGGTTGTCCTCCGGCATGCAGTAAAAGCAGCGGATGTTGCATCGGTCGGTGACCGAGATGCGAAGGTTGTCGTGCCGGCGGCCGAATTTGTCGATCATCACGCCTTCCGCGAGACAACCACGATCGTCTTGTCGTCGGCCGCCGGGGCGCCCTGCTCGTGGGCCAGCACGGCGGAAAAAATGGCGGACACCATGGCCTGCGGCGTGGCGCTACCTTCCGCAAAAGCGCCGACGGCCGCCTCGACCAGCCGGTCGTCGCCGAAGAAATCGTTGTCCCCCCGCACGGCCTCGGTGACACCGTCCGAGTACAGGATGAACTGGTCGCCCGGTTCCAGCGTCAGCTCGCCGCCGACGAACGGGATGTCCGGCAAGAGGCCAACCAGCGTCCCGCCGTCGTTGTGCCACTCGATTTCGCCCGAGACACGCAGAACGAGGGCCGGATTGTGCCCACCGTTGCAGTACGACACCCGCCCGGAAGCCGTGTCGACCGTGGCCCAGAAGAGAGTGACGAAACGCCCGTCGGTCATCGTCGACAGGAGCAGCTTGTTGAGCCGCGTCATCAGGTCGGCCGGCCCGAGCCGTTGCGCGGCCAGCGCCCGCATGTTGGTCACGACGTTTACCATGTAGAGGCAGGCGGGCATCCCCTTGCCGGACACATCGGCCACGGCCAGGTGGAGTGAGTCGTCGGTTTTTTCCAGGTGGTACAGATCGCCGCCGACCTGTCGGGCCGGCTCGTACGCGGCGGCTACCTCCCAGCCAGGCACGTCGGGCATCGAAGCCGGCAAGAGTGAATGCTGAATAGTCCGTGCCGCATCAAGTTCCCGCTCCAGTTCCCGTAGCCGTCGCTCCTCCGTGGCCAGGCGGGCGTTCTCCTGGATCTGGGCACACTGCATTCCCACGATCGAGAGGAGTCGCTGGTCGGCCTCACCGAACCCCTGCGGCGAATTCGCATTGAGCACAGCCAGAAGCCCGATGATCTGCTTCTTGTAGAAAAGTGGCACGGCCAGGATCGAGCGGAGGCCGGGGGGACCACCGGCCGGGCCCATCTTGAGGCGCGGGTCGCCGGCCACATCGTTGGTCAGGAGCGGGGCCTGTTGGCGCTGGATCCAGTCCAGGATCTGGAGATTGATCCGGAGCGGTAACCCCGGAATTCCTCCCTCGAACACGCGGGCCACGGTGGCCAGCGGGGAGGTTTCAACGGTCGACATCTTCCAGATGGCACCCTGCTCGGCTTTGACGCGATCGACGCAGGTCTTGATGATGGCCTGTTCGGCAGCTTCCGGACTCTCGGCCCGGGCTACCTGCATGGCCACATCGTTCAAGAAATCGAGTTCCTCAATGGCGGCATCAAGGCGGGCCGATTCGGGACGGGCGGCTTCGGGGGGCGTGGACACTGGGGGACTCTCCGTTGGATGAGGGGGTGAATCCAACGAATGGTACGCCCGCCGGGAAGGGGACGCAAACAGAGATCCCGGCTCTCCGGCGATCCTGTCAGGCACTCAGGTGGAGCATCCGCCGCCCTCCCGGCGCGACCGCCCGGGTTCAGGGGCTCGGTCGCTTGTCCCGTGGGAACAGGATCGCGTCGAGGCTGATCGGCCCCGCCCCGCGGGCCGCGATGAAGAGGAAGAGAAAGCAGTAAAGGACGGCCAGTTCGCCCTTGTTGACCGTCGGAAAGAAGCTCGATTTTGCGTGCACCATGAAGTAGGCCACCGCCATCTGGCCGCTAGCCAGGAACGCCGCAATGCTTGTCAGGAGGCCGAGGGCAATCAGGGTGCCGCCAACGAATTCGATGATTCCGGCGATCAACATCACCGGGTTGGACAGGTCGGCCCTCTCGCCGAGGAAGCCGAACAGCTTCTGGGCACCATGCAACGCAAACAGGAACCCGGCAACGACTCGAAGCATGGTGAAGAAAGCGGTCTCATACCTGCCGAGAAATGATTGCATGAATCCTCCTCAATAGAATTGGATGGGCATCCGGTCGAGGCTAGCACCGTGCCGCGGTGGGCGATAGAGGCCGCGAGTCTGCGGCCGTCACCGCACCCCAGGTCGACGATGGTCGCCGGCGCCTCGAGAGGCACGGCCGCCAGCAGGTCCAGCGCTGGTCGGTGCCGGTGTCCCGAAAACTTGCGATATTGCGAGGGGTCCCAGCCAGTCATGTCGCTTGCCGGCACATCACGATTGATACCAAAAACCCCACCCGGACCGAGTTCCTGCCGCTTTTCATCAATCAGTCCTCCTGCCCCGCCGCACCGCCAGCACGGCCTCCACGAGCAGCGAAACCGCCAGCAGTGTGAGGGCCATCGAAATGACACCGTTCATCAGGGTGATGTCGGGGCGCAGACCGTGGGTTCGAATCGACTCGATCGGGCCCGTCACCTGCTTGAATAAAGACCAGAGCGTGATCGTCATCACGAAAACCATCGGGGGGAGGGTGAACCAGACAGGTTTCCTGTTGCGATGCAGCCAGACGGTCACGCTGAGCAGGGTGAGTGCCGCCAGGAGCTGGTTCGAGGTGCCAAAGAGGATCCAGAACTTGAGATACGCCCCGGGCTCCGCGGTCATCAGGATCAAGGCGGGGATGGCGACCATGAGGCCGGTGGCGGCCAGGGCCCCGGCATTACGCGCCCAGCCGAACAGTTCCTGGATGATATACCGGCCAAGACGCGTCGCCACGTCCAGCGTGTCGAAGACAAACGTCGAAAAGGCCATCGCTCCGAACGTGATGGCGATGAGACGGTGCTGTTTGCCGATCACCACGCACAGGTAGTCGCCGATCCCGTTACCGTAAATGGTACCCGGTGCCAGCCTGCCGGCGGTGATCGTGGCCTGGCTGACGATCATGACCGTGGACAGGGCAATCAATGCCACGAACGCCTCGAGAAGCATCGCTCCATAGCCAACCGGTTGGCAATGCGATTCGCTGGCAATCTGGCGCGAGGTGGTTCCCGAGCAGACGAGCCCGTGAAAGCCGGAACAGGCTCCGCAGGCGATTGTCACGAAGAGAAATGGAAACAGCGAGCCCGTCTCGCCGGGCGCATTCCATGTCTTGAAACTCTCCTGCTGGATGGGAAAGCCGCCGAAAAAGATGCCGATGACGCCGGCAGCCAGCGCCAGGTACAGGACGAATCCGCCCAGGTAGCCGCGCGGCTGCAGCAGCAGCCACATCGGCAGGAGCGATGCCACGAAGCAGTAGCCCAGGATGATCAGCCCCCACGCCTTGCCCGGTGACAGGTACGGTATGGCCGGCAGCACCATGAGCGAGTCGAATCGGGTACCGATCCACACGACGCCGAGCGTGGCCGGCACGAAGATCAGCGTCACCAGCCAGAGGGGCGGAGCAAACCGGTGCTGGACAAGTCCCATGACGATCGAAAGAAAAAGGTAGAAAATGCTGGCCCCGGCCACGGCACCACCGCGGTTGAAGTCGATGGCCACCCCGTTCAGTTCCTCGATCCGGCCAAGAAAGGTATTGGCGGTGATGTCGACAAACGCCACGATCACATAAATCAGCGCGATCCAGATGAAGAGCATGATCGAGATCCACGCGCGACGGCCAATGTTTTCCCGAACGATTTCCGCCACCGATCGGGCGTCATGTCGCACCGAGGCCACCAGCGCCGACAGGTCGTGCACCCCACCGATGAAGATGACGCCAATGGTGATCCAGAGAATGCATGGTAACCAGCCGAACGACTGACATGCCAGGATCGGACCGGCGATGGGCCCGGCCGCCGCGATCGCGGCAAAATGTTGACTCAGGAGATAGAAAGGGCGGGTGGGGATGAAGTCGCGCCCGTCATTGTGGCGCACCGCAGGAGTTTCGCGGCGGTCGTTCAGGCCAAACTGCCGGGCGACCAGCCGCCCGTACAGCCGATAGCCGACCACCAGCACGGTGAGCACGACGACGGCCAGCAGTGGAAGCGTCATGGCGGGAGATCCTACGGAAGCATCGGTCGGTGTCAAGGTGGGCGAGCGCTCTTCGCCAGGGAAGATCTAATCGGCTCCCGGTAAATGCGAGCCACCTCGGGAACCATGCGCCGGTCGGAGCCTGGATACTGTTTCGAATACAGGAGCCTGGAACTCGGTCCAGACCGAGTTTGGTGCAGGAAATCTGATGGGATCAGATTTGGTTTAACTGCGGGTACTGGTTTCGAAACGGACTATTCATGCCCGCCGGGCCAATCACCTGCGCAGTCCCACCCTACTTGTACGCAATCCCCGCGCTGGCCGGCCCGTGCAGGTGAATCACCTCGAAGCGCGTGAAGCCGGCTTCCTGGCACCAGGAAAAGAAGTCGGCGGCGGTGTAGTCGAAGGCGTCGCCGAATTCGATCAGCATATTCAATGACATCATGAGGCCGAACACGTTTTCGCGCCGGGCGTCGTCGATCAGCGCCTCGATCACGACAAGCGCGCCGCCTTTTGGCAGGGCGTCGTAGGCGGCCTTGATCAACTGTTTCTTCTTTGGCAAATCCCAGTCGTGCAGGATCATTCCCATCGTGATGACATCGGCCATCGGCAGGGGGTCGGCAAAGAAATCGATGGCCCGGGCCGACACGCGCTCCGAGAGGCCGGCCGCCGCAATTTTCTTTTCGGCAATCGCCGTAACTTCCGGAAGATCGGCGGACAGGCACTTGAGATGGGGATGTCGCGCGGCCACGAGGCAACTGAGTTGCCCGCTGGCGCCGCCGACGTCGCAGAGTGTGCGGTACTTCGAGAAGTCGAACTTCTCGGCAAGTGCCTGGAAGTTCACCGCGGAGATGCCGCTCATCGCGTCCAGAAACTGTTCCAGACGCTTTGGTGAACTGTACAGCTCCGCGAACATGGGTGCTCCGGTATGCCGGATCTCGTTCTGGGGTTTGCCGGTTCGAAGCGCCTCGGTCAGATCGCCCCAGAAGCCGTACAGGCGAGAGTTGACCATCTCAAGAAATCCACCCATGTACGACGGCTTGGCCGTGTCGAGAAAGGTACCCGACTCCTCCGAATTTCGATACTGGGCTGTCGGCCCGTCGCCGTCGCGCTCGAGAAATTTCATTGCGACCAGGGCATCGAAGAAGTCCGGATTTGAACGGGCATGCAGCCCGAGCGCGTGCCGTAATTCCTCACCGGTCATTTTTTTCGTGCCGAGCGTCGTGAACAGGTCCAGTTCCATGGCTGACAGCAACGTCTTGGCCGGCCAGAAGGCCATGGCCGTCTGCATGATGCGATCGGGCGTGACGGGGGTCATCGGTTCAGGCTCCCTGGGATTGGAATTGTGGTATCGACTGTCGGTCCCGGCCGATGGAACTTCGCTGGCCGGGATCAGCTGGTGATTAGAAACGCCAGGGCGCCTTGGAACGGCCCACCGTTCCGTGCTCTTCCATGAGCGATGCGAACTGTCCCCAGGTCAGGCGCCGCTTGTTGGCCACGAGTCCCCCCGGAAGCCATTCCAGATTGCCCCGGCTGACCACCAGCGTCCCCAGCTTTTCAGTGCCCGATTTGACGAAGATCTCGAAATCCTTCGGCCCGACAACGGCCGAATCTATCTTGACTCTCACTTCGTTGGCCATGTCGAGCTCCTTGGAAGATGGGAAGGGGGTCAACCACGGCAACGAGGCACCCGGAAATTCCGGAGCTTCATGCGGTTCCGGGGCCATTCTAACCCAATATCGGCCTCCCCGCCGGGCTTCCGACCTGTCCGCCCGACCTTCCTAACCCAGAGTCTCCATCAGCCACCCTTGCGGAACCGACCCCTGCGTCAGCATCCAGCGATGGAATTGCTTGAGCGTGCCTCCGGGATTCATTGCCATCCAGGCATCGCGCAAGGCCAGGGTTTTCCCCTTGCCCAGCAGATAGCTCATCGGTGTGCCGGGACTCTGGGTGTACCAGTTCAGCTCGGTCCTGGCCCTCATGGGTGTGAAGCCAACTTCCTTCTGCAGCATCAGGACGGCCTCGTCGACGGTCATCTCTCCCGACTGGACACTGGAATCGATGACGATACGGCACGCGCGCCAGAGCTGATCGTTCAGGTAGCCGAGTTCGTACACCTTGCTGGGATACCAGCCGAGTTCAACCATCAGTTGTTCGCAATACAGGGTCCAACCTTCCATGAAAATGATGTGGTCGGCCAGCTTGCGAATCAGCGAGGGGGCCTGGTTGGCCCAGCAGAGCTGCACGTGGTGACCGGGATAGGCTTCGTGCGCACAGGTTGGATCCACCGGAAAGTGCTGGGCCACGTTGGCCAGATATTCGGCCTTCGGCAGGGACTTCGGCGGGTCACTGACGTAAAAGATGCCGACCTGGCGCTTGTCCAGCGGGCCCGGGGCCGAGTAGGCCGCGGTTGGCAGCATCGGGCGCAGAAAGGATGGCGTCGAGATGACATCGCATGACTCGCCCGGAGGCAGATCGAGGATCCCTTCATTCACGAGGCGATCCCGTAGCTCGAACGTGACACGCTGGTATTCGGCCAGCATGTCGGGTCCGGTTTCGGCCCAGCGACGATTCTCGCGGTCGATGATCTGGCCCGGCGTGGCATCGGGATCAATCTCCTTTGCCAGGCGGCCCTGGGCGGCCTTCAGCTCTTTGATTTGCTTCCGGCCGTACTCGCGCACCTCGTCGATGCTGTCGGAAAGTCCATGGTTATACCGGATCATGTCGGTTAGAGCCGCCCGACCGATGGCCGGGTCGGTGGAGAGCTTCTTGTCCCTTAGTTCCTTCAGCCATGAGCCGTACATCTCCAGCGCCGGTGCCGCCTGGCTCACCGCCGCATCAAGGCGCGAGGCCAGCCCGGGGTGCTTTTCCTTGACACCGTCGGCCAACTCCTTGAGGAACGGAGCACCGCCGTCAGCGGCTTCAATGCCGACGTCCACCCACAGGGCCACCGGGTCGTCGAGGCGCGAGATCACGGCATCGAGGTAGGCGGGCACTTGTTCCATGCGCGCGATCATCGCCTCGGCTGTTTCTTTCGAATCGACATCGCGGCGCATGAGGAGGTAAAAGAGGCTGGTCACGACCGAGTCGGCCGGTTCAGCCGGATTGCGGCGCCAGTTTCTTATCGTGCCGATGTTGAGGATGGCGACGCGAAGCTGGGCCTCGAATTCCTTGCGATCGAGCACTTCATCGTGTCCGGCGTCGGCGACCGGAGCGGGAATGGCCTCGAGCTGCGTCAGCGTCTGGCGCGCGTCCGCGAGGGCGTCTTCCATGAGGCCGGCATCGGGGGTTTCGAGACGGGCGTCGTATTCGGTCAGGCCGACGATCGAGCCGATCGAGGGAAACCGGTCCCAGTTGCGGCGATGGTAGGACTCGGCCAGTGCTGTCAGCCGGTCGTGATTCGGCGAATTCGGCATCATCTCTCCTTGGCCGTTCGACGGCCGGGGCGACAGATCAGGGATTCAGGAATCGGGCCAGCCAGGCGTGCACTTCGCCATACCAGTGGCGTGAGTTCCGCGGCTGAAGGATCCAGTGATTTTCGTCGGGATAGGACACCAGGCGGGCCGGGACTCCCTTGGCCTTGAGCACTCCGTACACTTCCAGCCCCTGTGTGGCCGGAACACGATAGTCGTTATCGCCATGCAGGACCAGCATGGGGGAGTTGAACCCGCTCGCGAATCGGGCGGGACTTGCTCGGTCGATGTTCTCGATCCCGTTCCACGGCTCACCGCCATACGCCATGGCCCGGCCCTGGCTGACGTCGCTGGCGTACTGGGCGTGCAGGTCGTATACACCGGCGTGATTCACCAGGCACGCAAAGCGATCAGTGTGACCGGCGATCCAGGTGACCAGGTAGCCGCCGTAAGAGCCGCCGGCGGCGGCCATCCGCCCTTCGTCAATGAATCCGAGTTTGAGGATCTCGTCGGTGGCCGCCATGATATCCGCGAACGGTTTCGTCGGATGATCCCCCGTGATCGATGCGGCAAATGCCTGGCCCCAGGATGTCGAGCCGTGGAAGTTGACCATGGCCACGACGTAGCCGGGAGCCGCGAACAGGTGGCCGTTCCAGCGCCAGTGAAACTGATCACCGGATATGCCATGCGGGCCGCCGTGGATGACGTGGACCAGCGGGTATTTCTTCGATGGATCGAAGCCGGGCGGATAAATGAGATACATCTGCACCGGGGCGCCATCGGCGCCCTGGAACGTGTTCGCCTCGACCCGGCCGAAATCGAGCGCAGAAAGCCGCTCGTCATTGAAGCAGGTCCGCTTCCGGGGAGTCCCGCCGGGCTTGTCCAGGACATGCAGCTCGACCGGATGGGAGTGGTCCTGATACTGATACCAGAGCCGCCCGTCCCGGGCCGGCGCCGCGCCGCTGACCACGCCACCCTTGACGAGGATCGTCGGTTCGCCCGTCGGTCGGGGCGGCATCGTGAAGAGGGCCTGTCGCCCCTCCTGTTCGGCCGTGATCCAGATGCTGCTGCCGTCGGGGTGCCAGTCCCAGCCGGCGAGCGAGCGATCCCACTCTTCCGTCAGCACTTCATGCCGTCCCGTAGTCACGTCATAGCGCGCCAGGCGCACGCGATCAGCATAGAAGTAGAGATCGGTGTCGCGGCCGTAAAGGATTGAGGCCCCGTCAGGGGAGTAGCGAGGCTTCACGTCGTTGCCGGGGTTGTCCTTCGTGATATTGGTGAGGACGCCTCCGCGCAGGATGCCGTCGGCATCTCGCGAGAGCTTGACGACAAACAGATCCCAGTTCAGGACCTGGTGCGGCGCCAGGCTTGAGTCAGCCGAGAAGACCAGTTCCGAACCGTCGGGGGCCAGGTCGTACTGGCCGTTCGGCTCCATGAAGTCGAACCAGTGGGTCGAATCGGGCGTCAGGTCGGAGAGGACGCGCGACTCGATGTCGATGGCGAAGAGATGGGGCACCTCGCCGCCGGTGAGCCAGCGATCCCAGAAGCGGAAGACACGGTCTTCGGTGACGCGGGCTTTGACGGTCTCCTGCTCGCGGGTTGCCAGAAGGCGGCGGGTGTTGGCGATGGTCTCGGGCTCGGGGGGTGCTGATTCAGTCGGCGCGGTCGTCGTGGCGGTTGGTGGAGTTCCGGTGGTGATGGGGGCTTTGGCGTCCGGCACTGGCGTGGCCAGTGCCGGCTTCAATTGGTGGATGACGGGAGACACCAGCAACACCCGCGTGCCATCCGGAAACCATTTCGGGTCGCCTGCGCCGAGCGGCAGATCGGTCAATTTCTCCGCTTCGCCGCCGCCGAGCGGCATCCGGTAGATTTGCGGCTTCTCGCCGTCCTTGCGACGGACGAATGCCAGCCATTGGCCGTCCGGTGAAAAGGCTGGCTGGTCGCTTGAGACATCCGACGCCGTTAACGGCGTCGGAGGCAAATCAACCGCCGGTATGCGCCAGAGGCGTGTCCGCCCCTTGTTGGCCGCCATGTCGTACGTCGTGACCGGC
>JAWXBZ010000154.1:0-5386 GCA_034440375.1 Candidatus Eiseniibacteriota bacterium
CCGCAGGCGGGGGTGGCCGTCGAACAGCCGGACGAATTGATATTCGTGGCGCCCTCCCTTGGCGCGAAGAACGGCCACCGCGGCCCGTTTTTCAGCGATGGTCCAGCGCTCCACCCCGGCCATTGAATCGATGATCGGGCCCCAGCGATTCCAGGCCATCGTTTCGGCGGCGTTCAGGCGTGGATAACCGCCGAATCCGAGGCGGCGGGCCGCCTCGCGGGCCATGTCACGAATGGAACCTTCGCGGTCGGCCCCGCCGCGGGCGGCCAGCCGCCGTGTCAGCGCCAGGCCGATGATATCCAGCGGAATTCGGCCCAGGACGTCGGCACGCGGGCGTCCCAGGTATCGAAACATCCGCTCCGAGGCTAGCTTCTTGAGCGTGCGGCGATCGGTACGGTGCCGAGGATCAGCGCGGACCCGGGCGGCCTCGGACTCGGCGAGTTTCAGCACGCCGGGTTCGACCGGTCGAAAGCCGATCTTGTAGTAGAACCACCAGGCGCCGGACTTGAGCCCCTCGGCATTTCCATAGCCAAGCTGGTAGGGCTCGATGCTGAACGTATCAGAGCCGAACAGGGCGAGGGCGGTGGCAATGACGCGCCCGAAGAGGTGGCCGGACTCGCCGCCGCGGAATGTCTCGAAGACGTTGTAGGCGATCTCGGTGGTTCCGAACAGGCTGCTGATCAGCACGTAGCCGATGGGTACGCCGTTCCGGAGCGTGATGAGCCCGTAAACCGCTTCGAGGAGCATGCGCCGTTCAGCCACCGGCCCGATGGCGATGAACTGCAACCCGCCGCCGCAATCGATCCGCAGGACATCGTTCGGGTTGGCGTTCTCGAAGACATCCAGGTCGCGGTCCCGGGTCACCATGGCGGTGCGGGCCATGTCGATCAGGCCGACCGCTTCCTCCTGCGGAACTGATCGAATGTCGAGCGGCGGACGGCGGGCCTCCCGCGCAAGGTCCGAGCGGGATGTGTCGATCGGTCCGGTGCGAAACACGATTGGCGCGGCCGGATCGAAGGCCCGACTGCGGTTCGGCGTGGTTGGCCCGGCTTTCAGCCGCAGCCAGAATCCCATGTCATCGTAAGCGATTTCGCGGCCGAAGTCGTCGAACGGGAGAGTCTGAAATCGCCGGACGAGAAAGGTGGCGTCCGTTTCCGACGATCCCTTGAGTTCTTCGAGCCATTCCCGTGCCGTGAACGAGAGCTGATCCACCGTGAGCGATTCCGTGGCGGGAAGCAGCAGGGGAAGAAGGCGCTCCAGTCGGGCCAGGTCGACTTCCGCCGACCAGTCGATGGAAATGGAATCCGGCCATCGGCGGGCCAGCCAGCCGGCGGTGAAATAGAAAAAGGGGAATGTGATGTCCGTACCTTTGATCCCACTGCCGATCAAATTACGGCGGCAGCGTTTGAGATCCGCCCGCCGATCAAAGGCGTCGAGGCGCGCCACGATGTCCGCGAGCAGCCCGGCGTTTTCGGGGTAGGCCCGCCACCAGCAGAGAAGTTCGTGGTAGCGAACCAGCGCCCTCCGTGTCGGAAATTGCCGGTGACCCAGTTGCCCGAGGAGTTCGCGCTTTCGGGCTGCCGCATCCATGCCAAAAGATGCGCGAAGGCCCTCCAGCATCCGGAGAATCGTGGTCGTCGGCAGCATCGAGCGGCAGGGTAGCAGACACGGACGATTCACGGTCAGCCCACCAGGCCGGACAATTGTCATGCTCCCCATGTCTGTATGTATGCCATAGTGTTCACAGGGGAGCCCGGCTCCGAGAACAGGGGTAACCGCTGACACGACCGGTTCTTCAGGTCGGGAAGCCGCTGACGGACGCCGGGCCCTTCTGTTTCCTGCCGGACCCCGATGCCATGCTCACCTCCCGGACATGATTTACTGAGAGGAGGGTGATATGGATCTGACGACGAATTATCTTGGATTCCGGCTGCCTCACCCCTTCATGCCGGGCGCCTCACCGCTGGTTGACAGCCTGGACATGGTGCGCAGGCTTGAGGATGCCGGCGCTGCCGCCATCGTCATGCACTCGCTGTTCCAGGAGCAATACGTGCCGCCCACCTCCCCGCCGCCGGCCGCGCGGGCGGCCCCGGGTGGGGGGCCGGTAACCACCCAGTTCGCACTGGATCCTCAGCAGTACCTCGAGCAGATCCGGAGGATCAAGGCGTCCGTATCGGTGCCGGTCATCGCCTCCCTCAACGGAACGCTGGCCGACGAGTGGCTGGAATGGGCCCGTTCCATCGAACAGGCCGGGGCCGACGCGCTGGAGCTGAACATCTACTACCTGGCGGCGGATCCCCTCGAGAGCGGCGCTGAGGTCGATCGGCGAATCATTCACATTGCGCGAAGAGTGAGGGGCCTGGTGTCCATTCCAATCGCGGTCAAGCTGTCGGTCTTCATCTCGGGTGTCACGCACCTCGTCAACAATCTGGACGCGCTCGGGGTCAACGGGGTGGTCCTGTTCAACCGGTTCTACCAGCCCGACATTGACATTGAAACCCGGACGGTCGTGCCGGCCATCAAGCTGTCCGATTCCTCCGAACTCCTGGTTCGCCTGCGCTGGCTGGCGATTCTGTCTCCCCAGGTGCGCTGTACGTTGGCCGTGAGCGGTGGGGTACATACGACAGAGGATGCCGTGAAGGCCCTGATGGCCGGCGCCAGCGCCGTCCAGGTGGTGTCGGCGCTCCTCAAGAATGGTCCGGAGCATCTGACCTACCTGAAGGCTGGCCTCAGCCGGTGGCTCGAGGATCACGGCCACGGCACGCTCGCCGGCATCCAGGGAATCCTGGATCATCGCCGCTGCCCGAATCCCGCGGACTACGAGCGGGCCAACTACACGCGAATTCTACAAAGCTGGCGGGTCGAGGAGCCACCGGGCTCGTAAGACCGGCCGCGTTCCTACTTCTGTGCCTGGTACAGCCGGGCATCGCCCCCGTGGCAATCGGTGCACTGGAGTGCCGTCTCGGCCCCCTGGATTTCAATGGGATGGCGGAATGGCTCGTAGCGCACCCGCCCGGTCGGCGCCTCGTCGACGAAGTCCTGCGACAGGAGGACGTGGCACAGGTTGCAATCCGCCCGGATTCGCTCACCGGTGGCCGTTTGCAGGGCCGACCCGTGGCAGCGAAAGCAGCCGGCAAATTCCAGGTGGCCCTGATTCTCGGGATAGACATCCCACGCCACCCGCATCGATGGAAACATCTGCTGATCATGGATGCCCTGCACGGCCTCGATGGCCCCGACCGGCAGGGGAATCGCCTGGGCCTTGTAGAAGGATTCGAGATGACCGGCAATCGCGGCATGGGCCGCCTCCGTTGTTTCCCATTTTCCTGACAGGGCGCGCACGGCTTCCCGCTTGATCCAGGGAATGTCGGGATCGAGTGTTCCCTTGGTGAGGGCGCGATTCACCGATTCGACCGGCGAGAGATACCGGTGCGCGGGGCGATTGTGGCAATCCAGGCAGTCCATCGTCCGGACAAGGCCCTTGTCCGTCTTGCTGGCCAGTTCCCCGGATGATATCGGCGCTCCGTCCCGGCTGTAGGTGATGTCCTGCCCCGCCTTTGTCCAGGTGACCTGCTCGAAGGACTGCCGCGACGAATCGGAGGCCACGTAGGTGACCGCATTTTCCGCCGCCATGTGCCAGTGAGTGCCGGTCGTGACCGATTCTCGGCCAGTCGGTCCGGTTCCGACCCGCCCGGAAGCCGTGGAGTCGCGGGTGTCGGTGTTGAAGAGCAGCTCAATCCGCCATCGGCGGTTGTACCGGTCGCTCAGGTAGTGATCGCGTACCAGGACGGTGGCGCGATGGATCTGGTCGGACCAGTGACACTCTTCGCAGGTCTCGCGCGCCGGCCGGAGTGTGTAAACCGGCGTCCCGATCGGTCGCTGGTAGTCGCCGCGGGCGAAGTGCCAGAGCTGGCGGGCGCCGGCCAGCTTGCTCTTCAGGTAGTCATCGCCGCCGGGCCCGACATGGCAGTGGACACAGGCCACCCGGGCGTGCGCGGACGCTTCGTACGCCGTCATCTCGGGATTCATCACATGGCAGGTTTCGCCGCAGAAGGTGACCGACTCGGTGTAGTGGTACGTCTCGTACAGGCCGATGGTGGAGACGAGCAGGAAGATCGCCGTGCCCACGCCGAAAACAACAAGCGCCCGGAGATGCACCGGGTTCTTCAAGTTGATGAGGAACAGCCGGAGCTGTCCCCGATCATGGCGTCGCTTTTCGAACAACATCCCCAGCGGGATCAGGATGAGACCAAGCACCAGCACCGCCGGGAACAGGACGAGCGTGAAGATGCCGGTGTAGGGATTGTCTGTTTCGCTGCGGAGACTCAAAAAGTAGAAGATGGCGATGGCCGCTCCGGCGAACAACACCAGTGCTCCACCGATCACCGTGATCGGATTGTAGGCCAGTTCCGGCCAGAGATGCCGTCGGCGGGGATCACTCATTCAGGGGCCACCCTTTCCCGGCCCGCTCCGGGTACCGGATCTGAAAAGTGACAACGGGAGCACATGAGCTGGCCTCGATCGGACAGGCGTTCCGCATCGAAGGCATCTCCATGGGGGTTGATCCTCCAGCCGCTCCGTGCGGAGTGGCATTGGAGGCAATCGGTTTGCTGATGGCAGCTGGCGCAGGTTTCGAGGCCCGCTCGCGCGGCCTGTCCGTGGGCCAGCAGCCAGAATGGCTGGGCGTCATGATACGAAGCCGACTTCGAGTTGAATCCAGCCAACCCGACGTTTTCATGACAACTCCGGCACGACACCTCGTTCGAATGGCAGCCCGCGCAATCCGTGTCACGGGCGTAGGCATCCGCCGCATGGCGATTGAGGTATCCGGACGGATGGAAGCCGGACGAGGTCGTTCCCTCGTGACATCCGCCGCAGAATTCCTTCTCCCGATGGCAGGAGGAGCAATTGGTCGTCCCGCTCACGGCCTGGGGACCGTGGCCCAGTCGAAAGCCGGCGGGATGGAAGGACCCGGCTTTCGCGCGAACAGGAGTCAACCCGGCCCGGGCGCCTGTCGAAATCGGCAGACGGGCAATTTCCACCTGCGGAATGGTGGACGGTCCGTGGCAGTCGGTGCAGCTCGATTGCGCGTGGCAGTTGGCGCAGCGACTATCCGCGCGCCCGGCCAGTGGACCGTGGTGTCTCAACCATTCGGGGTCGTCGTGATCGGCCGGCATTGGCCAGCGCGGGGTGATTCGGCTGGCCTGACTGAGCACGCGTGGATCTGACGGCAGGGCCTGGATCGGTTCGAGTTGCGTCCCGTTGACATGGCAGGCTTCGCAGGTTTCACGCGCATGACAGACGGCACACCGCGCTCCGTCGATCCGGGCCAGCCCGCCGTGGCTGGTCAAAAAGTCGGGGGATTCGTGATTGGGCGGGTGGGGGA
>JAWXBZ010000155.1:0-23586 GCA_034440375.1 Candidatus Eiseniibacteriota bacterium
GCTGGCCGGCCAGCCATGGCGGTACCTTGGCATGATCGGCAGCCGCCGAAAGGTTCGCGTCGTGCTCGATCGACTACTGGAACAGGGGGTGCCGGCCGCGACGCTTGAACGGGTGCACGCGCCCATCGGTGTCCCGATCGGATCGCATCGTCCCGAGGAAGTGGCGGTGTCGATCCTGGCCGAACTGGTCGCCATACGGAATGGCGTTCCGTCACCGGGGCGGATTCGATGAACGAAATTGCGCTGATCCGCGGTGGTGGCCGACTGGGTACGGCGGTCGCGCATCGGCTTCGCCTGTGCGGTTTTCCGGTGGTAATCGTCGAAGCGGCGCGGCCGACCTTGATCCATCGTCGTGCTTGCCTGGGCGCGGCGATCGAAGAATCTGAACTGACGGTTGAGGGCGTCACGGCTCGCCGCGCCTCCGGCCCTGAGGGGGTAAGGCAAATCCTGGAGGATGGGGCGGTGCCGGTACTGGTTGACCCTGCCGCCGCCATTCGTCAATCGCTCGTCCCCTGGGTGCTGATCGACGCCATCGGGCTCGATCGAAACGTCGGCACCAGTCGAAACGACGCCCCGATCGTCGTGGCCCTGGGGCCCGGCTTCGCCGCCGGCGTGGACGCGCATGCGGTCGTCGAGTCTCGGGCGAATGTCGACCTCGGCCGGTTTACCACGGACGGTCCGCTCCGCACGGGCGCCATCCCCCTGTCGACCGATGCCGGCTGGCCCTACGGGGCGGGTCTCGTTCTGGCCCCGATCCCCGGCCGCTTCGAGGCCCGCGCGGCGCTGGGAGATACCCTCGAGCCCGGGGTGCTGCTGGGCGTCATCGGCGGCCGGGAGATCAAGGCGCCGAGGGGCGGCCTCGTGGCCGGACTCCTGGCTGACGGACTGTTCGTCGGGCCGGGCATGCGAGTGGCCGACATTGACCCTGGCGGGCCGGAAGGACGCCTTCACGCGATCGACCCCCTGGCGCGCGCGGCGGCCGGCGGCGTTCTTGAAGCCATCCTCCATCTGGCGGCACTCGGCCGGGAAGCCGGCCAATCACTGGCCTCGCGTCGCACTGATACGCTCTGACGCACGATACGCTCTGACCATTGCCATCAGACTAAACGTTGAGTAAACTCGTCAACAATCTCAACAATCTCAACAATCGACTGGCGACACGGAGATTGGAGCGAGGGCATGAAGCTGACATCCCGGATCGACTATGGACTGCGCGCGATGCTCGACCTTGCGCTTCACGCGGGTGGCGGGCCGGTCGCGAATCACGACATCTCGCGCCGCCAGCGGATACCGGAGCAGTACCTGAAGCAGATCCTGCCGGCGCTTCGTCGGCAGGGGCTGGTCCGAAGTACGCGGGGACCGACCGGCGGACATCGCCTCGCACGCCGGCCGGAAGAGGTCACGGTGGCCGAAGTTCTGCGGGCTCTCGAGGGGAGCCTTGAGATAGTGGAAATCGGGAAGGCGGGGAATACCGGAGGCGAGTCAGCTCGAATCCTGGGCCCTTTCTGGGTTGACCTGGCGCGGACAGTCGAGGTCTTCCTGGAATCGACCACGCTGGACGACCTCTGCCGACGAAAGCGACGCCATGACCAGTCGCTCATCTATCACATCTAACGGGGCGGGTGCCGACGGGCGCCGACAAAGCCTGGAACCGGATCGAGGCGTGACGGCCATCCACGACAGCCTGACCGACCTGATCGGCAAGACACCGCTTGTCCGATTGCATCGCGTCACGTCGGGTGTCCCCGCGGAGATCATCGTCAAGCTCGAGTCGATGAATCCGATGTCGAGCGTCAAGGACAGGACCGGATGGGCCATGATACAGGCCGCCGAGGAATCGGGACGCTTGATGCCTGGCGCCACCATCATTGAAGCCACCAGTGGCAATACCGGCGTGGCCCTCGCGTTTGTGTCCGCCTCCCGCGGCTATCGGCTGATCCTTTTGATGCCCGATACGATGAGCGAGGGACGCGTCCGGCTCCTGAGCGCCCTCGGCGCTCGGGTCATTCTGACGCCCGGCGCGCTCGGGATGAAGGGCGCGGTCGACGAGGCGATGGCCCTGGCCGGGACAACTCCGGGCGCCTTCATGCCGATGCAGTTCGACAACCCGGCCAACCCCGAGGTTCACCGGACGACGACCGCCGAGGAAATTTGGGCCGACACGGGCGGGGAACTCGATGCCTTCGTTTCCGGCATCGGCACGGGTGGGACGATCACCGGCGTGGGTGAGGTGTTGAAGTCGCGGCGTCCCTCGATTCGGATCATTGGCGTCGAACCGGCGGAGTCGCCGGTGTTGTCCGGCGGCGAGGGAGCCCCGCATGACATCCAGGGGATCGGCGCGGGTTTCGTCCCAAAGGTGTTGAACCGTTCGATCCTGGATGAAATCATGACGATTTCCGGTCCCGAGGCCTACCAGATGGTTCGCCGACTCGCCCGCGAGGAAGGACTGCTGGTCGGCATCTCCTCCGGCGCCGCAGTGACCGCCGCCTTACGGGTGGCGGCACGCCCTTCCATGCGTGGTCGGCGGATCGTGGCCCTGCTGGCCAGTCATGGCGAGCGGTACCTGGATGTTCCCGGCCTGTACGACGGTGATCGCGATGACGGCTGACCGACCCGGACTTGCTGCGCCCCCGGCAGCGGCGGACGAGGGGCTCGTCGAACGCCTCTCCCGGCTGGAATCTATCCTGGCCGGGATGGGGACGGTGCTGGTGGCCTACTCGGGCGGCGTCGATTCGGCGTACCTCCTCCTGGCGGCGCATCGCGTCCTCGGCGATGGTGCCGTGGGCGTCCTGGCAGTTTCACCCTCGCTGCCGGCGGCCGAACGGGAGGCGGCGATGCGGGTGGCGGGCGAAATCGGCGCGCGCCTTGAAATCGTGGATGCCTTCGAGCACATGAATCCCGACTACGTGGTCAACAACCCGAATCGTTGCTACTTCTGCAAGACCGAACTGTTCGATGTGGCGGCGCCGGTGGCCGAACGCCTCGGCCTGGCTTCCATCGCATACGGCGCCAATCGGGACGACCTCGGCGACTTTCGCCCCGGCATGGTGGCGGCCCGGGAGCGGGGGATTCGGGCACCGCTCCTCGAAGCGGACTTGAGCAAGTCGGACATCCGCGCTCTGGCCCGTGAGGCGGGGCTTTCGATCTGGGACAAGCCGGCCTTCGCCTGCCTGGCCTCGCGCATCCCGCACGGAACGCCGGTCACACCGGAAAGACTGGCCCGCGTCGAAGCGGCCGAGACGGTCCTGCGCGATTCCGGCTTCCGCCAGTTTCGCGTGCGCGACTTTGGCCGGAAGGCCCGCGTCGAGGTGGCACCCGAAGATGTCGGACGACTGCTGGCCGAACCGCTCCGGCGTGACGTCGAACGCCGTCTCATGGCACTCGGCTTCATGACGGTGGAGATGGATCCGGAAGGTTATCGCCCCGGCAAGCTGCACGGTGCGCGCGTGGAGGCTGATCCATCATGAAGCCGGACCGCAATCTCGTTCTGGTCGTCGCGAACGCCGACCCACTGGCGGCACAGCGTCAACTCACCCGTCCTCCGGTCGGCATCGATGCGTTCGAACTCCGAATTGACCGGCTGGCCCCCGAGGCACGGACGGCCGGGCGTGTCGCGGAACTCGTCGCGGCGTCGACGCTGCCCGTGGTGGCCACCTGCCGCCCGACGGATGAGTCGGGATTCTTCGAGGGCCCGGACGCGGCGCGGTGGGAACTCCTGTCGGCCGCGCACCAGGCCGGGGCGGCCCTGATCGACGTTGAATGGAGCCGCCTGCGTGAGGATCGAGCCATGGCCAACCGCTGGCCGTCGGAACAGCTCCTCGTTTCGCATCACGCAGCCTCCGGGGCGAATCACGTCCTCGAGGACGAACTCCTGGCCATGACTGGTATCAAGGCCGCCGGTATCAAGCTGGTGGCCAACGCCACCGGTTTCGCGGA
Organism: Candidatus Eiseniibacteriota bacterium; assembly: GCA_034440375.1. Lineage (GTDB taxonomy): Bacteria > Eisenbacteria > RBG-16-71-46 > JABDJR01 > JAWXBZ01 > JAWXBZ01. Next base: position 3,937 of record JAWXBZ010000155.1, read on the forward strand.
TTCGATGCGGCTCGTTGAGATGACACGCCACCTGGCGCGTTCCGGTCGCCGGGCCACCTGCTTTTCCTCAGGTCGGGCGTCCCTGGCCGGCCGTGTCCTTGGCTACCTGGCCGGTGCCTGGCTCACGTATCTGGTGCCGGACGGCGACGACCCGCCGGGCCCGGGCATTCCAAATGTCTCGATGCTGCTGGATCTGTACCGACTGCCGGCGCAGGGCGACTCCGTCAAACTGCTCGGCCTGGCCGGCTGGCCTCTCGACCACTCACTGTCGCCGCGGATGCAGAACAACGTCATCCGTGTGCTGGGTGAGCGCTACATCTATCTGCCATTCGAATCGGAGTCGATTGCCGAGGTGATCGATTTCGTCCGGCATCATGATGTGCGGGGCCTGTCGGTCACCCGGCCTCACAAGGAATCCGTGGTGCCGCTTCTCGACGGACTCGACGCGACCGCGCGGCAGGCGGGAGCCGTCAACACCGTCGTGAAGGAGGGGCCACGACTGATCGGGTGGAATACCGATCTCCTGGCCATGCGGTCGATCCTGGGCGAGTGGGGGGCCGGCACCCTGGATCGCGCGGTGGTGATCGGCGCGGGCGGGGCGGCGCGCGCCGTCGTGGCGGCGCTGGTCGAACGGGATGTTCCGGTCCTCATACTGAATCGTGACGCCATGCGCGGCCGTGCCCTCGCCGACGAATGTCATGCGGAGTACGGCGGGGAACCGTCCGCACTGGGCACCCACCGTGGCACGATCCTCGTCCAGGCCACCCCGCTTGGCTCGGGTGGCGAGATTCTCCAGGTGCCGGGAGGGTTTGGCGGTGTGCGGGCGGTGCTCGACCTGGCCTACCGACCGGGCGGTACGTCACTCGAGATCAGCGCGCGTGACGCCGGCCTGGCGGTGATCAGCGGCCACGACTTTCTGGCCCGACAGGGCGCCGCGCAGTTCGCCCTGTGGACGCGTCGGCTCGTCGATCCCGGACTTTTTCGGGACGCGCTCAGCGAGGAAACGGCCACCCGCGAGGCCGCGTGCTAGGGCGGGTCGAATTGGAGGAATTGCGCCGACTGTCCCGCACCGGAAATCTCGTGCCGATCGTCCGCGAAGTACCGGCGGATCTTCTGACGCCGGTCGCGGCCTTTCTCATGATCGAAGGCGCCGATTCCGAATCGTTCCTTCTCGAGAGTGTGGAGGGGGGGGAGCGACTGGCCCGCTATTCCTTCCTCGGCCGCGATCCATTCCTGTCCGTGACGGTTCGGGGAGGGCATGTCTCTCTCCGGGATCATCGGGATCACACGTCGAGGGAGTTCGAGAGCGAGGATCCGCTGGCGACACTTCGCGAATTACTGGGGCGATATCGCGCGGCCCGCGTTCCGGGGCTTCCCCGGTTCACGGGCGGCGCCGTCGGATGGTTCGGCTATGACACCGTGCGGTGGATCGAGGAACTGCCGGAGTCGGCCGTCGACGATCGTGGACTTGCCGACGTGGAGCTCCGCTTCTTCGACACCGTACTGGCCTTCGACCATGCCAAAGGAAGGCTGCTTCTCATCGCCAATGCCCATGTCGGCGAGGCCGACGACGAGGCGGCATTCGAGGCGGCAATTGCCGATGCCAATGCACGGATCAAAGCACTCCTGACCCGTCTCTCGATCGGCCCCGGTGCGACGAACACCCCCCGCGCGATGCCGCTTCGCGAAGCCGCCGTCACTTTGCCGGCCGATGTCCGCTCGAACATGTCCCGCGCCGCCTTCGAAGCGATGGTCGAATCGGCCCTCGAACACATCCGGGCGGGCGACATCTTCCAGGTGGTTCTCTCGCAGCGATTCGAGGTGTCGACGGTGTCCCACCCCTTCGACCTGTATCGATCGCTGCGGGCCATCAATCCCTCCCCCTACATGTACTTTCTCGGCTTCGGCCGGGCTCCGGTTGTAGGCTCTTCGCCCGAACCGCTGGTCCGGGTACAGGACGGGCGTCTCGAGTACCGCCCGATCGCCGGGACCGTGGCCCGCGGTGTGGATGACGAGGAGGACGAGCGCCGCGCGAAGGAGCTTCTCGCCGACGAGAAGGAACGGGCGGAGCACATCATGCTGGTCGACCTCGGGCGCAATGACCTGGGGCGCGTGGCCGAACCGGGAAGCGTGGAGGTCACCGACTTCATGGTGGTGGAGAAGTACTCGCATGTCATGCATCTCGTATCGCGGCTGACCGCCCGGCTGCGCGCCGATTGCGATGCGCTTGACGCCCTGTACGCCTGTTTCCCGGCCGGCACCGTGTCGGGCGCGCCAAAGGTTCGGGCGATGGAGATCATCGAGACGCTGGAGCCAACTCGCCGAGGCCTGTATGCCGGGGCGGTTGGGTACGTCGACTTCGCCGGCAATCTTGATACGGCCATCGCGCTGCGAACGATGGTGGTGGAGGACGGCGTGGCTTACATCCAGGCCGGGGCCGGCATCGTCGCCGACAGCCGACCCGACCGGGAGTTTGACGAGACGGTGCAGAAGGCCCGGGCGCTGGTGGTCGCCATCGAACGGACCTGCCCGGGCGGGGGGGACTGACGTGGCCAACCGTGTTCGCATCAAGATTTGCGGCCTGACCACGTTGGCGAATGCGCGCCAGGTAGCCGAACTCGGCATAGAGGAGATCGGATTCAACTTCTTCCAGCCGAGCCTGCGCTACCTGGATCCGCTTCTGGCCCGGGATATTGCCCGCGGCCTCCCGCCGGAGGTGCGTCGCGTCGGCGTTTTCGTCAACGCAACGGCGGCCGTCGTCGACCAGATCAGTGAGCTCGTCGGACTTGACCGCGTGCAACTTCACGGTGAGGAGAGCCGGGAATTCTGCCTCGCCCGTCCACGCACCGTGATCAAGGCGTTTCGGTCGTCACCCGATTTGTCGCTCGAGGTTCTGGAGTCGTTTCGGGACCTTCCGGTCCTGCTCGACGGGTATCATCCCGGGCTTCACGGCGGCACCGGACAACAGGCCGACTGGGTCATGGCTCGTCGAATGGTTGACGCCGGGTTCCGACTCTACCTGGCTGGCGGGCTTGGGCCCGACAATCTGGCCGACGCGATTGCCACCGTTCGCCCCGCCGTTGTTGATCTGAACAGCGGTGTGGAGTCGGCGCCGGGATTGAAGGATATTGGCCGGGTGGCGGCGGCGATCGAGGTCGTGCGCGAAGCCGGGATCGCGTCGGCCGGAGAACGGAAGCCATGACGAACTTGACCGATTCCGACGACCGGCGGCCCGACGCGCGGGGCTATTTCGGCCCGTATGGCGGCCGCTTCGTGCCGGAAACGTTGATGGCCGCCCTCGAGACACTGACCGCCGAATATGAGGCCGCAAGGCGGGACCCCGACTTCCTCGGCGAGCTGGAGCGTGAGTTGATCAGCTTTGCCGGGCGGCCGACGCCTCTCGATCCGGCACCGCGGCTGTCGGCCGCCTGGGGCGGCCTCGACGTCTGGCTGAAGCGGGAGGATCTCCTTCACACCGGCGCTCACAAGATCAATAACACGATCGGCCAGATCCTCCTGGCACGACGAATGGGGAAGACGCGGATCATCGCCGAGACCGGGGCCGGCCAGCACGGCGTCGCCACCGCCACCGTGGCCGCCAAGTTCGGCCTGCCGTGCGTCGTCTACATGGGGGAGGAGGATGTCCGGCGGCAATCGCTGAACTACTTCCGGATGAAACTTCTCGGCGCCGAAGTCGTGCCGGTGACCTCGGGTAGCCGGACGCTGAAAGACGCCACGAACGAAGCGATCCGCGATTGGGTGACCAATGTGCGCGACACGTTCTATATCATCGGCTCGGTGGTCGGCCCGCACCCGTACCCGGTGATGGTCCGCGATTTTCAGTCAATCATCGGCCGCGAGGCCAGGGAGCAAATGCTGGCAGAAACCAGCCGGTTGCCCGACGTGGCTGTGGCCTGTGTGGGCGGCGGCTCGAACGCCATCGGACTCTTTCACGCCTTCGTTCCGGATGAATCGGTGCGTCTGGTCGGGGTGGAGGCGGCGGGGCACGGTGTCGACACCGACCAGCACTCCGCCACGCTGACCCTTGGCACCCCGGGAATCCTGCACGGGGCGCGTTCGTATCTGCTGCAGGACGACGACGGCCAGGTGCGACTGGCTCATTCCATTTCGGCCGGCCTCGACTACCCGGGCGTCGGTCCGGAGCATGCGTTTCTGAAAGACACCGGTCGGGTGCACTACGCGACGGTCACGGATGACGAGGCTCTTTCCGCTCTCCAGGAAACGGCGCGGCTCACCGGCATCATTCCCGCACTCGAAACGGCGCACGCCTTCGCCTGGCTCCGGCGCGAGGGGCCATCACTCGGGCGTGGCACGACGGTGGTTGTCTGTTTTTCCGGCCGGGGCGACAAGGACGTGCCCCGGGTGGCCGAAATCCTCGGCGGTGGCGCATGACGAACATCGGGCGCATCCAGCGGGTCCTCGGTTTGGCGAGGAGCGCCGGTCGGCCCCTGGTCATTCCGTATCTCACCGTCGGTTATCCGGCGCTCGAGGAGACGGTCGACCTGGTCCTTGCCGCGGAGGCGGGGGGCGCGGACATGCTCGAGCTTGGCCTGCCGTTTTCCGACCCGTTGGCCGATGGCCCAACGATTCAGGCGGCCTCGCAGGCCGCCCTGGAAGCCGGCGCCACCATCGAAAAGGCCATGGAAATTGTTCTCGCCATCCGTCGCCGGTCCGAATTGCCACTCCTGTTTATGGGGTATGCCAACCCCATGTTTCATTATGGGTTGGAACGATTCATTAACGTGATGTCGGAGGTTGGCGTTGACGGTTTGATCGTCCCGGATCTGCCGGACGAGGAAGCCGGCCCTGTTCAGCAGGAGGCCCGTCGCCGGAGTATCTCCTGGGTGCCGCTGATTGCGCCGACAACGCCGCCTGCCCGGATTCCGAGGCTGGATGCAGCGGCGACCGATTTCACCTACTGTATCTCGCTCACTGGCGTAACCGGGGTGCGAACCGAACTCGATGCGACACTGCCGGCCTACCTGGCCCAGGTGTCGGGCGGGGCCGCGAAACCGTTCGTGGTTGGTTTTGGAATTTCGCGGCCGGACCAGATCCGGGAGGTCGCGCCGCCAGCGGCGGGGGTGGTCATCGGCAGCGCCCTGATTCGCGCCATTAAACTTGCGGGGACGGCCGGCGCCCGGCAGACCGCGGTCACCGACTTCGTACGCGATTTTTCCGCCAGCGCCCGCTCGAAAGGGGAACTCGATTGATCCTGGTCACGACCTACGCTCCCACCGAGGCCGACATCGCCGGCATCGAGGAACGCCATGAACCCCCGCGACATGACTGGCTGCCCACGCCTGAAGTCACGCCGTGCTGATCGTCATGACGCCCGCAGCCACGGCAGAGGATGTCGCCGGCATTGTTCGCGCCATCGAAGGGATGGGTTTCAAGTCAAACCCGATCCCGGGCGCCGTGCGCACCGCCATTGGAATCACCGGCAACCAGGGACCGGTCGATCCCCGGATCTTTGAAGCAATGCCCGGTGTCCAGGAGGCGATCCCGGTTTCAAAGCCATACAAGCTGGTCAGCCGTGACTGGCAGGCGGCCGACTCGGTCATCTCGGTTGGCGCTGCCCGAATCGGTGGTGGCCACTGGTGTGTCATGGCCGGACCGTGTGGCATTGAATCGATGGACCAGGCGCTGACGATTGCCGAACGGGTGAAGAAGGCGGGAGCCACCATCTACCGCGGCGGCGCCTTCAAGCCCCGCACGAGTCCGTACTCCTTCCAGGGGCTGGGCGAAGAGGGGTTGAAGATCCTGGCCCGCGTGCGCGAGGAAACCGGGCTGCCGGTGGTCACCGAGGCGGTCGATGCCGAGACACTGGCAGCCGTTGAGCAATATGCGGACATGATCCAGATCGGCGCCCGAAACATGCAGGCCTTTTCGTTGCTCAAGCGGGCGGGCAAGTCGAAGCTTCCCGTGCTCCTGAAGCGCGGACTGTCGGCCACGCTCGACGAACTTCTCCTGGCCGCCGAGTACATCATGAGCGAGGGAAATTCAAACGTGGTCCTGTGCGAGCGGGGCGTTCGAACCTTTGCCGACCACACCCGGAACACACTTGACCTGTCGGCCATTCCGGCGGTGAAGAAGCTCTCACACCTGCCGATCATCGCCGACCCGAGCCACGGCACGGGGAAGCGGGCGCAGGTGGCGCCGATGGCCCGGGCCGCGATGGCTGCCGGGGCCGACGGCCTGATGATCGAGGTGCACCACATGCCGGAGAAGGCACTCTCGGACGGGTTTCAGGCCCTCTATCCCGATCAGTTTGACGAGATGATGGAAACCGTGCGGCGGGTTCGGGCCGTATTGGAGGAGTTCGATCCTGGTCTTCGCGGGGGTGGGCGGGGCTAGCGCGTCGAGGCGGCGTAACGCCCGGACGCCCGCGGCCTAATTCTTCGAGGCGGGGTGGAATATCTTCTCACCGGCCCGGATCGGAATGGCCAGGCGATTTTCTGCTGGTGGGATCGGGCAGGCCCAGCGATGACTGTAGGCGCAGTACGGATTATAAGCCCGGTTGAAATCCACCTCGAAGCGCCCCTCACCCAGTTCGCGCGGTTCGACGTAGCGCCCCACCTCGTAAGTTTCACTCCCGGCCGTGGCATCCCGGAAGGGAAGGAACCAGTAGTTCTGGTACGTCTGCCGGTAGAGCGTCAGAAACTGCTCCCGGCCCGCCACCTGGAAACGAAATCGACCAGCCCGGAGGAAGGTGCGCTCCTTGCCCTTGGTGTCGAGGAGGACGACGGAATCGGGTCTGGCGAACGGCTCCAGCCGGAGGGTGAATCGCCAGGTCGGATCCGGTGGCCAGTGCGATAGCCCCTGAAAGTCGGTGCGGTCACGATCTTCCAGGGGCGAATCAGGGCCCCGGAAGCTGTCCACCTGTTCTCGTCGATCATGCAGCACCTGGCCGAACCAGACGGAATCGGCCGGCAGGGAATCGAGATCCGGTGCGATCGGAAGCACCCGTGGATCGAGGGGTTGTCCGGATGGGGCGGCGCCTGTCCGAACGCGGATAGCCACGACAATGGCGACCACCAGAATCGTGATGAGCAGAAAGAGACTGACGAGTCGTTTCATCGGGAGAGGCGGATCTGTCGCCGCGCTATGGCGTCGATTGCCGCGTGCGCTGCTGGTCGTCCCACATGCCGAGGATTGAACGGTACCAGGGGCGTTTGTCGATGCGTACCGCGAACTCCTGGTTCACCGAGTCCTGGCGGGCCAGGACAAAGCCGACGAACTCCTCGGACTTCGTGATCCGGGTGTTGTAGTCGTCCAGCTTCTTGCGGGTTTCGTCCTGAAGCTGCTTGGTGCTGGCATCGGTGTTTTCCTTCACCGAGTTCCGGAATTCCCGGTTACTTTCGGCGATGGTCCGGAGTCGGTTGTCGACCTCGGCAATGATCTGGACGCGGGCCTGTTCCGGCTTGACCCTCACGGAATCGAGCGCAACCATGACGGCCGGGATGTAGAACGTCTTGATCGTGTCCATTTCAGCCTTGATGATCTTGAGATTGCTGTTGATCTGCTCGTTCTGCTCCCGGACGAGGCGCAGCTGCTTGTCGACGCGACGTTCGAGCGCCTCGATCTCGGCCAGCTGGATCGCGTCACCTTCGGTGCAGCCAGAAACAGCAACGATGGCAAAAACGGATAGACCGGTCATCAGCCACCGGCTCACGCGCATGGGGAGTCTCCCTTGGTACAAGCCCGGATACGGGACGAGGGTGGTTGTAAAAACCAGAGGGGATGCATCTTCTTATCAACCGATGGAGCGGTGCGAAGACCCCCCGCCGAATGACGAAGGAATGATAGGGGAGGTGTAACGACCTGTCAACGAAACGGGGCAACCTCGCTCGAACCCCGAACCGACGCCGGGTCGGGGCCGAATCCGGGGAGGCGGGCCAGCTGATCCTGGATCAACTTGTTCGCCGGGTCGAGGCGGAGCGCCCGGCGCCACATATCGGCCGCCGCGTCGAAACGCCTGCGTCCCGCTTCCAGGAGACCCAGGTTGTAGAGGCTTTTGACATGGCCGGGATCGAGTTCGAGGGCGCGCCGCCAGTTGTTCTCCGCCAGGTCCGGCCGCCCCCCGCTCATCGCCGCGAGGCCGAGGGAGAGGTGAACCTCCGCGGTCGATTCGCCGAGAGCCAGGGCGTGGTTCAGAGCAATTCCGGCTTCCCGCCATCGTCCGGCGGCTTCGTAGGCAAAACCAAGGTCGCGATGAACTTCGGATCGCCGGGGCTGGGCACCGGCAGCCCTTTCGAGGAAGGGGATCGCCAGGGCGGCTTGATCATGCCCGGCGAGCCAGTGTCCGTAGCCATACTGAGCTTGCCAGGCGTCCGGCAACTGCACGGCCACCTTTCCGAGTTCGGCGCCGGCCAGGCTGTCGAGGGTGGCCGCCTCTCGTGGGGCCGAGGCTCCGGTCAATGAGTCGGCCGCGGCCAGCAGTGTCCAGGCGCGTCCGAGGCGAATCGCCTCGTCGTCCGGATTCAGTCGGACCGCTTCGTTGAAAGCTTCGAGCGCCGGGAATGGACGGCCGTCGTTATACAGGGCCTCTCCCAGGCGGTGCCAGGAGTCGGCCGAGTTGACGCGCGTGTCGGCTCCCCAGGTCATGGCACCGAGGAGGAACCCCATGGCGGTGACCAGAAGCGCCCGGGCGTGTCGGGATAACGGCCCGCGCAGCAGTTCGGGGAGAGCCGCGATTCCAATTCCTGCCGGAATGGCCAGGAACGGCACGATCGGCAGACGGAAACGATCGCAAACAAAAAACGGGAGGAGTGAGGCGCCGTACAGGACCGCGGCAGCGAGTGGAAGTCGCACGAGTCGTTCCTTTTGCGCCATGGCCGCACCGAACAGCGCGAACGGCAGGAGCCAGCCCCACGGCCAGAAGAATGGGCCGATCCGGCCCACCAGAACGGCGAGGAGCAGTGAGTCCTGACGAGCCACGGCGATATCGCGGTTGTTGGGCTGTTCATATCCGCACAACAGCGCGCCGATCTTGACCAGCCAGAGTTGCGCTGCCTTCCCGGGCTCTTCACGTATCCACGCGATTCCCCGATCGAACCACCAGTTCGATACATCCGATGGCCCGAGTCGCCGCTTCTCGGCCGTCTCGGCAATGGCTCGAACGCGCGGCTCAAAATCTTCCCACCCGCCCAGGTCGGCCAGTTCCGGGATGACGACATGACGACCATCCGCCGCCGGATTGTTGCCCGCGTAGAAATTGATTCCGCCCTGGCTCGCGATCAGGACCGGGTCGCCCGAGCGGACGTAGTTGATGGCGGTAACCGGCACGATCGGCAGGATGATTCCCGCCACGATTGGAAAAAGGAGGCCACCTCGGAGGTGACGGGCGCCGGATGCCTGCCTCGTGAGGCGCGGCGCGAAGAGCAGAAGGGGCGCCAGCACCAGCGCACTGGGTCGGATGATGGCCGCCACGCCAAGAAGGAGGGCGGCTCCGAACCAGGGGAGGACACCGGCATCGGGATCATCCAGTTCGGACAGCGCGTGAACCGTGACGAGAAGCCAGGCCGCAAGAACCGGCAGGAGAAGCGCCTCGTGAAGCAGTTCGCCGCTGCTGAAGACGAGTGGACCGTACAGCGCCATGACCAGCCCGGCGGGAAGGCCGGCTCGTGGTGACATCTTCCCGGCCGCCATGGCGACGAACGCCGCGCCAAGAGCACCGAGAACTGCCTGGACCAGGCGCGACGCCCATGGATTCGGACCGGCCAGCGCCTCAATCGTGGCCAGGAACCAGGTGTACAGCGGCGCACGGAAATAGGGTGCGCCATCGAGAAGATTTCCCCCGGCGATTCGGTGCGCCCACTCCGCGTGCCAGGCGGCATCGAGAATCGGTACGGAAAAGAAGACCGAGGACTGGAACTCGAGGAGGTAGATGAGGCGGACAAACAGGGCAACGACGGCGACGATGGCGACGGCGCGGGCGAGCGGCACGGCCCGCTCCCCGTCGGAACCCGTTCTAGCGATAGGCGGCAATGCCGGTCAGGGCTTCGCCGAGCACCAGCGTGTGAATCTCGTGAGTCCCCTCGTAGGTTTTCACCGATTCAAGATTCAGCATGTGCCGGATGACCGGATACTCGAGCGTGATGCCGTTGGCGCCAAGAATCGAACGCGCCTCGCGCGCGATATCGAGCGCAATAGCCACGTTGTTTCGCTTGGCCATCGATACCTGCTCCGCCGTCATCGTGCCGGCATCTTTCATCCGGCCGAGCTGCAGGCAGAGGAGTTGTCCCTTGGTGATTTCCGTGATCATGTCGGCCAGCTTGGCCTGCGTCAGCTGGAAGCCGGCGATCGGCCGGTCGAACTGGACCCGGTCCTTGCCGTACTCCACCGCGGTATGGAGGCACCCCATGGCCGCGCCGAGCACCCCCCACGCGATGCCGTAGCGGGCCTGCGTCAGGCAACCGAGCGGGCCCTTGAGCCCCCGGATATTCGGAAGTCGGTTGGCTTCGGGGATGCGCACGTCCTGCAGTACCAGCTCACTCGTGACCGATGCGCGCAGCGACATCTTGAACTTCTGCTCCGGCGCGCTGAATCCGGGCGTCCCCTTCTCGACGAGGAAACCCTGGATCCCGTCGTCGGTGCGCGCCCAGACCACGGCCACGTCCGAGACGGTGCCGTTGGTGATCCACATCTTGGCACCATTCAAAATCCAGTCGTTGCCATCCTTCCGGCCCACGGTCTTCATGCCCGCCGGATTGGAACCGAAGTCGGGCTCCGTCAGGCCGAAGCAGCCGATGGCCTTTCCCGAGGCCAGCTTCGGCAGCCAGTGATCCTTTTGTGCTTCGCTGCCGTACGCGAAAATTGGGTACATGACCAGCGAACCCTGGACCGAGGCGGCCGATCGCAGACCGGAATCTCCACGCTCCAGTTCCTGCATGATCAGGCCATAAGCCACGTTGCTCATCCCGGCGCAGCCGTACTTTTCCGGAAGATTGGCCCCGAAGATGCCGAGGTCGGCCATTTTCGGAGTCAACTCATGAGGATAGGTGGCGTCCTCGAAGTGCCGATCGATGATCGGCAGCACCTCCTGGTCGACGAACTCGCGAACAGCCCCGCGGGCCATTTTCTCCTCGTCGGACAGGAGGGAGTCCATATTGTAGAAGTCGAACCCGGAAAATTTGCTGAAGGCCATGGTGACTCCGCTGGAGGACCCCCGTGGGGGAGAGAATCGCGCTCAATTCATTGCGGAGAAGAGTAGCGCCGCCACCGGGCGCGATCAAGGCTTGGGCCGCGTCGGTTCAGGGCCCGCCGTGCCGGATCTTCGGCCAGAAGCTCGTGAAGTCGAAGTCGGGCGTCTGGCCTGGCGTATGGCAACTCTGGCAGGTGGCCGGGCCCGCCTTGTCCAGGGGATGTGCTCCGGGGTTCTGGACATGCTCGCTGCCGGGGCCGTGACACGATTCGCACCCGACTCCCTGCAGGGCCCGGACGTCGGACGCCAGGACGTAGCCGTTCGGCTTCATGAATCCGACCGAGTGGCAATGAAGGCAGAGGGGATTGTTGACGTTGCGGCTTTCGACCATCGGCTCCCAGGCGTGCGCATGTCGGGTCTTCTTCCAGGTGGCCATCTCGGCCGCGTGGCAGCCGGCGCACGCCTCGGATCCCAGGTAATCGGGTCGCGAGGGATCTTTCTTCATCAGGCGGGAGCGTCGGAGCGCGGTTTCCTCGAGGTCCGACTTGACGCGGGCCACGAAGCGAATTCCCTCGTCACTCTCCGGCACCTTCTCGTTGAGCGGTGTGATGACCGGGGTCACGGACCAATCCTGCGTCTTTCTGTCCCGCCTTAGTTCGAGGAGGACGTCGTACTTGCCGCGCGTCCCCATCATGACGAGATCGGCTGACGGGTAGTCGTAGTGTCCGGCCACGTCGTCCCCCTTCGCGGTGGCGAGGATCAAGTCAACATCCGGGAAGCGGTTGGCCACAAGGCGTCCCGCGCCGGGGCCGAAGTTGGCCAGGACCACCACGAGATCGGCCTCGGCCCGCGCCTTCGGCACAAATTCGGTGAGGGCCTCTTCGAAGTCGATCCAGTGCACCTTGTCCCCGTTGACGCCGTCGAGAACCGCATACCGGGCCGGGCTCGATATGCCGATGACCGCCACCCTCGGGCCGGCCGGCGCCCCTCCCACCGTGGCCGTCAGGACCTGGTAGGGGGAAAAGATCGGCCGATTGCCGTCGATGCTCACGAGGTTGGCCGAAATCGTGCGGAATTTCCCCTCGCGCACCATCGCGAGATAGGGAGATAGGCCGGCTTCCAGGTCCTCGTCGCCCACATTGACCACCTCGACCCCGAGGAGATCGAGTGCCCGCCGGGTGGCCGGCACGATGACATCGGTCTCCGAGGTTTTCATCGGAAACGCCCGCCCCGTGTCCAGGGACAGGAGGGGAACCTCCGGATTGGCCACACGCCACTGGTCATGGAGCCCGATGCGGCGGGCAAGCCCGCCGAGGCCGTCCTTGCAGCCGCATGGTTCCAGAGTTCCTTCCAACGATCCGGTGGCCCGGATGGCGAGCTCAGGCTTCGAACCGGGCTTGGCTCCGCGGCCACAGCCGGCATGGGGCAGCCAGGCGAAAAGGGCGAGCGCGAGCAGGAGAGCGGAGCGATTTGATATGCGGCGAGCGGTTGACATGGTGGAAAAGCCTAGCCGGATTTCTTTGCGGCGGTCAACCGCTCGATCAGCCTGGCAACGCCCGGATGGTCGGGCGCGAGCGCCCGTGCCAGAAACGCCTGTTCCCTCGCTTCGTCGAGCCGTCCCTGCTGTTCCAACGCCGCGGCCAGGCCGTACAACGCGCCAGGCTCGCGCGCCGCGACCGCCAGCGAGGCGCGGAAATCCATTTCTGCATCCACCGGACGCTGCATCTCAAGCAGCAGGAATCCCCGATTCATGCGAACCCGCTGGTCGTTCGGCTGGAGCTGTATCGCCCGTCCGTAATTTGCCAGGGCCTCGTCATGGCGTCCCTGCCGCTGGTAGCAGACGGCTAGATTATCCCAGCCGAGCGCGTACCCCGGGTCGGCCGAAAGGAGTCGGACAAGCAGCGTCTCGGCCGAGGCATAGTCCTCCCGTTTCAAGAGCACGGCGGCGAGATTGGCCACCGCGGTGCGATCGGCGGGATCGGCGGCGAGCGCGCGGCGAAAGGCCGTCTCGGCCTCGACCATCCGCCCCTCCTTCGCCAGGACGATGCCGAGATTCACCAGGGAGCGCGCGTCGGCCGGTGCGTGCTGGTCATCGGCCGACACGATGCCGGCAACCGGATCACGCCCCGGGGGTCGCGCTGCGTGCCCATCGAACAGGGTTCCGGGCTGGAAGGCCTCCGTCAGCGGCCGTCCCTCCAGCTCATCCGGCAGCGGGAGCCCAAGTCGTGCCAGTAATGTCGGCGCGATGTCATAGACCGTGGCGGAGGTGAGCGCCGCGCCCGGCTTGACACCGGGCCCGGCGAGGATCACGACGCCGTCGAGAAGATGCCAGCGCGCCGCATCGGCCTCTTCCATCTCGGCGCTCCCCGAAAGGCGGGCCTGGCCGGAGCGAAAACCATGATCCGAGACAACCATGATCAGGGTGCTCTCGTCCGCGGCTTCGATGAAACGACCGAGCATCTCGTCCTGGCGGCGATACGCCTCGCGGACGGCGTGCCCGAATCGACGGCCGTCGTCCGCGGCCACGCCGGGCATCAAGGGGGGCGCAAAGGGCATGAACAGGTGGCCGGTGGCATCGATAAACTCGAAGTAGACGGCCATGACATCCGGACGCCGCGTGCGATACAGCTCGAGCCCCAGCGCCGCGTAGCTCTCGGCCGTGGCCAGCGTGTGGATGAAGTTGTTGATTCGATTCCCCTTCTCGTAGCCGCCCCGCCGCGCCGCCTTGATCTCGGCGGGTGGGACGTCCAGGTAGCGTCGTACCATCGCGTCCGTTACGGCTTCGGACGCGACCGCAAGGCTTTCGTGACCCTCGAGGAGGTCCGCCGGATAGATCACGTCGGCGTCCGGCGTGGTGGCCGATTTTCCGGCGAAAGCCAGGAATCCGAATCGATCGGTGACAATGAATCCTTCGATCGATTCGGCGGGCCAGGTGGCCAGCCATCCGATGATGCCGCTGGAACGCCCGGCGGACGATGCCCGATTCCAGAACGCGGGCACGCGCCGAAGACGACTGGTGGCCGGCACCGACTTGCCGGTGGCCGGATCGTTGACCATGAAATCAAGAATGCCGTGGCGGGCCGGGGAGACGCCGGTAGCGATCGTGGTCCATATCAGCGGCGAGAGGAGCGGTTCGATGGAGCGGAGCGGCCCCGACGCACCTCGTTCGACGAGCATCGAGAGCACCGGCAACTGCCCTTCGCTGCGAAGCCGGTCGATGATGGTCCAATCAGCGGCATCTATTCCGACGAGCAGGACTTTTCCGCGGAATGGATTTGCGCCGCCCGTGGGCAGAGCTTCCCTTCCGGGGGCGGCCAGTGTCGTCACTTCGATGGACAGGAGTCGGGCGCCCGATTCATTGAACGACGGTCGCATCCGCGTGGCCAGTGTTTCCGCCAGCCGGGGTCCGTCGAGATTCTCGATCGATTGCTCGGCCGCGGCCAGGCGGAGTTCGCTCTTCAGCAGGGGAACGAAATGACCTCGCGCATTACCGCCCACCGCCGCCTGGAATCGGGGGAGATCCGCGTTGCTCACCTCAAATCGAAGGGAAAGCGCCACGACGAGCGGTGCGCCCGCTGCGGTGAAAGCGCCGAATCGCCCTTCCGCCGTGTCGGCTTCGGCCGGAAAGGCGATCGTCATCGGCCCGGCAGGCCAGAGCGACATCCTTCCCGAGAGAGGAGAGACGACGTGTCGTCCGGGTCCGAGGACTCGCGCGCCGCTTCCGGAACCGACGACTCCCCGCTGTCCGGGCGGCACGGAGCGGATGGAGAGCACGAGTAAGACCGCCCCGGCGAGCCCGACGACCAGTGCTGGAAGGATCCAGCGGGGGCGGCGACTCATTCCGACCTACTTCGCCGGCCGTTGATCTGGTAAACTATCCCGCTTCATTTCACCATGATAGTCGAACAGCGAAACCGTCAGGAGAACCTTTGTGAGCATCGCCCGTCGTCTGGACATCCGTAATCTGGCCATCATCGCCCACGTTGACCATGGCAAGACCACCCTGGTCGACGCCCTCCTGTGGCAAAGCGGCATCTTCCGCGCCAACCAGGAGGTGATGGAACGGGTCATGGACTCGAACGACCTGGAGCGGGAAAAGGGGATCACCATCCTGGCCAAGAACACGGCG
Source organism: Candidatus Eiseniibacteriota bacterium (assembly GCA_034440375.1). Classification (GTDB taxonomy): domain Bacteria; phylum Eisenbacteria; class RBG-16-71-46; order JABDJR01; family JAWXBZ01; genus JAWXBZ01. The sequence goes on from JAWXBZ010000155.1 coordinate 19,230, forward strand.
GTGACCTACAAGGGAACGAAGATCAATATCGTCGACACGCCCGGCCACGCTGATTTCGGCGGCGAGGTCGAACGGACCCTCAAGATGGTGGAAGGCGTGCTGCTCCTGGTCGATGCCTCCGAGGGGCCGCTGCCGCAGACCCGATTCGTCCTGAAAAAGGCGCTGGAACTCAAACTGACCCCCATCGTGGTCATCAACAAGATCGATCGAAAGGACGCCCGGATTGCCGAGGTCGTCGACGAGGTGTACGGACTCTTCATCGACCTGGACGCCGAGGAAGGTCAGCTCGACTTTCCGATTCTTTACACCGTGGCCCGAAACGGCACGGTGCGACTGACCCCGGATGGCCCTGATACCTTGCTGGGTCCCTTGTTCGATCAGATCATCGAAACGATTCCCGCGCCGTCCTATGACCCGGACGAGGGACTCCAGATCCTCATTCTCAATCTTGACTATTCCGATTTTGTCGGACGCCTGGCCATCGGCCGCGTCGTGAATGGGACCATCAAATCGAAGGGCCCCGTCAGCCTCTGCCGCCTGGATGGCACCGTCGTCAACGGCAAGATCACGAACCTCTACGTTTTCGACGGGCTGGAGCGGAAGGAAACCCTTGAGGCCGGCCCCGGGGACCTGGTCGCCATTTCCGGAATCGATGATGTGGCAATCGGCGAGACCATCTGCAACATCGACCGGCCCAAGGCGCTGCCGCCGATCCACATTGACGAGCCCACGGTCTCGATTCTTTTCTCGGTCAACACCTCGCCGTTCTCCGGACAGGACGGCAAATACGTCACCAGCCGCCAGCTGCGGGAGCGTCTTTACAAGGAAATCCTGACCAACGTGTCGATTCGGGTCGAGGACACCGACAGTCCCGACGCGATCAAGGTTTCCGGGCGTGGCGAGCTTCAGCTGGCCATCCTCATCGAGATGATGCGGCGCGAGGGCTATGAGCTGGCCGTCGCCAAGCCGGAGGTCATCACCAAGACGACAAACGGCGCGTTGCACGAGCCGATGGAGCATCTGATCATCGACTGCCCCGAGGAGTACATCGGCGTGGTCACCCAAAAACTCGGGCCGCGCAAGGGGCGCATGACCAAGATGACCAACCATGGCACCGGGCGGGTCCGCCTCGAGTTCCGCATCCCGAGCCGTGGCCTCATCGGCTTCCGGTCCGAATTCCTGACCGACACCCGCGGCACCGGTATTCTGAACCACCTGTTTGATGGCTGGGAGCCTTGGGCTGGCCCCATCGCCTCCCGGGTCAGCGGGGCCCTCGTGGCCGATCGCCCGGGCAAAACGACCGGCTACGCCATCGAGCATCTGCAGGACCGCGGGGTGATGTTCATCAAGCCCGGCGAAACGGTTTACGAGGGAATGATCGTGGGCGAGAACGCGCGGGCCAATGACCTGGATGTGAACATCGTCAAGGAAAAGAAGCTGACGAACATGCGGGCGTCCGGCTCCGAAGAGTCGATTCCGCTCCTCCCTCCGCGCCAGTTCAGCCTGGAACAGGCGCTGGAATTCATCAAGGACGACGAGCTGCTGGAGATCACGCCGCGGATCTTCCGCTTTCGGAAACGCGTGCTGGCCTCGAACATGCGCCCGAAGCGGCAGGACGATTCGAAGTAGGGCCGTTACTCCGGCCCCATCTCGTCGTCACTGATCGGCGCGGGTGTCGGGGCTCCTGTACGGTACATCGCTTCCTCTTCCTCCTCGACATCCGGCAGGCCGAGTTCGCGGGCGCGGCGGCGCCATTCCTCCTGCGGGTCGACGGCGGTCGGGCCGAACGCCTGATTGGCGGGACGATAACTGCCCTGGGAACTCCCCGAGCCGTAGCCGCCGTTGCCGCCACCGTGTGACGACAGTCCGCCGGAGTGTCCGCCGTTGGAAGGTGAACCGGGCAGGATTCCCATGGCCGCGTTGATCGCCGCCGCGGCGGCGGCGTGGTGTTCGGGCAGATTCGTCACGGCCCGGCCGGCCAGCACATCCTTCACGCCGCCATGGTTCCGGTTCAATTTGCACACTCGATAGCCGTCCGTTCGCTGTTCCTTCATGAGAATGCCGTCGCGGATGGCATCGGCCACCAGCTGTCGCGCTTCCTCTTCCTGAAGGCCCGGGAATTCGCTGGACGTGGACATGGCCGCCGAGATGTACTTGAACGTGATGAACGGCTTCGAGCGCTCGAGGCGATCGCAGAAGCGGACGAACGAGGTGAAGCGTTCGGTGGCCCCAACCGGCTCGAAGACCAGCGGGTCGAAGTTGGAGCCGGCCGCCTCGACGAGATCGTTGGACACCGAGCCGGGTACGCCGGCGATGATCACCGTCTTGCCATAGCGGTTCCGCGCGATCGTGACGGCCCGGATGAAGTGCCGGTCGCCGGTCATCAGGACAAAGGTCTTCACGAACGGACGGTCCAGGAAGGTTTCGAATATATCCATGAGCATTTCCATGTCGGCGCCGCTCTTCTTGCTGTCGCCCATCTTGTGGGCGGCGACGTTGATGGCGGTGATGCCCGACACCTGGAGATCGCGCTGCACCCGATCGGGGTGTTCGCTGAAATCGGCGTAGGCCCGCGACAGGGTGACCAAACCGTGTTTGCGGGCCTTTTCCATCAACATCTGGCCGCCGACTTCGCGTCCATAGGTGTTGAGCACGCTGTAACGAATATTTTCAAAGTCAATGAAGAGAGCAACCTGTTCCTGGGGGCGCTCGGTTTCGGAAATGTCACCGGTCATCGGTTGTCGTGTCCTCTCATCGGGGGTCGTTACCCTGGTTATCGTGTGTCCGACGGCCGGAGCCGGAGGATTCAACACGACCTAAGGGGAGCAGCCGGTTGCCCGGCCGAAACAGTTTGAGGTGTCGCTTGGAATCGAATCGATTCAATCAGTTATCGTTCCAGTTTTCCGGTGATGTCGATCGGCCCGACCGGATCAGGCCTCCGTGGTGTCGTACATATTGGGGGCAATGCCTCGCAACGAAATCAACAACCAGCAAATCAACGCAATCAACTGATGGAATCAGTCTACTCGCCGATGTCCGTGTCGGCAAGGGGAAATCAGGCGATCGTTCGATCAGGCAGACGGCTGAGCTGATCAAGTTGATCGGCCCGCCTTCGATCGGTAACAGCGCCATCGGGAGGAATCTTCCGATCCGGATTCCCGATGCCCGACACGAGCGATTCCGTCAGGTCGGCGCGCACGCGAAGGCTCCTCGCCAGGTGGAGTCGGTGATCGAGCCGTTCGTGAATCTCGATCGCCTCCTCGATCGCGATCCTGCCGGCGGCGATGTTTCCCTGCGCGGCCTCGCAAACGGCCGAAAGGCGGAGCCCGTAGCCCAGGTATCCCTCGGCTCCTCTTGCGCGCGTCAGACGGAGCAGTTCGTCGAGAATCGGGCGCGCCTCCTCCGGGCGCCCGCTCCGGATCGCGATCTCGGCCAGGACCGGAAGGCGCGTGATCATCACCACGAAGTTGTCGCCGGGTTTCGGGAGAGTGGGATCCGAGATGACGAGGGAAGCGCCGGCAAGGTCTCCGGCCACGAGGTGTGCCGAAGCCACATTGGCTGCCATCAGGTGATGCATCAACCACTGGCCGGTCAGGATCACCCACTCCCGTGTGCGTGCGGCCATGGCACGCCAGCCGTCGTCACCAAGTTCGGCCAGAGCGAGTGTCTGGAAGCCACCCAGGATGGCCGCCAGCCGCCATTCACCGATCGTTTCGGCGAGGGCCAGGCAGCGCTTCCCGGCGGCCACGGCCTCGGGGAGTCGTCCGCCAAAAAGGCAGGCGTCGTTCTCGACAAAGTCGGCCCAGGCGATCCGGTCGCGGGCGCCGATCTCGTGCCCGATCCGGCGATCGAGGGCCGCCTCGGCGACGGCCTCGCGCCACTGCCCGACCATGAAGGCCGCCTCACCCAGGAATTCGTGCCCGAGGGCGGAGGCCAGGGGATGGTTGTGAGACTCCCCGAATTCGACGGCCTCACGTGCGTACTTGCGGCTCATCGGGAAGTCGCCCAGGTGCTGATAGGCGCCCGCAAGAAAAGTCATGATGGTCGTCATGGTACCCGGGAGCTTGTCGACTTCTGCATGGCGTCGCGCCTCCTCGAGCAGTTCGACCGACCGCCGGTGCTCGAACACGTAATGATGGTAACGGGCGATGGTTCCGAGCGTCCGTGCCGCCTGGTCCGGCTCGGCATCGCGATCGAGCCGCGCCATGACCCCCTCGAGGTGGGGAAGGCCGCGGACGTCTCCGATCGAGGCATAGTGCTGACCGATGTCGATCTCGATGTCGGTTCGCTCCCGTTCATCCGCCACATGGGGGAGCGCGCTGACCAGTGCCTGCGCCGCGGCGGCGGAGGCGCCCGA
>JAWXBZ010000156.1:0-4600 GCA_034440375.1 Candidatus Eiseniibacteriota bacterium
ATCAGCCGGACCATGCCGCCCATCCAGGCCAGCACGGAACTCGGCGCTGATCCATCAATCGACCAGGCTTCATTCTTCCCCTGTCCGGGGATTCCAAAGTCGATCCAGAGCAGCCTCGTTCGTCCATCGGCCAGGGTATCCGGTGGGATCGCCGTGTCATGATGCGGGAGTTGGCTACGCCTGATCGGGCCGGGGTCCCCGGTGGCCTTCAGATGTCTGGTCGCGAGCGATGGCGTTGGCATCAGGCCCACCAAAAACAGGATCGCCAGGCTGATGAGAGTCGCCCGACCGGCGCGGCCAGTCCGGTTTATCGCGAACCAACGCCTGCGGCTTTGTGGAATCACTCGCCGTCGCCCCTCGCGCCGCCGTGGGGGCGGCCTGTCGAGTTGAGACCGAGGACGAACTTCAGTCCGGCGGCTGCCGATAGGCCGGCGAAGCCGGTGGCCACCAGGCCGTACTCACCACTCATCGCCGCCGGGCTTGCTCGAACCCCGATTCGCCGGCTCAATCGATCGTCGTCGAGCCATGACAGTTGCCGGTGCACCATCTCACGGAGCGATTCCGGCGCCGGTCGGCGCAGTCGTTCGCAGAGGAGCGCCGGAACTCCGGCCAGCTTGGAATCGGTCCAGAGGTCTCCCATCGGCCACCAATAGCCGTTCCTGGCCAGGACCCGCAGGCCCACCGGACCCTCGACCCAGCGGTCGAAGGCAAGGTCCACCTCGCGCCGCAATGCGTCGTCGGTGGTCCAGCCGGCCACGAACATCAACGCCTCCATCATGTAGTAGATGTCGCCGAACCGCGTCGATCCAACGAGTTGTGTCGTTGCCCGGTCGTGAGGCGCGAACGCGATCCGCCCGTCGTCTCGCACCTGCCGCGCCAGCCACTTCGCGGCCACCCCGGCGGCCGTGCGGTAGCGGTCGTCGCCCGTGATCTGGTGCAGCACCACCAGCGTCGAGATCTGCGTCCCCGTGGCCACCGAGTAGGGAAAGCGATAATCCTTGTTCTGCCACGTTCGATTCATGAAGCCTCCGTCGGGGAGCTGATTGGGCAGCGAAATCGAATCGGCATAGCGCACCAGCGCCGAGCGGTAACGAGAGCGTCGCGGCTCTTCGGCCCGCGGGACGGCCAGCGCAAGTGCCAGTGTCATCGAACCAATATCGGCCAGGTTGGCGCTTGCCGTATCGCCCGGGGCGCTGGAGCAGCCGTGGCGACTGTCATAGGCCGCGTGCCAGTTGCCGTTCGGCAGTTGCCCGGCCACGAAGTCATCCAGCAACTCGAAGGCCGCGTCGCGCCAGGCTGGTTCGTCAAGAAGTTCATCAGCCGACAGCAGCGCCCGGATCGGAAAAGAATTCTGGTACCAGGCGCCATGGAGACTGAAGCGTTTGTCGGAGAGCCTTTCTTCCATCAGGAACTCCGCATCGCGGCGGAGCTGGCGTTGGAGCCCCGCCCGATCGATGGTGAGCAGGCTGTCGACCGGCGGTATCGGCCCAAACGATGGATCACCTTCGGGAAAGATCGCGACCAGCCGCGCGCCGGCCGGCCCCTCAAGGCGCGCCCCGGCGATGGCGAACTGTTCGCAGGGGCCGGCTTTCAGGCGGAAGCTCACCCGGTCTCCCGCTGGATTGACCAGAAATTGCAGTTCACGCCGGGTGTCGGCCAGCGCCGTGATTCCTTCAGCGACCAGGGCCGTATCGATGTAGATGCTGATTGGGCCCGGCTGGCGTACTTGATCGCCGAGGTAAAGAGTCAGGCGGTAAAGCGAGTCGGGCGGCCAGACGCCGATCGAAAAGATGGCATCGCTCCCTGCTATCCCGTCGCGCAACCCGGGGTGCCGCTGATTGCGGTCGATGAAGTCGACAACGCGGCCGCCGGTCCATCCCATTCTGGGTTCGCGCGCGCCAACGCCCCAGAGGATGACGGTGCCGTCGGTGAAGCCACGGGGACCGAAGTCGAGATCGACGAGTGGTTCGAAGGCAGACACGGCGGGTGCGGCCAGTGAGCCCACGAGTGTCAGAACGATGCCGAGCCGATTACCCATGAATCGGCTCATGGCTTTCCGGTGGCCGGAACGGGAACAGGGACGGGCGGGAGCAGCACTGAGGGGTCAATCATCGCCGCCACGCTGATCCCGGCGAAGCCGGTGGCGACGAGACCATACTCGCCGTTCTTGCTGGCTGGAGGCGCCTGGATTCCCATGCGTTCCGAGAGGCCGGCATCGGCCATCCATGACAGACCCCGGATCATGATTTTCGAGGTCATGTTGTCGGAGCGACCCTCTTCGAGTCGGGCCAGCACATACAGGATGCCACCCATTTTCGAATCGCTCCAGAGGCTGCGCGACGACCACCAGTACCCTTCGCGGGAGACGGCAAGCAGCCCTCCCTCACCATGGAAGTAGCTTCTCAGCGCCTGCCGCATGGTCACCTGGGCCTCACGCCGCGGCGCGTAGCGTCCCGCCCATGTCAGCGCCTCGACGATGTAGAACAGATCGCCGAACGAGCTGGGCTGAACGATTTTCACGGTGCTCGTGTCATGGGGCGAAAAGACCACGCGCCCATCGGGGCGGATGCACGCCGCCAGCCAGAGGCCGGCCCGTTCCGCGGCCTCGAGATAGCGCGCCTCACCGGTCACCGCGCCGAGCGCCGCCAGGCTTGACGCCTGGCATGCGGTGGCCACGGAATAGGGGTGGGTGTACATGCGTCCCTGGTAGATCAGGTTTGGAAAGGCGCCGTCGGGTCGCTGGACCGGAAGAACCACGTTGTCCGCGTAGCGCCGGAGCGCTGCCAGGTATCGATCCCGGCGGTCCGGATCGGCCATGGGCGCTGCCAGGGCCACGACCAGCGTCATCGATCCGATGTCGGCCAGGTTGCTGCTGGTCGTATCCTGGTTGGCGGCGAGATGGCAGCCCGGTCGGCCAAAGTAGTTCGACAGCCAGCGTCCATCCGGTTTCTGCTCGGCCACGAACCGGTCAATCACCTGGAAGGCCGTGTCGCGAAAGGCGGCTTCGCCGAGGAGTGTGCTCGCCGCCAGCAATGTCCGCAGGGGATAGGCGTTCTGATACCAGGATCCGGCGTAGGAAAAGCCGCCGTCGGCCGGCGCCCAGCGCAGGAGGTACTGGCAGAACTTCCGGAGTATCTCCGGCGCCTCAGAGCGAGACACGATGGTAAGAGAGTCGGGCGGCGGCACCAGCCCGCGAGTCTCCGTAGCGGGAAACAGGTTTCGCAGGCGAGCCTCCGGTGGCCCGTAAACGACGGCCCCGGGCGTGGCCCAGGCCTGGCATCCCTCGCCCCGGAGTCGAAACGACAGCCACCCGTCTTCCGCCCGGACCTCGAAGACCGCCTCGATCGGCTCGCCCGGCCTCGTGACGACGTCATCCAGCACCACCTCATCGTTGGCCAGAATATCGATCGGGCCGCGCGCGGAATCGGGGTCGCCGAGCGTCAGGGCCACCTGGTACAGAGCGTCCGGCGGCTCAACCGCGATCACGAACCGGGCGTCCTCTCCTTCGACGAAATCACACAGGTACGGGCCCGAAATCCCGATTCGGCGCGTGATCTGTCGGACCATGCCGTCCATCCAACCGAACGAGGCATTGCGGGAGCGGGTCCCAAAGGCGATGCGTCGCCCGGCCGGCTGCTCGTCAGGTCCGAAATCGAACATGGCCAGGCGGGCCCGGCCATCGGGAAGCGTCTCATCCGGCTCGAGCACGAATGGCAGATTATAGGAGCCCGGGGCCCCCACGATGTCCTTGAAGACGACAGGACGCAGGGTTCCGGGACCGGCCCCTGCGATGGCGGGGATCAGGATCAGTGGTGCTGCACGGAGGAGAGCAACGAGTCGGTTCAAGATCGGAGGCATCCTTCAAGTGTATCGAAATCAGGGGCCGGACACCGCTTCAGGAGCGAAGTTTCGGCAATTCGCCGCTACGGAGTGAGTTTCTCCCTGCCATGCCGGACCAGGTAGTCGGCGATGGCGTTCCGATCCTCCAGTCCGAGATCCGGGTAGGATCTCATCTCAGCCTGCGGATCAATTGCGGCTGGATCGGGCAGATAGTCGACAATCCACCGGGCGCTCCGCCGGCCGCCGACCCCATCCAGAGAGGGCCCGACGCGTCCCCCGACGCCATCAAGTTGATGGCAGCCCACACACCCTTCGCGCAGAACCAGCCGCACGCCAACGGTATCCTCCGGTGCCGGTCGCATGGCCGCGCCATCTTTCAGCAGGTCCAGCCAGGCCATGACGACCGCCGCGTCCGGGTTGGACAACCGCGCCTCGCCTTCGCGCGTCCCCGGCGCCACGAACGTCGGATCGGAGAGGTGCGCGCGGATCCAGGTTGCATCGCGCGTCCACGATGCGCCGACCAGTGGCGGTCCGGCCCCGAAGCCGTCTTCCCGGTGGCAGGAGGCGCAATCCCGTTGCCCGGCGATGATCGGCGCCGCCGCGGCGAAGAAGGGGGTACGGTTCTCCCTTCGCCAGGCAGCCTCGGGCGCGCCCCCAAGGTCCATGGCGCCGAGAAGCGTCAGCGCTCCGGCCGCCGCGAAAGCAAACAGGCTGCCGGCGAGAACCAGCCGGCGTGATCCGTACTTCCGACCGGCGCTCC
>JAWXBZ010000157.1:0-22154 GCA_034440375.1 Candidatus Eiseniibacteriota bacterium
ACCCCGGCCAGCGACCCCGGCCCCGGAGCCGGCATCCGAATGGCCGCCAGAATCTCCCCTGACTTCCGAGGGATGACGGGCCAGAGGAGCGTGGCCGAGATCCGGACCGACTCGATCAGGGCGTTCATGACGGCCGCCAGCTCCGACCGGTGGGCCGGATCCTTCGCCAGCGTCCAGGGGGCCGTTTCCTCGATGAACTGATTGGCCCGTCGGACGATGCGGCGGGCGGCCGCAATCGCCTCATCCACTGCGTGCCGGTCAAAGGCCTCCACGTAGTCGAGGCGCGCCTGCCGTGCGACGGCCCGGAGATCGGCTGCTCCTGGGTGGTCGGCCAGAGCGCCGGCCCCGAATTGATGCTCGGCCGGGAGTTCGCCACCGAAGTACTTCTCCGCCATGGCCACCGAGCGGCTGACCAGGTTCCCCAGATCATTTGCCAGCTCCGTGTTGTAGCGCTCGATGAAGAGGTCCCAGGTGAAATCCCCATCGCGATCCAGCGGCACTTCCTTGAGCAGATAGAACCGCAGGGCATCCGGCCCGACTTTCTGAGCCACTTCCAGCGGATCCACGATGTTCCCCAGGCTCTTGGACATCTTCTCGCCCTTAAAGGTCACCCACCCGTGTCCGAGGACCTGCTTCGGGAGCGGCAAACCGGCACTCATCAGCATGGCCGGCCAGATGATGCAGTGAAACCGGGTAATGTCCTTCCCGACGACATGCAGGTCCGCCGGCCACCAGTGCTCGTACAGGGCCTTCGCCGCCAACGAATCGTCCCCGTAACCCACGGCGCTCAGGTAATTCGTCAGGGCATCGAACCAGACGTAGATGACATGCCCCGGGTCGGATGGCAGTGGAATCCCCCAGGTCGTGTTGGGGCGGGTCACCGAGATATCGTCCAGGCCACCCTTCAACACATTGACGATTTCATTCTTCCTCTCCACCGGCACCAGGAAGGCAGGATTCGCCTCATAGTGGTCGATCAGCCGCTGCTGATACCTGGAGAGCGCAAAGAAGTAGTTTTCCTCTTCCAACCAGTCCGGCGTGGTGTGGTGAACCGGACAAAGCCCTTCCACGAGGTCCTTCTCCTGCTTGTACCCCTCGCAACTGACGCAGTACCACCCCTTGTAGTGCCCCTTGTAGATGTCCCCCGCATCCGCCACCGCCTTGAAAATGGCCTGAACCGCGCGATGATGCCTGGGCTCGGTGGTCCGGATGAAATCATCATGGGAGATGTCGAGCGCCCGCCAGGTCTCGCTGAAACGCTCGGCCATTTGGTCCGTGTAGGCCCTGGGCTCGAGGCCCTCCTTGCGAGCGGCCTTCTCCACATTTTGACTGTGCTCATCCGTGCCCATGACGAACCAGGTGTCGTGGCCGGCCAAGCGGTGATATCGCGCCAGGGCGTCCGCAGCGACCTTCTCGTAGGCCGTGCCAACGTGCGGGGCGGAATTGACGTAGTCGATGGCGGTGGTGATGTAGAAGCGGGGGGCGGGGATTTGCATGCAGGAAGTCTGCCTTCTTTTGGGGGGGTAACTCCATCGACTGAATCACTTAGGTCGTGGAGCACGCGCCGGATGATCCGTATTCGCCGCAGTTTACGCGTTAACCCCGGCAGGAAGCCATGACCTGGCCTGGTGTCCGCTCTCCCCACCAGACCGCTCCAATTTCCAACATCAGGAGGATCTGACCATGTCGCGATCCGTAATCGTCATCCTCGCAGCCATCATGCTGTCCGGGACCCTTCTGGCCCTGTCACACACACCTGCCCCGGCCTCGACCTGGGACGGCAAGGCAAAGCTGCTACTTCATGTGAAGGCCTTGACCACCAAGAGTGCCTGCACCTACGGCAAGCTGACTGACGCCCGACAGGCGAATACGCGGGGGGACGTGTATTCGTATTACCACGTCTACCTGCTCGCGGCCCGGGGTGATTCACCCGGCGTGGTGGGTGTCAGCACCGGCCTTACGTACGACAATGGATTTCCGAGTCAGATGTATGACTACTCCGGCGTGGACATTTACGGGTGGACCAACTGCGCCGACCTGGAATTCGTGCAGTCAGGTTGGCCAGCGCCCGGGAGCGGCAACCTGTTGACCTGGAACGAGTGTCAGGCATCCGAAACCGTTGTCGCCGGATACTTTTATGTCGGCATCTACAGCGCAGCGGAGATGTCGCTGACCTCACTTCCGTCGTCGTCTTCGGCCTCGGTAATGTCCTGTGACCAAAGCCAACGTCCGCAGACTGTCCTGGCCAGGGCCAACTTCACCAATGGCGCCTTGCCGTACGGCTGCAACCCGGCGCTTGCCAACTGCACGGATCCACCACCGGCACCGGGCCCGCCACCCGCCCTGGTTCTGGACTATCCCAACGGTGGAACGAATTGGGTTGTCGGTACGATTCAAACGGTTCGCTGGAGCGGCTCCGCCCGCGCGAACCTCTACTTCTCGGGTGATCTCGGGTTCACGTGGACATCAGTGGGCTCGAACCTGGGAGGACAACCGAGCAACAGCTTCCTCTTTCCGGTCCCCAATACCAAAAATGATAACGCGCTTTTTCGCATTGCACCCTATTACCCAACTTCGGACTCCGCCCCGGATACATCCGATGCCCCGTTCCGAATCGTCGAGGAGAAACCAACCCCGGCCGCAGCCTGTGTCCTTTCGGCTCAGCGATGGGGGGTTGCAGGAGACCGGCTCGGCTCCGCCATGTCGGCGGCCGGCGATGTGAACCGGGATGGCTACTCCGACTTCGTCATTGGCGCACCCTTCGCCGACCAGTTCATGCCCGGCAGTGATACCGGGATAGCGTGGCTCGTGCTGGGAGGACCCTCGGGAGATCTCGTGCCCGACATTGAATTTCCGTCTGGTGGAGGCATGGGAATGTATGGCGCCGCCGTGACCGGCGGCGGTGACTTCAACGGCGACGGATTCGATGATGTCGCCGTCGCGGCCACCGGCAACGCCAGCGTGAAAATCCACCTGGGAGCGGCCATCCCGAACGGCTTCGAGGACTTCGTCATCTCACAGGGCACGCTCGGTTTCGGGAAGGCGATCGCATTCGTTGGTGACATGAACCGGGATGGGTTCGATGAACTCGCCATTGCGTCGCCCGATGACGGAATGGGTGGGCGGATCGACATTTTTCAGGGCGGCGCCGTGCCGAACGGAGTGGCGGATCTGACGATCACGGGAGCCCAGGCTGGCCAGGGCCTTGGAAGCTCCCTCTCCGGCGGCCACGACGTCAATGGCGATGGGTACGATGATCTGCTCGTGGGCGCCCCGGGGTTTGACGGCATCGCGGCGGATATAGGCCGCGCCGTGCTCTACTTTGGGGGCATCACACTGAACAGTGTCATCGATTGGGAATTTCGCGGGGCTGCGGTCAGCGACCGGCTTGGCGAGTCGGTGGCCATGGTTGGCGACACGGACGGCGACGGACGTTCTGATTTCGTCGTCGGTGCTCCCGGATCGGACGCTCGGACCCTCGACGGTGGTCGGGGCTTTCTTTTCTTCGGCGGCGCGCCGCCGGACATCCTTCCGGACCTGACGGTCGATGGATTGTCCTCGAGGGAGCAACTCGGTGCGGCCGTCGGAGGTGGCGTCGACCTGAACGGCGACACCTGCCCCGACTTCGCCTTCGCCAGCCCATTCCTTGGGACGATCGGGACCGGCCGGGTCACGGTGTACTTCGGATCCACCACGCCACGCCTGACGGCCGGGCTGCTCATCACCGCGGCTTCGGGGGACGGGCTCCTTGGCCTGAATCATTTTGGATCGACACTGGCATTCGCCCGCAACTTCGACGGTGACGGCTTCGGCGACATTCTCATCGGTGCCCCCAGGGGAACCGGCCCCGGCGGCGCGGACGCCGGTGATGTTCTGCTCCACGGGACCAGCCGTTACGTGCTGATGAATCCGAATGGCGGCGATAGCTGGAACGTGGGGGCCCGCCGCACCGTGAACTGGCTCGGCGCGGAGCCGGCCGATGTTCTCCTCTCGGTCGATGCCGGTGCCACGTGGAACGTCCTATCACAGGCGGTCGGCGGGTACTCGTCCAATGCCATCGCGGTCACCGTCCCACATCTGCCGACCCAGTACGCGATGGTGCAGATTCGTCCGGATGCCGCCACGGTGAACGGATCGGATCAATCTGCCGCAATCTTCGCCATCACCGCCTCGGTCATTCCGATGAACGTTCAGATAATTCCGCTGGCTGATGGAAGTGGCCGGACGGTCCGTTGGGAGACCGATCCCCCGGTCGGACCGGAGGGGATCGCCGGGTACCGACTCTACCGGCTTCGCGGTGAGGGAGACACGCAGGGGCAATCGATCGGACCGTCCCTGATCACGGAGACGGAATTTGTCGATCGCGACCTCGCCGACTGGGGCTACCGGCTGACCGCAATGAACCACCTGGCGGAAGAACTCGAGCTGGCTCGCGTGGGAACCGGAAACGCTGCCACGACCCTTCGTATCGCGCCAAATCCGGCACGCGCTGGAACACCGATCAGCATTGAGTTCACCATGCCTTTCCTGGCGAATGGCTCCCGATTGAACGACTTCGATGTTTCCATTTTCGATCTCAACGGGCGTCTTGTCCGGAACCTTGTAAGGGGCGTTGTCGAAGCCAACAGGGGTAATGTCGAACTCCGATGGGATGGTCTCACCGATTCAGGGAATTCGGCGTCCACGGGACTCTATTTTGTCCGGGCCAGCGATCCGTACGGGCGATTCGAGGTCCGACAGCGGCTTGTCCTGGTGCGATGACCGGGGGAATGCCATGAACCGTCTGCGATGGATCATACCGGCGCTGATCGCTGTGGGTCTCGGCATTGCCGGACCTGCCCGGTCGACGGACCTCTACGCCCTTCTCAATACCGGCGAACTTCACCGGTCCCCTGATGGCGGCGCCACCTGGATGCTCCGCGCCGCCATCCCGGCCGATGCCGTGGCACTCGTGGCCGGGGTAAGCAGCACCCGGCTGCACCTGGCCTCCGAATCCGGCGAGATTTTTCGCTCGCTTGATTCCGGCGGCAGCTGGGCGGCCATTGGCACGCTCAACGCACCGGATGTGACAGCCCTGGCATTCCGCAGCGACGGACACCTTCTCGCCCTGACCCGCTCCGGAATTGTCTTTTTCTCCACGGATGACGGCGTAAGCTTCACCGCGCTGACTGTTCTTCCGGCGTCGAACATGGTCAGCCTGACCTCGACGCCGGGCGGAGTCCTGTTCGGAGTATCGCGAACCGGAGAGGTATTTCGCAGCGGCGACCTCGGCTCCACCTGGCTCCGGCAGGCTGCGCTGCCGGTTTCCGACGCCCACGAAATCGTTGCCCGTTCAGGCGATCTGTTCGTAATGAGTCGAAGCGGCCTCCTCAATCGAAGCAGCGACGGGGGAATCACATGGTCGGCGGCCAGCACATTGAACCAAGTTTACACGGGGGGCCTGGTCAGCACAGCGGCCGGCCTCTTTGCCGCCACCGAGCAGGGACACGTAGCCCATTCAGTCGTCGGAAACGCCTGGACCTGGGTCGGGTCGGTCAACCAGGTCAGGCTCAGGGCCCTGGCATCGGGCGACCCACAGGTCAGCGGGATTCCAGGAAACGCGCCACAGCCCCGGCCATCGTTGACGCTCGGTCCGGCCTTTCCAAACCCGGCCCCTGGCCGTTTCCAGGTGGACGCCATTCTCCCCGGTTCGGCCCCCGTACGGATGCGCTTGATCGACGCCGCCGGCCGTCTGGTAGCCGAGCAGTTCGAGGCAGGCAGAACCGCCGGTCCTCACCTGCTCTCCTGGCCCCAATCGCAATCGTCCTCCTCGGTCAATCGACCGTCCGGAATCTACTGGCTGGAGGTGACCCAGGGAAGTGCGCGTGCGGTGACGAAGGTTTTGCTGCAGGGGCGGTGAGTTACTGTCACCTTAGTGGCGGGTGCTCTAGGCGCTACTACGGCTCGAAAGATGTTTTTATCCTTCCATTAAGGATAAATATGTGTTAATTTCTCCTTTACAGAAGGAGAAAAAGCGATGACCGATTCCCTACCCACGCCGCTGAAGCAGGCCCTGACCGCAAAGCTTGCCGAGTCACTGGTGGGGACACTGCCGGCTGGAACGCCGCGTCAAGTGCATGGCGCTGTGGAAATGCCGGGCAAGGCGACGGCGGTGATCGGAATGCGTCGGGCTGGTAAAACCACGTTTCTCCATCAGCTGCGGCGGGAGCGCCTTGAGCGGGGTGTCCCGCGGGAATGTCTTCCCTACCTGAATTTCGAGGACGAGCGGCTCACCGGACTTGAGGCGGGACATCTCAGCTTTCTTGTTGAGGAGTATGGACGGCGATTTTCGGAGACCCGCAGTCACGATATCGTTACCTGGTGTTTCGACGAGATTCAGGTCGTTCCGGGCTGGGAGCGCTTCGTCCGGCGACTGCTCGATGAAGGGCGATATGAAATTCTGGTGACCGGGTCGTCCGCGGCTCTCCTCTCCAGGGAGATTGCGACAGCGCTGCGTGGCCGGGCCTGGGAAGTAAGGATCTTTCCGTTCAGCTTTGCCGAGGCCCTGCGACATCGACAACTGACGATTCCCGGCGACCTCGGAATGCTGACCGGCGCAGAGCGGGCGCGAATCGAGTCGGCGTTTTCGGACTGGCTCACCGGTGGCGGATTTCCCGAGGCGCAGGGCCTGAAGGACGCCTCACGGCACCAGCTCTTGCGGGACTATGTCGACGTGGCCATATTTCGTGACGTCGTGGAGCGTCATGGCGTCACCAACGTCCTCGGCCTTCGCTGGCTGGTGCGACATCTGCTTGGCAACGCGGCGTCCCTGTTCAGCGTGGAAAAATTCTACGGCGCGCTCAGGAGTCAGGGAGTGGCCATCTCAAAAGACACCGTTCACCATTTGCTCGCGCACCTCGAAGACTGCTTCCTGGTTCGGACGGTCTGGATGGAATCGACCTCGGAGCGCCAGCGGATGGTGAATCCTCGCAAGTCGTATCCGGTTGATTCGGGCCTGATCCCGTTGTTCGATCGCACGGGTCGCGGCAACACGGGTCATGCCCTCGAAACTGCCGTGTTGATCGAACTGGAACGGCGACGGCTTGAGGTTACCTACGTGCGGACGCCGGCTGGTCATGAAGTGGACTTCCTCGCGCGTGGCCACGACGGTCGGTCGGACCTGATCCAGGTTTGTGCCGACGCCAGTGACCCGGCGACGGCCGAGCGGGAGCTGCGAGCGCTGGTCGAGGCGGGTCAGCTGTATCCAGAATCGCGGCGGCTGCTATTGACGATGTCGGCGGATGGCGCTCCACCCGGCTCGCCGACCGAAGTGATCGTCCGACCGGCTTATGAATGGATGCTGGACGAATAGGTCGATCACCTCGAGTGCGGCCCACCCGAAGGCGGCGGATTCCCTTGCCGTGGCCGATTGCCATGACCGCGGCGGCGCGGGGAACGGCCGGCGAACGGTGTGGGCGCACCGCCAGGTGTTTCCGCAGCACCGGGTTTTGGTGGAACTGGCGTCCCGATCATGGGGCGCGGTGCCGGCTCGGCTGAACGTGGTGGCTCTGCCGTTGGTGGAGGGGTTGCTCCTTCGGGTAAATCTTCTTGACGAGTGGACTGGAAGCCCCCGGATTTCCGTGGATCGCGCGGTTGATAGCGCGGGTTGCCGGTGCCACTGGCGGGGACGGGCCTGGAGGCGGGGCTGGACCTGGCGCTGTCGGTGCCGCAGCCGCCTTTGGACTCGCCTGATCCGCTCTTTGAACCACAGCCACCGCCGCTGCCGCAACCTCCGGCCGAGCGCGCCTCTCCCCGCCCGGCACCACAACCGCCGGCGCTGACATTGCCGCAACCCCCCTGGCCGCCGGCGGACTTCTTCTTCTTGAAGCTCAGGCGGTCTTCGCGAGGGATTTCAGGGAGTTCAGTGAGAGGAACCCAGTGGCTTTCGCGGTCATCGTCGAGGAGAAAGACACCTTCCTTGAAGATGTCGACCTTGACGACCTGCATGGGGCGATCCTGGTAGACGAGCTGCGCGCCGAGACGCGGGTAGATCTTCTGCGCCTGCTGGTAGAACTCGATCTCGTAGCGGAGGCAGCACTTGAGTCGGCCGCAGACGCCTGAAAGCTTGCTGGGCGAAAGTGAGAGATTCTGCTCCTTGGCCATCTTGAGCGTGATCGGAGCAAACTCGCGGATCCAGGTCGTGCAGCAGAGGGGGCGGCCACAAACACCGACGCCACCCAGTCGACCGGATTCATCGCGGACGCCGATCTGGCGAAGTTCGATTCGGGTGCGGAAGATGGCGGCCAGATCCTTGACCAGGTCGCGGAAATCGACCCGCTGTTCGGCCGTGAAGTAAAACGTGATCCGGTTGCCGTCGAACTGGTACTCGACATCGACCAGCTTCATGTCGAGCTTGTGCTCCAGGACCTTCTTGCGGGCACTCCGGGAGGCTTCCTCTTCCTTGTCGCGCAGGTCGACCACGCGGGCGATCTCGTCCATCGTGGCCCGACGCAGGATCCTCTTCAGCTGGCTGGGCTTGGTTTCGGGGCGGTTGCCACGCCCTTCGCGCTGATGGTGGCCATCCTTGAGTCGATTGTCTTCGCGCGGGGGAGGCGCATCGACGGCCGGGGTGAGGGACGCAGGGACACCGGGTGGCGGAGCCAGGAGCGACATCCCCGCACCTTTCGTCATCGGATGGGACGAAAGAACGACGACCCCGATGTCCTCGCCACGATCAGCCTGGACGATCAGATACTCGCCGGTGCGGTACTCGAGATGATCGGCGTTGAGATAAAGCTCGCGGCGCCGCCCCTTGAAGGAAAGCTCGACGACGTCCGTATTGACGGTTGCGGCAATCATGATAACGACCCCACGGGCAGCCCCGGAAGGGGCAGCGCCACCGGCTGCGGGCTACAGGAAGACAGGAAGCATTTGGCGGGGTGGGGAGTTCGTCACGGCCGCGGCTCAAGGTCCTGTGGCGGTCAGACCGCCGAATTGGTCCTGGATGAGGAGCGGTAATTTATTGAAGTGACGTCAGTTAGAAACTTTGCCCGTCACATTGAACTCGGTCCACCCACATCTATATGGAATCGGGTTGCGCGCCGGAGGCACGAAACCACGAGCAGGCCGCACTATAGCACAGGTCCGAGGGTGTCGATTCGGATAGGATGCTTCGAATGCTGACACACCGACAACGCGCCACCCGGGTGATATCGCCGTGGGCAGCCCCCCTCATCCTTCTGTTGTTCGGGGCGGCTGGTTGTGGCGAACAAACAGGACTCATACCCCGGAACCACCCGCCGCAAGTTCGACTGACCGGCGGCCCGGCAAATGGCGATTCGGCTGCCTTTGATGCCACTTTTCTCTGGCATGGCTGGGACGATGACGGGATCGTCGCCTCCTACCGGTACGGCCTCGTCAACCTGATCGACCACCCGGAGGTGACCGGCCCCGCCGACATCCCGCCGGAGGGCTGGCGGGACACTCTGTCGACCCGGGCTTCGTTCGAACTTCGGAGTCCGCAGTCGACGGATGAGGACGGCGATGAGCCGACACAATTCTCGCTGGGCCGGCACCTCTTCGCCGTGCAGGCAATTGACGACGCGGGCGATTCGTCCACCGTCGACTGGCTGGTGGTGACCAGCCGGAACATCGTCCCACGGACGACGATCGACTATCCGAAGATCCCGGTCGAATCCGGCCTGGTGCAGTTTCGGGAAGGCGTGGAAATTCGCTGGTCGGGTGTCGATTCCGACAGCCCCGACCCCGGCCGGAAGCCCGTTGCCTACGAGTGGAAGGTCGTGCCCCTGGCCCCAAGCACACCGGGATTCACGGTCAATGTGCACTATGCCGTCACGAATACACCCGGCCCCCAGTATCCATGGAATCGGGTCGACGGCACGGTTCGCTCGGTCCGGCTCAACCTCCAGGCGGGTCAGGACTACGTCTTTGCGGTGCGAGGAATTGATCTGGTCGGCGGCGTCGAGGACTTGTTCGTGAAGGGGCAGAATGCCATTCCGTTTTCGGTGTCGAGCATCGACCTCTTCCGCCCCTATCTGACCCTGCGCGAGCCGCTGCTCGGGCAGTTCACCTTTCCGGCGGACGGACCGGTCTGGGAGGTGGAAGCGCCCATGAGCCGATGCCTCCGTTTCGAACTGACAGGCGACGCCTCGAACTACGGCGGAGCCATCTCGGCGTACAACTGGTGTGTCGATCCGCCTGATGGTGGCCAGGAGGAGGAGTGCCGGGGCTGGACCGGAATTCGCACGACGGAATCGATCTGTTTTACGGAACCCGGTTTGCACACCATCGTCCTGAAGGTGCGGGACACGGCCGGTGCCGTCACCACGGGCCTTTTGCTGGTGAGAGCGATACCGGTGGTGCGGGACCGGCCGGTGCTCTACGTGGACGACTTTCGAGTAGCCAGGCGTGGCAGCGTGCTGGACGCCGATTGTGACCGGCGGATGCTGTCAATGCTGGGTGATGCCGGTTACGCCCCGGAGGACATTTACCAATGGCATACGTTTGGCGAGGACGACCGGGAGATCGTGCCGGCACTTCCCCGATTGAGTGAGCTGACCACCTACAAGCTGCTGGTCTGGTCTGTGTCAGGAGCCGGTTTCAACGGGAACCCGGGACTTCTGCTGGTCAGTTCCTGTCCCGGCGCGCGCGTGCTTCGCTCCTACATGGACGACGGCGGCCAAGTCTGGATATCCGGGCAGAATGCCTTCAGCGCACTGATGGGGCAGGCGGGCTCGGTTTCACGCTGCGGCTCCGACTTCTCCTACTCCGAGAGCATCGGGCTCTTTCCGGGGCCGGACCATTTCGTCTGCGCCTACCTGGGGCTTTGCGGCTGTGATATCCGAACGGTAAGGGATCGCTACATGATGGATGGCCTGGTCCGTGCCCTGCCCACGGCGGAAGCGATTCGCGAGGGCTTCCCGGACGTTTGGCTCGATTCGACACTCACCCATCCGAACCTGTCCGGTCTGATTGGGAGTGACGCTGTCTTCCAGCCGACCTTTGATGCCACGGGCGGCCTCGACACGCTCTACACGTCCTCGCCGACCGCCTCGAACTCGCGCTTCAGGGGACGTCCGGTCGCCTTCCGCTATTTCGACCCTGACCCGGGGGCCCGGACCGGCGCCATCGCCATCATGGGATTTCCGCCTCACCTCATGAAACCGGGGTCGGTGGCCGCCGGCACGGGCACGTCCACCCTTGCCTCGCGCCTGATCGATTGGTTCCGGCGGAACGAGCGGGCCGTGATTCGTTAGAACCCGGCTGAACCGCGGCGCGCGACGGATTCCACGAGCGCCGGCAGGACCAGCGGCAGATAACCGTGACCCTCGACGGCCCGACGGGCCTCTTCAACCGCCCGGACGCTCGACTCGATCTCCTCGAAGGAACGGCGCGGCGCCTGCGCCTCGAGGTCTGGAAGGCGGTCGTCATTGGCCAGTCCCTCACGCGGGTCGGTGGCACCGAGTTTGACCCGCAACAGGTCGCTCTGCCACAGGAGCATGAGGTCGAACAGGAGGCCAAGACGCGAGCGGTCTTTGCCACGGAGCCAGGGCTCGAGCCGCTCGTGGACCTCGGGTTGACCGGCCAGTGCCGTCACGAATGCCACCGCATCGTCACGCAGTCCGAGGACATCCTCGTCAAGAAGTGAGGCAGCCCGGGTCAGGCTTCCGCGGGCCACGCGGGCGGCCAGACGGACGGCCGTCTCCGAAACGGTATCGCCGGCCTTTCCTGCCCGCTCGACAAGGAGTCGGGCAATCTCCGCGGCAGGCAGCTCGCGAAAGCGAACAAGGGCACACCGGCTCTTGATGGTGTCGGGGAGGTCCGCGGGACGGCCAACACCCAGGATCAGGAGCGTGCCAGTGTTCGGCTCCTCAAGGAGCTTCAGAATGGCATTGGCGGCCTCAACATTGAGCTGCCCCGCCCGCTTCAGGATGAAGATTTTCCAGCTGGAAGCGGAAGCGGCGCGGGAAGCTTCCTGTTTGAGCCAGCGCATCGTGGCGATCCGGTGTTCCAGCGGCTTCGATTCGTCCAGCTGGAAAATAGGCGACTTGATGAAGTCGGACTGCACGCTGCTGATCCAGTCGAGGCGCTGCCCCTCGCCGGCCTGCGAGTCGGGCGCCGAGGGCGTGGGTGGCAGGAGGAAAATGTCGGGGTGATTGAAGTGGCCCGACCGGAGGCAGTTGGCGCACCGGTCGCAGGCATCAAGGAGCACCGGATTGGCGCAGAGGAGGCGGCGGGCCAGAGCCAGCGCGGCGGTGGTCTTGCCCACGCCCACCCGACCATGAAACAGGAAGGCATGCGGCAGTCGATCGGCGGCCACGCTCGCCTGGATCTGTTTGATCGCCTCGTCCTGCCCGATCAGATCTCTAAATCGCATGGGTCAAGAATAGCCGAGCCTGCCAACTGTCGCACCGGGTCCGAAAATCGCGCTAGAATCCACCCCAGCCCGTCAGGGAAAGCACAAGCCTGAGCACCGGTCGAGAGGCTGGTAACAAGGAGGTCATGGCATATGTCACTTTGTCGTCGTTTCTCACAGTTCGGCGCCGCACTGCTCGTCGCCTCGTTCTTGAACTCCCCCACGCTCGTCCGTGGGGCAGATCTTTCCGGAATCGTTCGAACGAGTGACGGGACACCGGCGGGAGCCGGATGGCGTGTCGTGGTGAACGGGCTCGACGCCCCCGGGGCGACCCTGGCACTGACGAACGAGGCTGGCTTGTTCCACCTGACCGGCCTTGGAAGCGGCCGGTCCACGGTGACGGTGCATGCGCCGTCGGAATTGGAAGCTGTTGCCGATCCACGGGCGGGTCGACTGATCCAGCTCGTCGGAGACCGCGCAACGACACTCGAACTGACGCTGAGTCCGGCCGCCACCGCTGCTCCAACCTTCAATTTCACCTTTTATCGCGGCGAATACTGGAATAACCAGCCCACGGAGGAGTTGTCCACCGGCGTTCCACTCCCGGAGCAGGGCTCAGTCGGCAACATCGACATGGAACTGGCGGCCGGCGGGGGCACCATCTCGGGTCGGATCGTCCGGGATGTGGGCGGCACCGGCATCGCCGGGCTCGTCGTGGCGGCCTTTGGATATGACACCGGCGTCTTTTCGTTTGATCGCACGGACAGCGATGGATATTACCGGATAACCGGGATCCCGGCGGACGGCTTCCTCGTGACGGCCGGGCTCGCCTTCGCCGATCCGAGCGGTGAATTCGTGGGGGAGTATTACAATAATTCGCTGACCATCGCCTCATCGAGCATTGTCAATGTGAGCGATGGATCTGACACGCCGGAAATCAATTTTTCGCTCGGCCAGGGCGGCGCCATCTCGGGACGCGTGACGGCCCAGTCTGGCGGCCAGGGGCTGCCAAATGTTCTGCTCACCGCCTACGAAGTAACGCTCGCCCTGCAATACATCGCCCTGACCGACGACACGGGCCGCTTTCTCATCAATCGACTGCCACCTGGTTCGTGGAAAGTAGGGGCCAGTTCCGGTGCCAATTACGCAGCGGAATTCTGGAACGACAGGGCTTCGTTCGAAACCGCCGATCTCATCGTAGTGTCCGCCGGCCCGCCCGCGCCCGACATCAATCTGGTCCTGGCCACCGGCGGTGCTATCAGGGGGGTCATTACCCACGCGACCGGGGGACAGCCACTGGCGGACCTGATCGTCCTGGCCGAACGTATCGGGGACCAGCTGACCCGCACGGCCCGGACCGACCTGACGGGAACTTACGAAGTGCTCGGGCTTCCGACGGGGATGTACCGGGTGTACGTACCGGAGATTGGCAAGTGGTGGAATAATCGCGGCGGCCCGGAAACGGCTGACCCGGTTGATGTGAGCCTGGGGATAATCACGGCCGGAATAAACTTTCAGGGTTTTCCGTTTGGCACGAACTGCACCGATGAGCCGCAGAACGTGGCATCGATTCGGGGCATGGTCCTGGATCAGGAGTTGAATCCACTCCCGGAGGCCATCCTTGGATTGTATGTGGATGTCCTGGGCACTGTGTTTCAGATCAACCTGACGACTACCGACATCAACGGCGCCTACGCGTTCACCTGTGTCCAGCCAGGAAACTACTTCATCAAATGCCGCGTACCGTTTTCGACGTACGTGAGCGAGTGGTATGACGACAAGAGCGTGGTCCGGCCCGATACGGTTCGCGCAGTCGCCGGCCAGGTGACCCAAAACATCGACTTTCTCCTCGGGACCGGCGGCACGATCGCCGGACGGATCACCACGGCCGGCGGCGCCCCGCTGCCACGTATCGAGGTATTCGTTCGCAATCGCACGACCGGGGAGATCGCCTCCGATTCCAGCGCAACGGATGGCACCTACTCCATCGCGGGGGGCCAGGAGGGGGGCCTGCCCGGCGGAACCTACACCGTCTGGGCGGAAGGACGGAGCACCGCCGACCCATCATTGGTGCCGGTGGTGCTCTCGCACTTTACCGCCTCCGCATCCGCCGGCGGAGGTGTTGTCCTCCAGTGGACGACCAGCCATGAGGCCGATCACTCTGGATTCCACGTGGAACGAGCCGCCGCGCCGAACGCCCCGGGGACCCGACTGACCTCCGAATTGCTGCGTGGCGGTCCGGATTATCGATTCGAGGACATCCTGGCGCTTGAAGGAGGCAACTCCTACTGGCTGCTCGCGATCGACCGACAGGGGCGCATCGAACGACTCGGTCCGGTGTCGATTCAGGTTGGTCCGGTGCTGGGATCCCGATTCCTCGGCCCGGCCGCAAATCCGTCCGTCGGCAACGCCTCGATTCGCTGGGAAATGGGCAGCGAGGGCCTTGCTCGACTCCTCGTGTTCGATGCCGCCGGACGCTGGGTCCGCACGCTGGTTGATGAAGTTCGACCGGCCGGCGCCGGCGCCGCGTACTGGGATGGACGTTCGGCCGACGGCCAGGAGGTGGCGGCCGGGCTCTACTTTCTCCGCTTCGAGGCTGCTGGCAGCCAGGAGCGCGGGCGACTGATACTGGTTCGTTGAGCGCCTAGCGCAGCCAACCCGACGGGTTCTGGGCGTCGCGTGCCTTGCGGATTTCAAAGTGGAGGCAGGCGCCCTTCAGGCTGCCCGAGTCGCCGACGGCACCCAGCACCTGTCCCGCCTCGATCCGCGCCCCGACCTCCACCGATACGGAGGCCAGGTGCGAATAGACCGAGTAGTAGCTCTGACCATGATTGACGATGACACTTTGGCCGTAGCCGGGGAGCCAGTCGACCAGTTCAATGCGCCCCTCGCCGACAGAGCGTACCGGCGTCCCCTCCTCGGCCCGAATGTCGAGACCGTTGTTCCGAATCTGGGTTCCCCATTCCGGATGGGTTTCCAGGCCGAAATTGCCGATGATCTGGCCCTGAACCGGCCAGGGCAGGCGGCCACGGTTGGCGCCGAAATTGTTCTTGTCGAGTTCCAGGGCCAGGTTGTCCTGCCCGCCCTTCAGCCGTTTTTTCCGCTGCTCTTCGAGATTCGCCAGCAGCTTCTGCATTTTCGTGGCTGCCGACTCGAGTTCCCGCGCCGCCTGTTCGTATGATTGCCGTTGACCACGCACTTTCGACACTTCGGCGCCCTGGGCTTGCTTCAGGCTCCGATACTTGTCCTGCTCGGCCTCCTTCTCGCCGCGCAACGAGTGAACCTGCCGTTCCCGATGCTCCAGTTCGACTTTTTCGGTTTCGACGAGGAGGCGCTGCTCCCGGACGTCCTCGATGACGTGCCGCTCCTGCTGCATGACGGCGGACAGGAAATAGCTCTTCTTCAACAGGTCGCCAAAATCGGCCGACGAAAAGAAGATTTCCAGGTTACGCGTGCGCCCCTTTTTGTAGGCCTGCCGCATCCATCCGGCCAGCCGCTGGCGACGGCGCTCGAGCTCGGCACCCGCCCGCGTCAGGCCCTCTTCCTTGCGCTCGATTTCGATGTCGAGCAGTTTTTGCTGGGTATCGAGCCGGCTGAGGTAACGCCGGGACGCGCTGAGGGCTTCGTCCGACTTGCGGAGCTGGTTCAGGATCCCCTGTTCCTTCCCCTTCAGCTCGCGGGCTTGCCGGCGCTTGTCCTCGGCGGCTTTCTTGAGGCGATCGAGTTCATCGGGGCTGGCATCGACCGGCGCGGGGCTCTTCGGGGACGGTGCGGTAGCCGCCTTCTTGCGAACCGTGCTGCCCCGCTTCGACTCCCGGGCGTGGGCGGGTCGGATGATCGAGACACCCGTTGTGCCGATCACGGCCAGCGCCACCAGCCAGCCGAGCCGGCTGACGCGACCCAATTGCCGTCGCCCCGAGCAGTTCACACCGGGTAATTCTTGAAGACGGGGCGCAGGGCGAGATACGACCCGGCGGCGCCGAGGATCAGCGCGGTACCGAGAAAGGCGGCGACCTGGGGCAGGGTGAGGAAACTGATGCCGCCAAACTGTTCGGACACGCCACGCGTGATGCCGTACAGCGTGCCGAGCGCTACCAGCGAGGCCCCGAGCGTTTGAATCATTCCCTCGTACAGGAACGGCGTCCGGATGAACCACTCGGAAGCGCCGACCACCTTCATCACTTCGATCATGTCGCGCTTCGCCAGAACTGTCAGGCGGATGGTATTGGCCACGACCGCAACCACGGCCAGGCCGACGGCGAGAAGGACGCCAAGATTGAGCCAGGCCAGCTGCCGGGCAAACGCATCGAGTCGACTGACCCAGGCGCCGCCATAGGCCACTTCGTCCACTTCCTCCCAGGCACCGACTTCGCCGGCGATGGCCTCGATGGAGGCGAGATCACGCCGATCATTCGCCAGCTTGAGCTCGAACGACGGCGGCAGCGGATTGTCCCCGATTTCTTCCAGGAGTCCCTCGCCGGACATTTCGGCCGTGAAATCATCCCAGGCTTCCTCGGGGCTGATGTAACGCACGCCGACGACCCCCGGCACATCCTTGAGGCGCTCCTCCACGCGGAGCCGCACGGACGATTCCGGTTCCGGCAGGAGATAGACCACGACCTCCTTTCGCCCTTCCAGATCGTCCACGATGCGATGCACATTGGCGCTGATGATGAGCAGGCCCCCCAGGACCAGGAGGGAGGCCGTCATGGCCACCACGGCCGACAGGGACAGGGCCGGATGACGGCGGACGGCCTGAAGCCCCTCGCCGAAAAGGTACTTTGCGGTGCGGACGTTCATACGGCGAGCCTCGGACGACTCATCGAACTGGTCTCTGAAATCATGCGGTGGCTCCACGCCCGCTGCCGACCCAGTCCTCGACGATCTGCCCATGTTCGACACGGAGGTATCGTTCGGTCGAACGTTCGACCATATCCATCTTGTGCGTGGCGAACAGCACCGATGTGCCGTGGGCGTTCATCCGCTTTAGCAGCGCGGTAATGTCGTCGGATGTCTCCGGATCGAGGTTGCCGGTCGGCTCGTCGGCCACGAGCACGAACGGCTTGTTCACCACCGCCCTGGCAATGGCCACCCGTTGCTGTTCGCCGCCCGAAAGTTCATGCGGCAAAGCATGTCGACGGTGATAGACGCCAACCTCGTTCAGCGCGGCGGCGGCCCGTTCCTTCATTTCCAGCTCGCTGGATTCGCCGCTGATCCGGAGAGGAAAAGCCACATTCTCGAGGATGCTGCGGTCGCGCAGGAGGCGGAAGTCCTGGAAGATGACGCCAACGTGGCGGCGGAGTTCGAGGATCTTCTTCCGATTGATGCCCGCGGAGGTGAAGCGGCCGACCGTGACAATGCCATCGGTGGGAAGCTCCTCCATGTAGATCATCTTGAGGAGCGTTGATTTCCCGGCGCCGGAGGGACCGACGAGGAACAGGAACTCGCCATCCTGAATGGTGAGATTGATGTCGGTCAGGGCGAAACTGCCGCCAGAGTAGGATTTATAGACATGGTAGAACTTGATCATCTACAAGTCCTCCGCAACCGAACGGTCGTCCCGGATCACGCGGTAGAAGTCGGGCGCTTTCGATTTTGAAATATTGCCGGCGGGCACGGCGGTGATCTCGACCTCCAGAGGGCCCCTCCCCAGGTCGATGATCACGCGCGAGCCGGGTCGGATGTCCCGGCTGGCCTTGGCCGGAATGCCGTCGAGGGCAATCTTTCCCCTCTGACAGGCTTCGCCGGCCATGCTCCGGCTCTTCATGAGGCAGACCTTGTGGAGCCAGACGTCAAGTCGCACGCGGCCCTCTCCGCTCACAGGGTCTTGAACTCGATGTAGGCGTTCTTACGGAGGTCCGTGATCCACTTCTCGTAGGCCTCCGCCAATTTTCTCTGGGTCAGCATGTTCATCAGCTGCTCGCGGATGGCGCTGAACTCGTACTCGCCCCCCTCCGAACGGCCAAGCAGCTTGAAAATGTGGAAACCGGTCGGCCCCTGGATGACTTCGCTGACACCGCCGACTTGAAGGGAATCGAGCGCCTCGATGTACGAGCGGCCAAGCCGGGAGGCGGGCACCTCGCCCAGCTTTCCCTCCATCTCTCGCGTGCCGGGGTCGTCGCTGTTCGCCCGCACGATTGCGGCCCAGTCGCCGCCGGCTTTCGCCTCGGCGCGTATCTTTCCCGCCCGGTCAATGGCCTTGCCGACATCTTCCGGCGAGGGCTGGGCCAGGAGCAGGATATGCCTCGCCCGATAGGTGATCCCCTGGCGTGACACCAGTTCGATCAGATGGAAACCGGCATTTGTCTCGACGACTCTCGTCCGCTGTCCGGGTTCGAGGTCGGCGATGGCCGCCTCGAAGGCCGGGTCGAAATCACCCACGCTGGCCTCACCCAGCATCCCGCCGTTCGCGGCGCTGCTCGGATCCTCGCTGACCTCGGCGACGACCTTCTCCCAGGTCTCGCCTGAGTCCAGTCGCTTGAGGGCCTTTTCCGCACGGGCCCGGGCCGCGGACCGCCTGGATTCATCGGGGCGAGGAATCACCAGGATGTGGGCCAGGTCATACGTGGCCGGTTTCACCGGCAGCTGGTCCTTGTTGTTCTTGAAAAATGTATCGATGTCGGTGTCGGTCACTTTCACCTGACTTCGGACCTCGCGTTCAATGATCCGTTGGGCCATCGCTTCCTTGCGCATATCCTGGCGGTAGCGCTCGCGCAGGGTTTCGATGGTCATTCCTTCGCGGGCCAGCTCTTCGCTGAATTTTTCATCGGAACCGACGCGCGCCTTGACTTCATCGATCGAGGCCTGGACTTGCGGCTCGATCTGGTCGTCGGTGACCGTGATCCCGTTCTTTCCCGCGTGGTCGATGATCAGCCGCTCCTCGACCAGCTGGGCCAGAATTTCCCGGCGTGCCTCGGCCACGACGCTGGTATCGCCCAGGTCAACGCGGCGCGAGGCCACCAGCAGCGCCAGTTGCTCGTCGATTTCGGAAGCCAGGATCGGTTCGTCGTTGACGACGGCGACGACCCGTTCCACGGTTCTGGGAGCGGCCAGGGCCGCGGGCGGATGGAACGGCGCGCCGGTAACGGCGGTCAACAAGAAAAGCGTCAGAAGACGGGGCATGCGATCGACTCCTTGGTGTGATTTCAGACCTGGCCGCCGGAGCGGACCAGGAGGTCCTTCATTTCCTGAAAAGCGCGGGAGGCCGGCGAATCACCCGCGTGATGGTCGCAGGCCGACATCGTGGCCAGAAGCCCGGCCAGCGGCGTCCGCCCCTCACCATCCCGGACGTTCACATCAACCTTTCGAGTCAGCAACAGTTTCACGATCTCCACGCGGGCGTTCCAAACCGCCACGTGAAGCGGCGTATCGCCGAGGCTGTCCCGGACCAACAGGAGCGCCGGCTCCAAGTCAAGAATTTCGGCCATGCGATCCATGCGACCGTGGGCAATCACCTCGAACAGTTCGTCCGCGATGGTCACGGAGCCCTCTTCGGCACCGCTGCTCCCGGCCGTTTCAGGATGATACCCCGGCCGTCTCCGGCGGGTGGGCCACGGCGATCTGCGTCAACAGGAGAACGGCCGTGGCCACCGGTTCGGCGCCACCGTTCTTGACCCGGAGGCTGAATCGATCGCCGGCGGCGAACTCCACCGGCACCGTCAGGCGTGACATCCACCCCTTCAACATCTCCTTGGTCGGCGGCTGGGCCAGGGCAATCTCGATCTTTGGTCCGCGCACCTGGATCTGGAGCGCGCCGGCCTTGCGGCCCAGGATCTTGAGTCGTCGCAGATCGAAGAGGGCCCGGGCTTCGGGTGTCAGTTTTCCAAAACGATCGGTCATCTCGGCCAGCATCCGATCCACATCCAACGGTTCAGACAGGTCCGCCAGGCGTTTGTAGACCGCGATTTTTTCCTCGGCGTCGGTGACATACTCGTCGGGCAGGAACGCCGCCACGTCGGTGACGAGGCGCGGCTCGGGCGTTTCCTCGATTGGCAGCCCCTTCAATTCCTTGACTGCCTCATCCAGCAGGCGACAGTACATGTCGAAGCCGACCGCCGCCACGAAGCCCGACTGAGCGGCACCGAGCAGATTACCAGCGCCCCGGATCTCGAGGTCGCGCATAGCCAGGGCGAATCCACTGCCGAGCTCGTCGAACTCGGCGATGGCCCGCAGGCGCTTCATGGCCGCCTCGGTCAGCACCTGCCGTGACGGCACCAGGAAATAGGCCCACGCCTTCACGTTGGATCGACCGACGCGACCGCGGAGCTGGTAGAGCTGGGCCAGGCCCAGCGCATCGGCCCGATTCACGATCATCGTGTTGACGCTCGGGATATCGAGGCCGTTTTCGATGATCATCGTGGCCACCAGCACATCGAGTTTCTTTTCCACGAACTCGAGCATGACCTTTTCAAGTTGCTTCTCATCCATCTGGCCGTGCGCCACGCCGAAGCGAAGCATCGGACAGAGCTTGTGGAGATGCACGGCCATGGAGTCGATGGACTGCACGCGATTGTGCACGAAGAACGACTGGCCACCCCGGTCGGCCTCGCGCAGCATCGCGTCCTGGATCAGGTCGTCCTCGAATTCCACAATTTCGGTATGGATCGGCAGCCGGTCGCGCGGGGGGGTGGTGATGGTGGAGATGTCTCGCGCGCCGAGCATCGCCATGTTCAGGGTTCGAGGGATCGGCGTCGCGGTCAGCGTCAGGACGTCGACCTGCGTCCGCATGTGGCGGAGCTTTTCCTTGTGGGCCACGCCGAATCGCTGCTCTTCGTCGACCACCACAAGCCCCAGTTCCTTGAATTGCACGCGCGCCGCCAGGAGTGCATGGGTTCCAATGACCACGTTGACGGTGCCGTCGGCCACCCCCTTCAGCACCTGCTGCTGCTCCTTCGGGCTGCGGAAGCGCGACAGCAGTTCGACGACAACCGGAAAGCCGGCGTAGCGCTCACGAAAGGTGTTCCAGTGCTGCTGGGCCAGGATGGTCGTCGGCACCAGCACCGCCGCCTGTTTCCCTTCCATCACGGCCTTGAACGCGGCGCGTACGGCCACCTCGGTCTTGCCGTATCCAACGTCGCCGCAGACGAGGCGATCCATCGGCGTCGCACTCTCCATGTCCCTGGTGACATCCTCGACGGCCTTCAGCTGGTCGGGCGTCTCGTCAAAGGGAAAGGTGCCCTCCAGCTCCTGCTGCCACACGGTGTCCGGCCCGAATGGATGACCCGGCAGCGCCCGCCGCCGCGCGTAGAGCGCGAGCAGTTCGCCGGCCATCTCCTTGATGGCCTTCTTGGCCTTTTCCTTGGTTTTGCTCCAGCCGTTGCCGCCAATTCTCGAGAGACTCGGCCTCGACCCCTCGTCGGCGGTGAATTTCTGGACCCGGTCGAGCTGATCAACCGGCAGGTAAAGACGATCGCCCGAGCCGTACTCGAGCAGCAGGCAATCGGTGGTCTGGCCATTGAGCTCCAGGCGCGAGATACCCCGGTAGATGCCGATGCCATGCTCGATGTGCACGATGTACGTGCCCGGCCGGAGGCTGGTGATCTCCTTGAGTCCAAACCCCGATTTGAACCTCCGGGCCCGGCGGGCGCGGCGCGAACGGCCGAAAAATTCGTGATCGGTGAGGACGGCGATCCTGAGATCCGGAAGCCGGAATCCCTCGGCCAGGATGCCGAGTTCCAGCGAGACCGGCGTGCCGGCCTCCACCAGCAACTCATCAAGGCGGTTCTTCTGGCCGGGGTTGTCGCACAGGAGATGCGTTGACTCACCCGCCTCGGCCAGGCCCTCCAGGTAATGGCGCCAC
>JAWXBZ010000158.1:0-19776 GCA_034440375.1 Candidatus Eiseniibacteriota bacterium
TCATCGTCTCGTTTTCAATGTCGGCCAGCTCATCGCGGGGCGTCTTCTGGGGCATGAAAAGCAGGAACCCCGCCACGCCGAGAATGGTGACCGCGCCAACGACCAGGCCGATTCGAGCCAGCCGGACTCTCCCCTCGTTTGGCGGGGCTTCGACCCGGGGAGTGGAGAGTGGCGGCAGCGAAATGAAATTTGGCACCGAAGCCGGGGTGGGGGAACGAGGCCCCGCCTCCACCGACCGGGGAGTCGTGACCGGCTCAACCGAAATGGGATCGATGCGTGCCGGCATCGGACGAGCATCGACGACCATGGGTCGCGGTGCGGGGATGACAGGGGGCACCGGCATGACCGCCGGCACGGGCATCGCCACCGGCACGGGCATGACCGCCGGTATCGGCACGGCCCTCGGAGCCGGCACGGCCTCCGTCCCCGCAAGGACGCTCTTGAAACTCATTTCCTTGATGGCTCCTTGAATATGCTCCGGTCGCACCGTCGTGGAATCTTCGACATAGGCACCGAGCAGCGCCTGGCTGCCCACCTGGTTGATCTCGCGCGGGAGGCCAAATGTCTTCTGAAAGAGGAGGTTCACCGTTTCCTCCGGGAAGAGCACACGGGGATAGCCCCCGGCAACACTGACGCGGTGGTGAACGTACTTGAGTGTTTCGTCGGCGCTGAGCGGTTCGATGCGGTAGTGAACGCCGATGCGCTGTTTTAACTGGCGGAGTTCCGGGAGGCTGAGTTTCCGCTCCAGTTCGGGCTGGCCGATGAGCGCAATCTGGAGCATCGGCGGGCCGCCCGGTCGGGCAATGTTGGACAGGAGCCGCACCTCTTCCAGGAGAGGCTGCTCGAAATTCTGGGCCTCGTCGATGATCAGCAGGGAGCCACTCCCGCGGTCCACCTGGCGCTTGAGATAGGTCTCCAGCTTCTGCAGCAGGGCTGGCTTGCTCGTGCCCGTCTCGATGTCCAGGCCAAACTTGCGACAGATCTCCTCGAGCAGATCGACGGGGCTGAGCGTCGAATTGGTGATGAAGGCGATCTCGTAGCGGCGCTCGAGGCCGTCAATCAATCGGAACAGCGCCGTCGTCTTGCCCGTGCCGACTTCGCCGGTGACGAGGGCGAATCCTTCCTTATGTTCCAGCCAGTACTTCAGATGGGCCAGCGCCTCATCGTGGCAACGGCTGGCAAAGATAAACCGGGGATCCGGTGTCAGGCTGAAGGGGTTTTCGCTGAGACCGAAAAACTGCTCGAACATGACACCTCGTGTGCTCCTGGACCTCTGGATAACTGAAACCGGGGAAACCGTTTACGTGTACAATTCCCCGCTGATCGGAGACCGACCACGGAGTGTAGGCGGGCCCCACCACTGGGTCAACTTATCGGTTCCGGGCGGGCACCGATTGACTCCACTCTCTACTACTATAGGTGAGATTTCCGCCTTCGCGGATGCTTCCCTCTTCATGACGAGGAGATTGCCCATGATTCGCCCGTGGCCCCCCGCTCCATTCTTCCTTGCGGCCCTGACCCTGGCCACCATTGGAACAGCCGACGCCCAGACGCCCCGGATCGATTCCGACAACCTGAAGCTCCGGCCCCCCGCCGTCCAGGTCGGACCGGTTCTGGATCTGTCACAAACACTGCCGCTCGATCCGACCGTCCGCACCGGCACCTTGCCCAATGGCATGACCTATTACATCCAGAAGAATGGCTGGCCGGAGAACCGCGTTTCGCTCCGGCTGGCAATCAACGCCGGATCGGTGCTGGAGACAGACGACCAGCAGGGTTTTGCCCACTTTCTGGAACACATGTGCTTCAACGGAAGCAAGCACTTCGAACCGGGTGAGCTGGTCAAATATCTCGAGTCGATCGGTGCCCGGTTCGGCGCGGATGCGAATGCGTACACCTCCTTCGACGAGACCGTATACATGCTCGATCTGCCGGCCGACAACGACAGCCTGGAGATCAAGGGGCTGTGGGCCATGGGCGATTACGCCGCGCGGGCCCGGCTTTCCGACAGGGAAATCGAGAAGGAGCGCGGCGTCGTCCTGGACGAATGGCGCCGGGGCCGTGGGGCGCAGGCCCGACTGTCGGACAAGCACTTTCCAATCATCTTCAGCGGTTCACAGTACGCAACCCGGCTGCCGATCGGAAAGCCGGAGGTCATCGAACGCGGCAACGCCACCCGGATCCGCGATTTCTATTCACAGTGGTACCGGCCGGAACGAATGGCCATCATTGCCGTTGGTACGCTTGATCCCGACAGCATGCTGGCGATGATCCAGGCTGAGTTCGCCGACATCCCGAAGAGCGCGAGCCTTCCGCCCCTGCCCGTCCATGACATCCCGGGGCACGGCGACCTAAAGATCTCCGTGGCCACGGACTCCGAAGCACGCTTCACACTGGGCAACCTCTATTTCAAGCAGCCGCGCACCCTGATGACGACGCTCGGCGATTACCGCGACCAGCTGACCGATTACCTCGTCTACTCGATGCTGAACGATCGCCTGGACGAGCAGGGGCGCCGGGGCGATGCCAAATTCCTGAGTGCCTCCGTGGGTGGCGGCAGCTTTGTCCGGACCATGGAAGTCTTTTCGTTGAGCGTTCGAACCGAGGACGGCCTCCTCGAGCCGGGGTTCGAGGCCGCCCTCGTCGAGTTGAAGCGGGCCGGTCAGCACGGGTTCGGCCAGGCCGAGCTCGATCGGGCACGGGAGTCGCAGCTGGCCGAGATCGAACGGCTGTACCAGGAAAAGAATCGGATGGAGAGTCAGATCTTCGCGGGGGCCTACGTCAGTCACTACCTTGATCAGGAGCCAACGCCCGGGATCGAAAACGAGGTGGCCTGGTCCAGGTCGCTCCTCCCCGGCATCGCGGTCGAGGATGTGAATGGTGCCCTCACCCGGATGATGGCCACCGATAGCCGCGTCCTCACGGTTTCGGCGCCCGAAAAGGCCGGTCTGGCACCGCCCGACGAAGCCGCTTTGCGCGCCGCCATCGAGCGGGCCTGGCAGTCACCGGTGGAGGCCTGGGTCGATGCGGTGGCCGATCGACCGCTCCTGGCCGCCCCTCCCCCGCCGGGCACGGTGACGAACAGCCGAACGATTCCCGAGCTCGGTGCCACCGTGATCACGCTGTCGAATGGTGTCGAAGTCTGGATGAAGCCGACTGATTTCAAGAACGATCAAATCATCTTCTCGTCCTACGCCAAGGGTGGGGCTTCGATCGCCGATCCCGAGGACTATCCCGAGGCCATCCGGGCGTCCTCCATCATTGGCGAGCAGGGAATCGGCGGATTCAAGCCGGTGGAACTGGAAAAACTTCTCGCCGGCAAGCTGGTCGGGGGATCTCCCTATGTGGGTTCCTACAGCCACGGCCTGTCGGGATCGAGCACCCCGGGAGATCTGGAAACCGCCCTTCAGCTCGTGTACCTGACGTTCACCCAACCGACCGATCGTCCCGAGGCGTTTGATGTCCTCCGGAAGAAGTGGCATTCGGACATGGAAAACCGGCTCAACGATCCGGATGCCCAGTTTGGCGACGCGTTTTCGAAGATCAACAGCAACGACCACTACATGTCGAAGCCGCTGACCGCGGACGATGTCGACCATCTCGAATTCGACAAGGCCGTCCGTTTTTACAGGCAACGGTTCGCCAATGCGGCCGACTTTACCTTCTTCTTCGTTGGTTCGTTCGACCCGGCCGTCCTCACCCCACTCGTGGCGCGCTACATTGGCGGGCTGCCATCCACAGGCAAGAAAACCTCGGCACCGGTGAATCGCAAACAGAGCTTTCCCATGGGCGTCCAGACGGCCGATGTGACCAAGGGAGTCGAAGCGAAGAGCCGGAGCACCATCACGTTTTACAGTCCCACCGGTATCGATGAAATGGCGATGTACCGCGCCCGGATGGCCGGCAATATTCTCCGCCGTCGTCTCCGTGAAATTCTGCGAGAGGAACTGGGCACGACCTACAGCGTGGGCGTGTCGTTCAGCAACCCGTCACTGGTCTCTGACTACGGCACCATCACCGTGTCGTACAGCAGTGCGCCGGAGAATGCCAACCGGATGGCCGATACGACGCTGGCCGTCGTCAAGGCACTGCGGGCACACGGTCCGAAGCAGGAGGAGATCGCCAGTTTGCAAGAGCTGGAGCGTCGGGAACTCGAGACTTCCGAGAAACAGAACGCCTACTGGCTGGGCAGCCTTCAGCTGGTCCACCAGATGGGCTTCGACCCGCTGAGGGTGGCGAAGCGCCGGGAGCGGATCGACCTCCTGACCGCGGAGAGCCTCCACGAGGCGTTCAAGACCTACTTGCCGGTCGACCGCTGGACCCGTGTGACTCTCTGGCCGGAACAAACGGTGGAGACCGGCAGCGTCAAGCCGGTCAAACCGTGACCGACGCGGGATCCCCCGCACCAGATTCGGGAGCCGTGTACATCCATGGCACGGCCAGGGAGGAGCAGGCCCGGCTGACCGGGCTCAACAGGCTGATCAATGCGCGCTGTCTGGCCGCGCTCCACCTGGTGCCGGGCGAATCGATCCTTGATGTCGGCTCGGGTCTTGGCCAGATGAGCCGGGCGATGGCCCGCGCCGTGGCTCGGCCCGGGACGTCCGTCCGACCGCGGCTGCTCGGTATCGAAGCCAGCACGGAGCAGCTGGCGGAAGCCCGGCGTCAGGCGGCTGAGGATGGCGAGACGGACCTGGTCGAGTTCCGAGCCGGCGATGCGCTCCGATTACCGCTTGCCCTTGACGAGTGGGGATCCTTTGACCTGGCCCACACGCGCTTCCTGCTCGAGCATGTCACCGAGCCCGAGGATGTCGTTCGATCGATGGTTCGCGCCGTCCGCCCTGGGGGACGCCTTGTGTTGCTCGACGACGATCACGACCTTCTCCGTCTCTGGCCGGAAGTGCCCGGCCTTACCGAGGTGTGGCGGGCCTACGTGCGCGGGTATGATCGGATTGGTTGCGACCCGTATGTCGGCCGGCGGTTGGTGGAACTGCTGCACGCGGCCGGGGTCAATCCCGTGCGTTGCGAATGGGTGTTTTTCGGCGCCTGCGCGGGCGAAGCCGGCTTTGTGGGATTCGTGGAGAATCTGGCCGGCGTCCTCCTCGGGGCAAGGGAAGCCACCGCGGCCGCCGGTTGGATCGAGGGATCCGAAATCGATCGGGCGGTAGCCGAACTGCGACGCTGGGGGGCCCGCCCCGACGCGGCCTTCTGGTACGCCATCTCCCTGGCCGAGGGGCGCCGACCAGATCCCTAGTTTTCAGAGTTGGTCGCCGGGACGGCCCGACGCGGTATGATCTGGTCAAGATTCGTTTCTGTTGCCTGGCCGCACGGGAGACACGCCAATGCACATGATCGGCCGGATTTCCTGCCGCGGGGGCCTTTTCCTGGCCACAGCGGTCGTCCTGGCACTTGTTCAGATAAATCTCACCGCCGTTTCCGAAAGTGACCCCTCGGCCGCACGCGCTGCCGGCAAGAAACCATGGCGCGGTGGAGCCAAGGTACGTCCTGACAACCCGGGCGAATTCGCCCGCATCCTGGCCGAGATGAAAATTCCGGCCGACCGCACGACGCCCGAGTACGAATCGGGCTACCAGCGGCTGGAACTGGAATCGGCAATGGCGGCGGTCGGCTTTGCGCCGAACGGCGGGCCGCTTCCCTGGGTCGAGCGGGGCCCGGGCAATGTGGCCGGCCGGGCGCGGGCCATCGTGGTCGACCCGGACGATCCGACCCACAATACCTGGTTCATCGGAAGCGTCGGTGGCGGCGTCTGGAAGACGACGAATGGCGGCACCACCTGGATCTGGCTGACACCGGACTTTCCGGTCCTGTCGACCTCGGCACTGGCCATGGCCGCCTCGAACCACGACATCCTGTACGTCGGCACTGGTGAAAGCTACTTCAGCGTCGACGTGATGAACGGCAACGGCATGCTGAAATCGATCGATCGGGGGGTTACCTGGACCCATCTCACCTCGACCGTCGACAATCCGGCGTTCAACAACATCGCCCGGATACTGGTCGACCCGACCAATCCGGACGTCGTGATCGCCGCCACCACGATGAGCCGATTCAAGGACTCCGTCTCGCCCAGATCGAGCATCATGAAATCGATCAACGGCGGACTCACCTGGACTGAAGTCCATGCCAGTACGACCATCGGCGCCAACGGACGGGTGAAGAAGTTGATGCAGCTGGTGGCCGACCCGACCGACTTCAACATCCTGTATGCCACGGTCGACGAGGCCGGCATCCTGAAGTCGGTGAACAGGGGCGACAGCTGGGCGTTCGTCAACAGCGGCATCACCTCGATCCCCGGCCGATTCGAGCTGGCGATCTCGCCGGTCGACCACCTCCGGTTATACGCCTCGGCCGAAGGCGCGTCGCACTCGGAGCTCTGGATCTCGACGAACGGCGGCGCTACATGGTCGGAAACCATTGAGGCCGGTACCGAACCCAACTGGTTGGGCGCGCAGGGTTGGTACGACAACACGATTCTGCCCCACCCGACCGACGTCAACGTCGTTTACGTCGGAGGAGTCAACCTGGCGCGGATTTTCCTGACGGGCGTTTCGCGTACCACGACCTTCATCGGTTCCGGTACCCACCCGGACCACCATGGCCTGACATCGATCAACGCGCCGGGCGGCTGGCGCATCCTGAATACCAACGATGGCGGCGTGTCGGTATCAACTCTTCAGGATGCCGGATTCTCGCAGCTGGTGGACGGAATGGTCACCACCCAGTTTTACGGCGGCGACAAGCGCCCCGGCGCCAGCGCCTACGCCGGCGGTACGCAGGACAACGGTACATGGCAGTCGGACATTGATCCCAATAATCTGTCGCCGTGGAGCCACATCATCGGCGGCGACGGCTACGAGGTCTCCTGGCATTTCAACGACCCGACCAGGATCATCGGCGGCTACCAGTACAACGGCCTCCAGCGCTCGCTCGACGGGGGCATGACCTGGAACAGCGCGGCGACCAGCGTGAGCCCGGCCGGGTTGATTGACAATGGCGCCGGCAACGCACCGTTCATCACCAAGATCGCCAAGACCAACGCCTCGCCCGACTTCCTGTGTGCCGTCGGCCGGCGCGGAGTCTGGCGCTCCAATGATTTCGGCGGCACCTGGTCGCTCTTCCCGATTCCGGCCGGCACCTGGGGCACAATCAGCTCGTTTCACTGCGTGCGCATCTCGCGAGCCGATCCCAATGTCGTCTGGGCGGGCTCGCGCATGGATGCCCCGGCCTCCGGAAACGTCCGCATCCTCCGATCGACAAATGCCGCGGTTGGGTTCTCGGTCGTCAACAGTTATACGGCCGTCAATCTCGGCGGCATTTCCGGCCTGTCCACTCATCCGACCGACGCGAACACGGCCTACGTCCTCTTCAGCTTTGCCGGTCGACCCAAGATCATTCGTACCGTCGATGGCGGCGTTTCGTGGACCGACATCACCGGCTTTGCCGGCGGCTCCCCCAGTACGAACGGCTTTCCGGACGTGGCGGTGTACGACCTCCTCGTCTTTTCGAACAACACGAATCGCCTCTGGGCCGCCACGGAAATCGGCCTGGTCGAATCACTGAATGGCGGTGCCAGCTGGGCCCTGGCTAACAACGGGCTGCCGAACGTCGGCATATGGCAGCTCATGGAATCGGAGGATGAGGTTGTGGCCGCGACCCACGGCCGCGGCATCTGGAGCGTGACGATGCCGGAGCTGATCGTCGGTCAGACGTTCAAGCCACTCATCGACAAAGTGTTCCAGGGGCCGGGCGGGATGATCACGGTCGACATGAACCTGCGTTCGCCGTACGACTCGACGGATGTCCTCCTGGGCGGCATTATCGTCGGCAACCTGTCGGCCAACGTGGCTCGCCAGGACGTCGTCTTCAACATTCCCGTCGTGACGGCAGGCACCAAGGTGATTTACCTCCGCAGCTGGAAAGGAGGCGTCCAATACACCTCCGTGACCAAGTCGATTGATGCCTTCGCTCCACAAACGCCTGTCTTTGTGTACGCCAACGACTTCGAGTCGGCGACGACCGATTTCGCCGGTTCGCTGTTCCGTATCGGCACCGAGCCGGGCTTCGCCGGCAGCGCGATTCATTCGCCCCATCCGTATGCCGATGGTTCGTCGCCGATCTACATGCTCACGGTGCCGATTCGGGTGGCCCCGCTCGACGCCGTGCTGTCCTTCGATGAAGTGGCCCTGGTCGAGCCGGGCGACCCCGGCAGCGTCTTCGGCGACGCTAATTTCTGGGACTACGTCATCGTCGAGGGAAGCCGTGACGGCTGCACCTGGACGCCGCTCGCTCCCGGTTGGGATTGCCGGGATTATCCTGAGTGGGAGACCGCCTTCAACACCAGCGCGGCGCCTGATTCCCTCCTGCTCCGTCGACGTTCGATCAACCTGCTCAACACCTATTCAACGGATGACACCATCCTCGTCCGCTTCCGGTTGTATGCCGACGGCTCCGTCTCGGGCTGGGGCTGGATCATCGATAACCTCGATATCCAGTCGCTGGCCCAGGCCGGCGTCGATGTGGCAGCGGCGCCGGCCGCGCTGACCCTGGAACCGGGAGTGCCAAACCCCTTCCGTGACCGGACGGCCCTGGCCTTCTCGCTGCCAGTGGCGGGCCCGGTAACGCTGAACGTCTTCGACCTGAACGGCCGGCTTGTCCGGCGGCTCGTGGACGGGGTTCAGCCCGCGGGCCGGCAAAGCGTGACCTGGGACGGCCGCGGCGATGACGGTGCTGCCGTCGCCAACGGGCTGTATTTTGCGCAGCTCGTGAATGATGGCCGGGTGGTCAAGCGGAAGCTGACGATTCTGAAATAGCGGCCAAGGCTCAACTCCACGCCGTCAGTTTTTCCACGCTGACCGTCACTGCGCCGTACTGGTCCTCGGCCTTTCCCTCGATGACGTAGGGGCCGATGCCGCGCAGCAGCGCGCCATAGCGGCGCCACACGGACGGAAAGAGGGTGCACTCGAAGAGGCCGTCCTCGTCCTCGAGCGTCAGGAAGAACATCCACTCGCCCCGCTTCGTCCGGACGCGCCGTTCGGCGGCCACGATGCCGGCCATCCGGACGCGCCGGCCGCGCCGTGCGGGCAGGTCGTTGCTTTTCAGAAATGGCCGGGTGTCGAACAGCGTCATGGCGTTCCGGTCGGTGATCAGTTCGAGGACCTGGAACTCGTGGCGGATCCGCTCCGCGTCATCGAAATCGGAAAGGATCGGCATCGGGATATCGATCGGCAGCGTGCCGAACAATCCCCCGTCCGTTCCGGTGGCCAGGCCGACGGCCTGCGCCGACAGCACGCGCGCTGCCCGGAGGTGCGCCCCCCAGGTCAACCGCAATTCGCACAGCAACTGCGGCCGGATCCGCCCGGTGACATCCAGCCCACCGGCCAGGATCAGGTGCTCGGCCTCCTTGAAAATCGGTCGGACGCGCCGCACCCAGTCGGCCAGATCGGCAAAGGGGCGCCCCGCCAGCGTTCGCTCGATGGTGGCCTCGGTGAGTTGACGCACGCGACCGAGGCCGATGCGAATCGATGAGCTTCCGTTGTCGGCCATCTCCAATTTGTATTCCCGTTCGCTCCGATTCAGGCACGGCGGCAGGATCGGCACGCCGTGTCGCCGCGCGTCCTCGAGATGTACCCGTTGCTCGTACATCGCGGTATGGTTATTCAAGATCGCCACCGCGAACGCCGCGGGGTAGTGCGCCTTGAGCCACGACCCCTGGTAGGCCAGGACGCCGTAGCCGGAGGCGTGTGCCTTGCAGAAGGCGTAGGCGCCGAAGCGTCGCAGCTCTTTCCAGACCGCCTCGGCCACGGCCGGCCGCGTACCGTTCCGGATGGCCCGGACAATCCAGGTGTGGCGCACCTCTCCCTCCTCTCCTTCGCTCTCGATTTCGGCGATGGCGCGGCGCAACAGGTCCCCCTCGGCCAGGCCAAGGCCGGCCAGCGCGGCGCCGACGGCCATGACATCCTCCTCGTACAGGAGAACGCCGTGCGTCGATTCGAGCAGGGGTTTGAGGCGCGGATCGGGATACTCAGGCTGTTCCAGTCCGCGCGCCCGGCGGATGAACCGGTCCTTCATGCCGGAGCCGGCCGGCCCGGGGCGGATCAGCGAGAGCGCGGCGATGGCGCCGTCGAGATCACGCGTTTCCAGTTGGCGGAGCAAGTTTCGCATCCCCGGAGATTCGAGCTGGAAGACGCCGAGCGTGTCGCCTCGGGCCATGAGTTCACCGGCTTTGCCATCGCCGTCGGGGATATCGGCCGGCACGATTGTCGGCCCGCCCGATTCCTCGATCAGCCGCACGGATTCGGAGATGACCGAGATGGCCCGGTTGCCGAGCAGATCGATCTTGACCAGGCCAACCGCCTCGACGGCATGCATCTCGAACTGCGTGACGACAATCCCCTTGGTGGCCTCCTCGAGCGGCACGTACGAGGTGAGCGGTTTGTCGCCGATGACGATGCCGCCGCAGTGAATGCCGAGATGACGCGGCGCACCGACCAGCCCGTTGGCGGCCGTGACAAGCCTCGCCAGCCGGGCCTCCTCCCGATCGCGTGGATCGAGGCCGCGGTCGATGGCAATGCGGGAGGCCAGGGTGGAACCGACCGCACGATCCGCCCGGACGCCCGTGTCCGGACGGTTTGGCGCCGGTGTCTCGCTGTGTGCGGCGCGTGGAATGCGCCGGGCCATCCGGTCGACCGCTTCGGGTGAGAGGCCGTGCGCGCGGCCGGCATCGCGGAAGGCGCCGCGGGCCTGGAACGTGTTGTGCGTGGCGATCATCGCCACCCGGTCGGCGCCGTAGGTGCGGTAGACATGGTTGATGACATCGTCGCGCCGCCGCCAGCAGAGATCGATATCGAGGTCGGGCAGGTCGCGCCGCTTGTCGTGAAGGAAGCGCTCGAAGTAGAGGCGGTAGCGAAGCGGGCAGACGTTGGTGATGCCGAGCAGGTAGGTGACGATCGAGCCGGCGCCCGACCCCCGTCCCACGGTGGGAATCCCCTGCCGGTGCGCGAAGTGGCAGATGTCGGCCACGATGATGAAGTACTCCACGAAGCCGAGCCGGTCGATGACCTCCAGTTCCTCAGCCAGTCGCCGCATGGCCGGCGGGTGCAGGCCGTCGTAGCGCCGCCGCATCCCCGCAAGGCAGAGCCGGAAGAGATGCGAGTAGGCCGTCTCCCCCGGCGGCAGCGGACACTTCGGAAAAATCGGCTTCCCGAGCGTCCACTTAAGGTCGGCGCACTCCTCGCGGATCAGGCGATTGTGAACCAGCGCGGCCGGAAAATCGCGGAAGCGCTCGAGGATTTTCCGACCGTCCGGGAGATGACTCCCCGGCGGCGCCAGCGATTCGGGCGTCACGCGCGCGACCAATTGGCGCTCGCGGATGGCCGTGACCAGGCGGTGTTGTTCCCGATCGGCGTCGTCCAGGTACATGACATCGGGCGAGGCCACCAGCAGCCGTTTCAACTCCCGGCCGAGCGCTGCGAGACGTTGCCAGTCGGCGGTCCCGCGTGGCGGATCGGCCAGGAGAATCCAGAGCCGATTCGGCGCCGTGACCGGATGGAGCGCGCGAATCAACGGTTCGTCGTCGGTGAGGAGGTGGAGGCCGTCGAGGGGATCGGTGGCAAGCGCCGTCGCCAGTCGAAACTCCGGATCCATCATCCGCCGCGTGATCAGGCGGCAGAGGTTTTCGTAGCCGGTCATCAAACGGACGAGAAGGACCGCGCGCGCGCCGGTGATCGGATCGTCGACCTCGACGCCGTGGACCGGATCGATGCCGGCCGCCGCCGCCGCCTTTCGGAAGGCCACCAGGCCGTAAATGTTGTTGCGATCGGTCAGCGCCAGCGCCGGATGACCAAGCGCCGCCGCCCGTTGAACAAGCGCCGCGACGCCGGCCGTGCCACGCAGCAGCGAATGCGAACTGCGCGCCACGAGCGGCACGATGCCGGGTTTGCCGGGCATGTGATGTCAGGACTTTCTCGCCCGGGACCCAAGGATGATCCGTGCGGGCGGGTGGGGATCCGGCGGGGTCAGATGCGGAAAATACTAATCATATGACTGGATGTCAAGAGGTGACTCAGACCGCCGCATTGGTGCCGCGTATCAGCCCGGAGTAGAGTTCACCCCCCATGGGTGCTCACGGTTCGGATCTCGACCTGCTGGCAGAGGCGCTGTCACGACTTCAGGCGGGCTTTCGCGCATTGCCGGATGGACCGTTACCTCCGTCGAAGGAGGGCGATCAAGGAGCCTTCGAGCCAGACCTCCGCACCGCCCTCCTCGCCGCCGCCGACCGCATGCAGGACAACTTCCCCTACCACCACCCCCTGTATGTCGGGCAGATGCTCAAGCCGCCGCACCCGGTGGCCCGGCTGGCGTATGCGATGTCGCTCTGGGTGAATCCGAACAACCATGCGCTGGATGGTGGACGGGCCAGCTCGGCCATGGAGAAG
Source organism: Candidatus Eiseniibacteriota bacterium (assembly GCA_034440375.1). GTDB lineage: Bacteria > Eisenbacteria > RBG-16-71-46 > JABDJR01 > JAWXBZ01 > JAWXBZ01. Next base: position 12,453 of record JAWXBZ010000158.1, read on the forward strand.
GAAGCGGTCGCCGAAATCGCCCGCATGTTCGGCTGGAGCGAGTATCTGGGGCACCTGACCGGCGGAGGGACGATGGCCAACTTCGAGGCTCTCTGGGTGGCGCGGGGGATCGGCCGCGAGAGGTCGGGGGCGCCAAGTAGTGCCGGGGAGCCGCCGGCGGGACCAACGCCTGCGGTGGCCGCCTCGGCCCAGGCGCACTACACCCACTCGCGCCTGTCGTCGGTGCTGGACATGCCGTTCGTGACGATTGATGTCGATGCCTGCGGGCGGATGGATGTAGGGTCGCTGGAGCGCGCGCTCGTCGCGGGAATGGCGGGAGCCGGCGGCGCCCACCCGCCCATCGGCACGGTCGTGGCCACGCTCGGCACCACGGCGGCGGGCGCGGTCGACCCGCTGGCCGACATTCTCGAACTCCGAAAACATCACCCGTTTCGCCTTCATGTTGATACGGCCTACGGTGGCTACTTCACGCTGGCCGACAATCTCGCGCCCGCGGCGCGAGCTCACTATGACCGGATCGGCGAAGCCGATTCGATCGTCATCGATCCGCACAAGCATGGCCTGCAGCCCTACGGGTGCGGCTGCGTGCTCTTTCGGGATCCGACCGTGGGGCGATTTTATCAGCACGATTCGCCCTACACCTACTTCAGCTCCGGGGACCTGCATCTCGGAGAGATTTCGCTGGAGTGCTCGCGGGCCGGCGCGGCGGCGGTGGCGCTCTGGACCACGATGCGATGTCTGCCGCCCGTGCCTGGCGGGGAATTTGCCCGGGGGCTGGAATCAGGGCGGCGCGCGGCCCTCCACCTCCATGGCGCGCTGGCGGCCGACCCCCGGTTCGCGCCGCTGGTCGAACCCGAGCTCGACATCGTTGCGTGGATCGTTCGCGCCCGCTCGGCCAGCGGGGCCTCGGAGCAGGCCCGGCGGATCTTTGATGCCGCCGCCCGTCACGATCTTCACCTGGCGCTGGCCTCGTTTCCGCGCGGCATGACCGAGGCGGCCGGGGCAATCGTCGATTGGGATCAGGATCATGTCCTTTGCCTGCGGGCCTGCGTCATGAAGCCGGAACACGAAGCCTGGATGGGCGACATCCTGGCCCGGCTCGACCTGGCCGCCACCGAAAGTAATGTTCAAACAGCGGTGGAGCGGCCATGAGCGCAAAGCGCAAAGTTCTGCCCATGACAACCACATCCCCTGTCCGCCTTGCGCGGACCAGCCTGCCGGCCCGCCCTGTCATGGAGTGCGCCGTGTACGATCGCGACGACACATTCGACGGACTGTTCCTGGTGGCGGTGACATCGACCAACATCTTCTGTCGCCCCTCCTGCCCGGCACGAAAGCCGCTGCGGAAGAACATGGATTTTTACCCGACGCCGAAACTGGCGCTGGCGGCCGGATTCCGGCCGTGCAAGCGGTGCCGGCCGATGGCCGTGAGCGGCCGGCCGCCGAAATGGGTCGACCGGCTCCTCGAAAAGGTGGAAGAGGCACCGGAGCAGCGTCCGCGCGATGCGGATCTACGTCAGTGGGGCATCGACCCGGTCAAGGCGCGACGCTGGTTTCTCAAGAATCATGCGATGACGTTTCATGCCTACTCCCGTGCCCGGCGCCTCGGTCGCGCACTGCAGACGATCCGGGACGGCGGCAATCTTGATGACACCGGCCTGGAGGCCGGGTACGAATCGACCAGCGGCTTTCGGGACGCCTTCGGTCACCTTTTCGGCCGGCCGCCGGGCAAGGCCCGCGCCGCGGACTGCATCGTGACAACGATGATCCCGTCCCCTTTCGGGCCGCTGGTGGCCGGCGCCACATCGAACGGCGTCTGTCTCCTGGAGTTTACCGACCGGCGCATGCTGGAGGCCCAGGTCCGGACACTGCACCGCCACTTCAAGGCGCCGCTGGTGCCGGGGACGAACCGCCATCTCAATCAGTTGCGACGTGAACTGAAGGAGTACTTCGCCGGAAAGCGAAAGCAGTTCGAGGTGGCCGTCGTGTCACCCGGCTCCGAATTTCAGACGGCCGTCTGGAACGAGCTGGTGAAAATCCCGGCCGGCACGACGGTCAGCTATGCTGACATCGCGAAACGGGTGAAGCGGCCGGGCGCCGTCCGGGCCGTTGGAACGGCCAACGGCATGAACCGGATCGCCATCGTCATTCCCTGCCACCGTGTCGTGAACACGAGCGGGGAGCTCGGCGGCTACGGCGGCGGGCTCTGGCGAAAGAAGGCGCTCCTCGAACTGGAGGAGGCGTTGCTCAATCGACCCACGACCAGGGAGGCAGGACGTGTCACTTCTCCATCCCCCCGAAGCGGGTGAGTTCGGCCAATTTTATTCCGGTTACGTCGAGAAGGTCGGTTCGGATCCGATCGGGCTCCTGGATCGGCAGTCGGTCCGCTTTCGAACACTTGCCGGGACGCTGACCGAGGAACAGTCCGCGCATCGCTACGCGCCCGACAAGTGGAGCGTGAAGCAGGTCATCGGCCACCTGATCGATTCCGAGCGGATCATGAGCTACCGGGCGCTGCGCATCGCCCGCGGGGACGCGACGCCACTGGCCGGTTTCGACGAGAATGCCTATGTGGCGGCCGCCGGGTCCGATCGGCGCCCGATCGCAGATCTGCTCGGGGAAATGACGGCCATTCGGGCGGCCAGCATCGCCCTGTTCCGCTCGCTGGACACGGAGGCGTTCGAGCGCGTCGGGATGGCCAATGACGTGCCGGTCAGCACCCGGGCCATGGTCTTCATTATGGCCGGGCACACCGAACACCACCTGGGGGTTTTGGCCGAGCGGTATAGAATAGCGATTCCCGATTAAGGCACCATATGCTCGGCGGGGCGGCGGTGCTGCTTCTGGCCCGCGTCCGGCCTGCTACAATCGTCGGCGCATGCAGACTTGGCGCCGGCTCATTGCCTCCATCCTGATCACGCTCCTGGCCCTGGCCGGCTCACCGCCACCCGTCGGCGCCCACGGTCCGCTCCACGACGACATCCGCCGCCTGACCCGGGCCATCGAAGCCGACCCGCTCTGCGCCGAGTGTTACCTGGAGCGGGGCGAACTCCATCGCCTGGACGAAAACCCGGCCGCCGCTACCCGCGATTTTGACCAGGCCGAACGGATTCTCCCCACGCTGCCGCGACTCCGGCTCTGCCGATCCGCGCTGGCGCTCGACGAAGGGGATCCGGAACTCGCTCTCGTCCTGGCCTCCAGTTACCTTGCGCACCATCCGCACGACAAAGGCGCCCTCGAACTTCGCGCCCGAATCAACGACCGGCTCGGACGAGGCGTCAACGCCGCCTCCGATCGAACACGACTTGCGGCGATCCAGGCCGCACCCGCGCCGGGCACAACCCCGGCCACCGGGGCCGCCACCGTGGCCACGACCCTGATCGGGCGCGGGGCCTCCTGGAAATATCTCGCCACCGCCATCGACCAGGGCACCGCCTGGCGGCCGACGGCATTCAACGACGGCGGCTGGCCTTTTGGCGGCGCGCCCCTCGGTTTCGGCGAGACGTACATCGTGACCACCGTGCCCTTCGGGCCGGACACGAACAACAAGTGGCGGACGACCTATTTTCGCAAGTCGTTCAACCTGGCCGAGGCGCCGGGCTCGCTGGTCAGCCTGACGATGACCGCCAGCTACGACGATGGCTTCGTGGCCTACCTGAACGGCACCGAGGTGGCCCGCCGGGGAATCGCGGCCGGAGCGGTCACCTGGTCCACCTTTGCCACCAGCCATGAGGCCGGCACTTTCGAGACCATCAACCTGACGTCATTCATCGGGCTCCTGGCAACCGGAAACAACGTCCTGGCCGTCGAACTGCACCAAACCAGCGTCACCAGCAGCGACCTCGCGTGGGATGCCGACCTGTCGGCCTCCGCCGCCACGAGCGTGACACGGGGGCCGTATCTCCAGGTTCTCCGGTCGACCGGTATCACGGTGCGATGGCGTACCGACGCGGCCACCGACAGCCGCGTTCGATGGGGCGCCTCGCCGGCGGCACTGATTTCCACGGCGGATGACGCGGTCCTGACGACCGAGCATGAGATGGCGCTGACCGGTCTCACTCCCGGAACCCGTTACTACTATTCGGTGGGATCGATCGCGACGCCGCTGGCCGGCGGGGATTCGACCTTCACGTTTCGAACCACCCCCGCTCTGGCTGAGAGAACGACGATCTGGATCGTGGGCGATTCCGGTGATCCCCTGGGTTCCGACGACGTCCGGGATGGCTATCTCAACTACTCCAATGGCGCTTATCCCGATTTGTGGCTGATGCTGGGCGATAACGCCTACAACACCGGCACCGATGCCGAGTACCAGGCCAGCGTGTTCGACGTCTATCCAAATGTGCTGCGTCGCAGCGTCCTCTGGCCAACGCGTGGCAATCACGACGTCCTGTATGCCGGCCCGGTCAATGACTATTACGACATCTTCACGATGCCGGCGGCGGCCCAGGCCGGAGGCAGTTCGTCCGGCACGGAGGCCTGGTATTCCTTCGACTATGGAGACATCCACTTCATCTGCCTGGATTCGGAGGGTTCGGCCCGAACACCGGGGAGTGCCATGCTCACCTGGCTGGCCACCGATCTCGCCGCCAGCACGAAGACCTGGACGATCGCCTACTGGCACCACCCGCCGTACACCAAGGGGAGCCATGACTCGGATCTTGACTCCGATTCCGGTGGGCGCATGAAGGAAATGCGGGTGAATGTCCTGCCGATTCTCGAGTCGGCCGGAGTCGACATGGTCCTCTGTGGCCACAGTCACAGCTACGAACGGTCCTGCCTGCTGGACGAGCACTACGGCTATTCCACCTCGTTGCACGATTCCATGAAGGTCGATCCGGGGGATGGGAACCCTTCCGGTGACGGCGCCTACGTCAAGCCGACCGCCGGCAATGCCGCCCCGCACGAAGGGGCCGTGTACGCCGTGGCCGGCAGTTCGGCGCGGATTGGTGGAGGCAGCCTGAACCATCCGGCCATGGTCAGCTCCCGGAACGTGCTTGGCTCGATGGAATTGGTGGTCGATGGCCTGCGCCTCGACGCCGCGTTCATCGACCCGGCCGGACTCGTGCAGGACAGCTTCGTCATATTGAAGGGCGGCGTCTCCAGTGTGCCCGACGTCGGCGACCGGACCGGCCCCATCATCCTGGCCGGCCGGCCGAACCCCTTTCAGTCCACCTGGCGCCTGACCGGCCGGCTTCCGGCAGGAGGCCCGGCCCGGGTCGACATCCTTGATCCGGCCGGCCGACTCGTCCGCACTCTGCTCGAGGCACCGCTTCTGGACGGCCCATTCGAACTGGTGTGGGACGGGCGCGATGCCGCCGGCCGGCCCGTGGCCACGGGCGTCTACTTTGCCCGGGTTGTCCAGGGAACCCGGATCGCGACGCTGAAGCTCATCAGGATTGATTGATCCGCCCGGCCCAAAAACCCCGTGTTCCGCTTGTGGATCGGGTTGAATGTGTGAGATACACATCCCGGCGCCGGTGGGATGTCCCCACCGCAGTTCCCACTCAGCCCCATCAATTGAGGAGTCGAGCATGTTCAAATGGAAACGCACGCCCTGGTTGGCCGTGGTGGCCCTTGGTGCCCTCCTGGCAGTGGCCGGTGGCTGCGGTGGTGACGACGACGACAACGGCGGTGAGGACGCGTTGGTGCGGAATGGCACCTGGAGCCTGACCAGCAGCTTTTCGCTCAGCGGGACAGAAACGGAATGCGTCGGGTCGCCCGATCCGATGACCTTCTCGCTGCCCCTTTGCGAATTCACCGACCCGGGCGACCTGACCGGTGATGATGCCGAGTGCGATGTCGAGACCGACGGCAACGACGTCGAATTCCACTGCGCCGAGATGGTCACCGAGGGAGGCTGCACCTTTACCACGCACAACAACGGCACGGGCACTTTCGACGAGACGACCTTCACCATGGTCCTGACCAGCTACGTCGTCGTCAGCCCGGCCAGCCCGGCCTGCCTGGCGATGGCCGCCGCCAACCCGTGCACCACCACCTACAACATCAGCGGGACGTGGACCAATGCGACCGGCTGCGCCACCAAGAGCTCCATCCCGGTCCGCGAGCTTTTCCGCGCCGCCGGGCGACTGGCCGGCGACCACTGAACCAATCCCGGGAGGCATTCGATCTCCGCACGTTGAATCGTACCGCCGGGTAACGGATAATCCGGCGTCGCCCTAACGAACGGAGATCGGATGCTTCTCTCCCAGGGATTCTTGTTACAAGAGCGTTACCGGATCGAGATGCTTCTCGGTCGCGGCGGGATGGGCGCGGTCTACAAGGCCACTGACATGCGCCTCGGCCACACGGTGGCCATCAAACAAAACCTCTTCGAGACCGTCGAAGGCACGGCGCAGCTCAGCCATCCCACCCGTCCGGACGACACCGTGGCCCGCCGCGCCCAGTTCGAGCGGGAAGCCCGCCTCCTCGCCTCGCTGAAGCATGCGGGGCTGGCCAAGGTTACCGACTACTTCTTCGTCACGGGCGAGGGGCAATACCTCGTCATGGATTTCATCGACGGGCAGGATTTCGGGGCCGTGGTGCACCAGCTCGGCGCCCTCCGCGAAGAGCATGCGGTCGGATTCATCATCGAGATCGCGCAGGTGCTGGAGTATCTCCACTCCCAATCGCCGCCGGTCATCCACCGGGACATCAAGCCGGCCAATATTCGTGTGACACCGCAGGGACAGGTGTTCCTGGTCGATTTCGGCGTTGCCAAGGTTGGCACCGGCGAAAAGACGATGTTTGGCGCCCAGGCCGTCACGCCGGGGTTCAGCCCGCTTGAGCAGTTCGGCGGCGACAAGCCGACCGACCAGAGAGCCGACATCTACTCGCTGGCGGCCACGCTCTATACACTGACGATCGGGAAGTCGCCACCGTCGGCAATCGACGTCCTCCGGGGCAAGCCCCTGATCGAGCCCGGGGCAGGCGCCGGCCTCCGGCCTTCCCTGCTCGAAGTGATCCAGCGCGGGATGGCACTCGAGCCCGAGGATCGCTACGCCAGCATGGCCCAGTTTCGGGAGGCGCTCGCGATCGCCTTCCCCGAGCGGACGCGCCAGGCCCAGAGCAGCGATACCGTCAACCTGGTAACACAGATCTACACCCAGCCGATGAGTTCCCCCGGCTCGGAGATGGGCGTGGTCGGCCTGACCGGCTCCCCGGATACGGGCCGGCCAAGCTCGATGGCGCCGCCGACCACCGGCAACCCGACCACCGGCAGCCGCGGGGGACCAGCCGCGCCACCCGCCGCCACCCGGCCTCCGGTGAGCGTGCCGCCACAGGCCACCGCACCCCACCAGCCAACCGCAAGGCCCCCGGA
>JAWXBZ010000159.1:0-4228 GCA_034440375.1 Candidatus Eiseniibacteriota bacterium
GGGCCTTGTCATTCATGAAGGACAACTCACCTGGACGGCCAGCGACCTCCACAAGGTGGCCGACTTCGGTTTGATCTGGCACGAGGCCACCGGTGGCCTGCCGTTGCCGCTCGGCCTCGATGCCGTGCGCCGTGACCTGGGGCCCGAATTGATCCAGCGGCTGGCCGTCGGGTTGTCCGAGAGCATCCGGTACGCCTACGACCATGAGGCCGAGGCCATGGAATACGCGCGCGGCTTCGGCCGCGGCATCGAAGCCGAACTGAATCGGAAATTTGTCCGGATGTACGTCAGCGACGACACCATCGACATGGGGGACGCCGGCATCCGGGCCCTGGAACACCTGTACGACCTGGCGGTGGCCAAGGGACTGCTCGCGGCACGGCCGCCTCTCGACGTCATCGCCACGCCGCGGCCGTAAGCCGAAACCGGCCACCTTCCCCCAGACCTGGTCCCCGATCGAAAGGCCTGATTGAAGCTCCTGTTTCGTTATCTCAAGAACTACTGGCAACTGGTCGTGCTGGCCCTGATGCTCGCGACCATCAACCAGGTTTTTTCGCTTTTGGATCCCCTGATCTTCCGGCATGTCATCGACGAGTACGTCACCCAGGTCAAAAAGTACACGACCGAGCAGTTCTTCCGCGGGGTGGGCCTCTTGCTCCTGGCGGCGGTGAGCGTGGCCTTTGTCAGCCGGGTGGCCAAGAACTTTCAGGACTATTTCATCAATCTGATTACACAGCGCCTCGGGGCGCAGATCTACGCGGACGGCATCCGCCACTCGCTGCGGCTCCCCTACCAGGTCTTCGAGGACCAGCGAAGTGGCGAAACGCTGGGGCGCCTGCAAAAAGTCCGGACCGACGTGGAACGGCTGATTTCGGCCAGCATCAACGTTCTATTTACCACGATCGTCGGAATCCTCTTCGTCATGGTGTACGCCATCAGTGTCCACTGGATCATCGCGCCGGTCTATTTTCTGACGATGCCGCTGCTCGGGATTCTGTCGTCGATACTGTCCCGGAAGATCAAGGTGATTCAGAAGCGGATCGTGTCCGAGACAACCGCCCTGGCCGGTTCAACGACCGAGAGCCTTCGGAACATCGAGGTAGTCAAGAGCCTGGGCCTGGCCGGCCAGGAGATCGCCCGGCTGAATGCCACGACCGTCCGGATTCTGGAACTGGAGCTGGAAAAGGTTCGCTACGTCCGGACGCTGTCGTTCATCCAGGGAACCGCCGTCAATGCGCTGCGAACCAGCATCATGTTCCTGATGCTCTACCTCATTTTTTCCGGCCAGATCACGGTGGGCCAGTTCTTTTCCCTGTTCATCTATTCCTTCTTCATCTTCGGGCCGCTCCAGGAGCTGGGCAACATCATCAACATCTATCGCGAGGCCGAGGTCTCGCTGAAAAACTTCCAGGAGATCCTGGACACCCCGCCCGAGCCGGTGGCGCCGCATCCCGTGTCTTTCGGGCCGATCGCCCGGTTGGAGTTTGACCATGTCGTTTTCCAGCACGCCTCGGCCACCACGAGTGCGGTCGATTGCATCTCGTTCAAGGCCAGCCTCGGCGAAACGATCGCCTTTGTCGGGCCATCCGGCTCGGGAAAGTCGACGCTGGTCAAGCTGCTCGTCGGCCTCTACCAGCCCGCGACAGGTCAGATTCGCTACAACGACATTCCGGGGAACGACATCGACATTGAGCAACTGCGCAAGCAGATCGGGCTCGTGACACAGGAAACGCAACTCTTCAGTGGCACGATCCGCGACAATCTCCTGTTCGTCCGGCCGGACGCGTCGGACGCGGAATGCCTGGCCGCCCTGAACGCCGCAGCCTGCCAGGGCCTGCTTTCGCGGGCCGCCCGGGGGCTCGACACGAAAATCGGCGAAGGAGGGGTCAAGGTATCGGGCGGTGAGCGCCAGCGGCTGGCCATCGCCCGCGCGCTGCTTCGGCAGCCACGCCTTCTCATCTTCGATGAGGCCACCAGCGCGCTGGACAGTCTGACCGAGGAGGAGATCACTTCCACGATTCGCGAGATCTCCCGGCACGAGGATCAGATCACCATCCTGATAGCCCACCGCCTGTCAACGGTGATGCATGCGGATCGGATCTACGTCCTGGAGCATGGCCATGTCATCGAGTCGGGACGTCACGACGAACTCGTCGCCGAACGCGGTCTCTACTACGCCATGTGGCGGCAGCAGATTGGCGAGCGGAGCGGGCCCCGGTCCGGCACGCCGACGGATCCCCGGGCACTGGCCGTGTCCTGACGTTACGTCCGGCTGGGGCGGCCCGCTCAACGGCCGCGTGATTCTCCCCAAAGTGGTTGTCATTTTCCCCAACGACCCCCCTGAATCGACAAAAAGGCGCTGCAACGGCGTTCAGAGCCATCCCGAAACGCGCGAAAACTTCTCCTGAGTGCCGAGTTGTCGCATGAATCAGGAGGTGTCCGATGCGTTCGTCATCCGCGGGTCGTCAGCCGAATCAAACCAGCCAGAGGGCCTGGGCGGCCATTTTCCTTCTTGTCCTCCTCGGGTCGATGGTCCCGCAACGGGGGGCCGGGGCGGCCGAAACCTCGCTTCGCCTGGCCAGTGATCCCGATGATCCGATTGGCCAGGGAATTGAATTCCAGATGGGCATCGGCATCGCCAATTTCACGATGTGGAAGACCGGTGAGATGGTCACGGTGGAGGTCGACCCCGCGGGCCCGGGCGATGTCTGGACGATCGAGTTCGAGGCCGCCGGCGGCGCGCCACTCGGGCCGGGCTTCTATTCAAACGCCGGCGGCATTCCGGCCGACATGACCGGGCCGGGGCTGCACATCAGCACCGCCACTCGACGTTGCGCAGAGGTGCGCGGCACGTTTGAGCTGCGCCAGCTCGATCTGGACAATGTCGGTAATCCGATCCGCCTTCGGGCGCTCTTCGAGCAGCATTGCGAGGGGCAGGCGCCGGCGCTGCGCGGTGAGATCTGCGTCGAGGCCGATGTGCCCCTCCGAATCGAGGCGCCGCGAATCGTCCGCACCCCTCGGGGTGAGGAGGCCTTCCTGATCGCATTCCTGATGGACGAACTCTGGAGAACCGGTCCGCTTTCCGCAGGTGGGCTGCCGGCCGCCGCCATCTTTACCGACTTTGGCGACAACACGGCCACCCTTTCCTGGTTCACCACGCTGGATGATGTCGGGCGCCACCCGATCACGCTCACCGGCACGGTGGCCGGCGTCACGGAATCGGTGCCTGCCGTCCTCGACATACAGGGGGACAACCGTCTGATTCTGACAAGCGAGCCGGGCGAGCCGCTGGCCGGCGGCAATGCCCTCGACGCCAATGGCAACAGCGGCTGGTTCTGGGCCACCGAAGACGCCTCGGGGCTCGAGATCGAGTTCGCGGATTGGTTCGGCGACACCTGGTCCATTCGGATGGCCGGTGCGGGCGGCGTTCCCCTGGCCGAGGGGTTCGCCGGGGCGACCGGCGGCGCCGACGCCTTCCTTGAGATTCGGCACAACGGCCTGACAGCGGCGTCGGGAGAGGGAAGTCTCTCCGTGCGCGAACTCCGTCACGACGGCCAGGGTTACCTGGAATCGGTTCGCGCCGCCTTCGAGCATCGGCCGACTGGTGGTGGGCCCGCTCTCTTTGGCGAGGTGTCGTTCAACTCACGGGTCACGGTTTCACTCCGGGTCCCGGCGCGGTTAGATCTGGCCGCCGGAGAAACAGTGGCCTTCACCGCAACCGCGGATGACGTGCGCGGCGGTATCCCGACCCTTTCCGTCAGCGGTCTCCCGGCCGGCGCCGCCTTTGTCGATCGGGGCGACGGCACCGCGGAGCTCAACTGGAATACTCCCGCCGGCATCGAAAGTATGGCGGAAGTAATCATCACCGCAACCGCCGACGATGGTCGGTTCGATCAGGCCACGATTCGGATAGCGGTGACGGTGCCCAACGCCGCGCCGATGGCCGAGGCGGGCGGCCCGTACGCCGGCACGACGGACGTGGCGCTGGCGCTCGATTCCTCGGGCTCCGGCGACCCCGATTTCGACGTTCTCACGTTTGCCTGGGATTTCGGCGACGGCCAGACATCGACGGATCCCAACCCCTCGCACGTCTGGAGCACGGCCGGCAGCTATCTGGTCCGGCTCACGGTGAATGACGGGCAGGCCAGCGCCGCTGACTCTGCCGCCGTGACCATTGCCGATCCGCTCGATGAATCGGTCAAGGCACGAGCGTTTCTCACCGGACCTA
>JAWXBZ010000160.1:0-22488 GCA_034440375.1 Candidatus Eiseniibacteriota bacterium
ACGGCGCCGGCGCCGTTCTGGGTGGTGACACCATAGTTCGAGCCCCACCAGCGCTCACCATCACACGTGTAGCCGTTGGGATCGGTGCTGACGCCGGGGTTGACTTCGCCGCTCGAGCTGCTCGAGCGCTTCCGATCCCCGCAGGGTGATGCCGCGCCGACGCCGATGACATTGGCGTGCACGGCGGGATAACTGATCGTGCTGGCGTTCTCATTGCCTGTCGCGGCGAGGATGACGCATCCGGCGTTCCAGGCGTAGTTGATGGCCGTGTCGGTGGCCGGATCGCTGCTGATGGCCGCGCCGAGACTCAACGCGATGACATCGGCCCCGTTATCGGCCGCGAAGTACAGGGCGTTCTGAATGGCCGAAAAGAACATGCTGCCGGCGCTATTGGCCACCTTGAGCGGCATGATGCTGCAGTTCGGCGCGGCGCCCGCGGAGCCGAGGCTGTTGGCCCGGGCCGCGGCCACTCCCGCACAGGCCGTGCCGTGCCCGGCCGACGATGAATTGTCGTCCGGATTGGTGTCGTTGTCGCCGTAGTCGTATCCGGCCACCTGGGTCAGGTCCGGGTGCCCGACCTCGACGCCGCTGTCGATGATGGCGATGACAATCGAGCTCGAACCGTATCCCTGAGCGCCGTCCCAGGCGGCGTGCGTGTTGCAATCGAAGCTGATCGTGCCCACCGGCGAACCGGTCTCGTGATTCTGATTGGTCCAGTTGTAGCTCAGAAGCTGGGCCGTGTTGTTGTGACCCCAGTGCGAGGCATGGAGCGGATCGGCAGGCACGACCGCCGGGAAAGCCACCCAGTCGAGCGTGACGGCCTCCACATCGGCCAGTTGTGCCAGGCGGTCCGTGATCACGTCGACCGGAACCTTGCCGTCGGTTTCCAGGAGGAACCAGCGCCCGACGCCGAGACTTTGGGCCATCGCTGCATTGGCTGGCTCGATAAAAGCGCGCTGCAGGGTGCGCGCCCCGGCGCCTCGGATCACGTCATCGACCCCGGCCATCCCGGTCACGGCGTCCGGCACGGACTGTCGGTGGGCCATCGCCGCCGGAATGCGTGAGGCAGCCATCGACTCTGCCCGGAATTTGACCAGCACCCGGTCGGCCGCAAAGGCCGGTGTCTCCTTCCCGCTTGCCTGGAAGCCGAACTGGGTCGGCACGAATTCCCGCGCCCCCGCCTGGCTGCACCAGCCGGCAAGGAGACCGAGGGAGAGTGCCAGACGGACGGGGTGCAACCTGGATGAACGCATCATTCCTCCATGCTTCTGAACGGGTACCAAGTACGGCACTTCAGGGCATGGCATGCATGGGCCGGCAGGGCGCGGCCTCGGTGGGGGGGGGACCAAGCATGCGCTGCCATGTGGTACCACAGGAATTGTCGAGTTGTCACCTGCATTCGGGAACATGATCGGCTTGTCCAGCCTGAAAAAATATCGTGAATCGGGAGACATTTTCGGGTCGGAACATTTGGGGCTGGGCATCCGGTAACAACAGGGCGACTCCGACACGACATCGCATGGGCTTGCCCGACGCGCATGCCATGAGTCTGGCTCATGTCTTGCTTCTCCACCCTTCCGACGTTCACATCAGGTGAACTCGCAAGTTTGGCCAACCGGGCCCATGCCATGAAGGAGAAGAGTCATGACCAGTATGAAGACAATCCAGGAAACCAGGCTGGAGACGCTCGAGGACCTGTTCAAGGAAGAGCTCAAGGACATCTACAGCGCCGAGACGCAGATGCTCAAGGCGCTGCCAAAAATGATCGCGGGGGCTGAGTCCGACGAACTTCGCGCCGCCTTCGAGAATCATCTGGAAATCACCCGTGAGCACCCCAAGCGCATCGAGAAAATCATGTCCGAGCTGGATGCCAGCCCGGCAGGCAAGAAGTGCGGAGGGATGGAAGGTCTGCTCAAGGAAGGCGATGAAATGCTCAAGATGAAAGGCGAACCCGCAGTCATCGACGCCGGCCTGATCGGTGCCGCCAAGCGGGTCGAGCACTACGAAATCGCGGCCTACGCTACCGCCAGGGCCCATGCCATCGAGCTTGGAATGGATGAGGCGGCCGACCTGCTTCTACAGTCCCTGACGGAGGAAGAAGAGGCGGACGAAACCCTTTCCGCCATCGCGGAGCGCGGCGTTAACGCCGGAGCCGACTCGGAAGATCCGGATTCCGAGGATGAGGTCGAAGCGGTCGGCAGTGGCCGGACCGTCAGCACCTCATCGTCCAGCACCGGCGCCTCGCGCTCGGCCAACAACAAGAAGAAGTAGCCTTGACGTCGGCGTCATCGGCACCCTACGTCCGGCCGAAAGCCTCGTATAGCCGAAGGTCAAGATCGAATGGCGGGGTGCGGAGCACGCCCAGCGAATCGTCCACATAGTCAAGTTGCCGCATGCCGTTCAACACGCAGGTAACGCCGGTTGTGTTCATGAGAATGGCGAGAGCCTTGCGCGAGAGCGACTCCTTCCGGCATTCGGGCGGAAGGAACGGATCGACAAGTGCATGAAGTTCTGATTTGCGGACCGGCGTGTCCGCAAGCCGGATAAGATGATTTTCGTGGAAGGCGTTGAGCGGCCGGTTCGCCAGGACAGCCAGATTTTGTCCCTGCGCGAACTGCAAGGCCGTTCGACGGCCTCCCACGGAGTTTCGGGTGAGCATCGCGCCGCCCTCGAAGAGGTTGGCCGGCATCTGTGACACGGCAAAGTGATGCCCGCCCGCCACCTCGCCGGCAATGGTCCACATGCGCTCGAGGGACGTGGCTTCGGCCTCGCCGGCCGGGGCGCCGAACGAATTGGAGGAAACGCCGTAGAAGGCGATCCGGCCCCTTTGAACTTCAGCCTCCAGATGGGTAAAGGCCCGCCGGATCCGGTCGTAGAACTCCTCGCGCAAGGCCTCGAGTGATCCACGGTTGCGATGCCTGGCATCGGCAAAAAAGTACTCGGGATTGTGGAGGAGATAGACATCCACCGTCCCGACACCGAGTCGCTCGAGCGATCGGTCCAGTTGGTCGGCGATAAACTCCGGGTGAATGCAGTGCCAGCATCCGTCGGCGTACTTCACCATCTCGGGAAAAGCGGCTCCGCGCCGCTCACGTGCCCGGACCATCGAGAGTGCCTGACCCTGTACGTAGCCAACCTTTGAGACGACGACGATCTCTTCGCGAGATTGGCCGCGAAGCACGCGACCAATGCAGGTTTCGCTCGAGCCGTCGGTATAGTTGGTGGATGTATCAACAAGATTGATCCCGCCACAGAGCGCCTCTTCGAGGGCCGCTGTGTGCCCAGGAGTCCGGTCGTCGATGCGATAGGTGCCGAAACCAAGCGCTGACGTGACAAGACCCGTGCGTCCCAGCGTCCGGTAGGCGCTGGCCCGGTTCCCCCCGTCGATGGCACGTTGTGCCAACCGCCGCGTTCCTTCTGTCGATGCCGATTCCAGGGTCACGTCAAGGTTCCTCACATGGTTACGGCTCGGAATGCCGGGCCGCTCCCTTACGCGGCGTTGATCATGCCGTCAGCCGTGATACTAGCCCAGGGAAGAGATGAAAATTCATCGAGAACTCTCATGAAGACGATCCATTCCCCCGCCATGATCGGGGGGTTCCTGGCCCTGCTGACGGTCGCCTGGCACAAGTACTTGGGCTTGATGAGTTGCAGAAAGCGGCCGTGGCCGAGGCCTATGCCACTCTTCGAGCCGGCCTGGAGCGAGTCAAGGGTTCCGTCCTTGCCGGGGACACCACCCCCGAAGCTGGCCCGCCCCCGGGACGGGGTCGCTAACCCCTAAATTTC
This sequence comes from Candidatus Eiseniibacteriota bacterium, assembly GCA_034440375.1. GTDB lineage: Bacteria > Eisenbacteria > RBG-16-71-46 > JABDJR01 > JAWXBZ01 > JAWXBZ01. The sequence goes on from JAWXBZ010000160.1 coordinate 3,787, forward strand.
CTCCGGTGGCTCTAGCCCTGACGACCGGGACGTCTCATCGTCCCTGTCGTTTCATTTTGCCGTCGCCGTGAGTTGCTTCAGCATCCGCCGGGCAGACGGGGCCATGCCGGAATCCAAAGTGGCCCGGTTCAACAGTGCGAGAGCCGAATCGGCCCGCCCCAGCTGCTGATACGAATCGACAAGCGCCGCGACCACCTCCCAGCCGTCCCGACCCCGTTCGTCGACCGCAACTTTCTCCAGGCACTCGACGGCCGCCGTGTGATCGCCGGCCAGGTTGTATCCCAGGCCCAGATACCGGAGCACCTGTGGATTCTCCGTCCCGGCGTTCTGATTCAGCAGTTCGCCGATTCGGATCACTTCGCGTCCCAGGCGTTCGTCCTCTGGAGTCGGTTCGTCCCGGAGATGGCGATTGCAGGTGAGCAGCCGCCAGGACAGTTCAAGGCGCCAGAGGGATATCAGGGAAACCGATGCGCGAGCGACACGGAAAAGCCCGGCCGCCGTGGCATAGTCCCCTTCCGCCATCCGGTAGAGACCGACCACGAATTCCACCGGACGCTCCGTGGCACCATGAAGCCTGGGATCGTGCCACCGTTCGATGGCCAGGCTATCGACGGGATCCATGCCCGCGAGCAGGTCCTGGCACCGGTCACGGTAATGGCGGGCCGCCATCTCGTTGGAGCGTTTCATGAATGGAATGTTGAACAAGGTCTTCAGATGTGTCGCCGCCAGATAGTCGCTGTACACGCTGTGGCCGAGGCCAAGAGCGTAGCCCTCCCACGCCGGAAGGCGGTCGAGTTCCGCCCGATCAACGTGCAGCGGTTCCGGCAGCGAGGCCATGGCACCCGCGAGCGTCCTGGCGAACAGGGCCTGGCCACGCAGTGACATGTGAACGTGATCGTCGAGAAGCTCCCACCCGATCGCCCCGCCGGGGCTTTCGGCACGGAACGCGGCTTCCATGTCGCAGAAAACCGCGCCGGTCCGCGCGGCTGCCCGGACGGCGCCCTGGGCCGGGCTGGTGGCGCGCCATGGCATCGTGTCGAGATCCCGGGCGCGGACGTACGCCTCCAGCGCCTCCTTCTCCTCCCCAATCGTCGTGAGCGCCCGGCCGAGGATGTAATGGGCCCTCGCATGTTCGCTCCAGAGCTCCAACGACTCGCGCGCAAGGTTTGCGGCCTTCGAGGGATCGGACGAAAGTAGCGTCTCGGCCAGCGCCAGCTTGTCATCGAATAGTTTGCGCGCGTCCGCCGGCAGCCGTGGCTCGATGTCCAGCCCGATGGGATACAGATCGCGTTCGTTGGTTGGCGAAGTGCACACAATGACCGGCACGTTGCGAGAGGTACAGCTTTGGATCATGGCAACCAGTTCGGACCGCAGATTTCTTTCGGCGGCGGCACGAAGCGGACTGTCGCTCTGAATCGGCCGATCCCCGGCCAGGCGTTCCATCAGCGCACCGCTGACCGCCCGATCGGGCGTCAGGCGGGCTTCCAGCCATTGTGAAAGCCCCAGGCTGCGAAATAATCGAAAAGCCCGCATTCCAAATGACGATTGCCCGAGGACGGGGAGCGATGCCACTCCGTAGGCGCCGTAAAATTCGTTGTTCCCAACCATCAGGACCACGAGGTCCGGCTCGTGTTCGAGCGCCTCGCTCAGGATGCGGGTGACCGGGTAGCTGGCCACGGCCGTCGCGCCCAGATTCAATACTTCCGCCCGACGGGCACCTCCCCATGCATCGTGAAGCATTGCTTCGAGGAAGGAACCGTTGGTCAGCGGCAACGGCTGGGGGAAGCCCTGTATCGCCGATTCGCCCAGGAACAGGATGCGCATGGTACCGGGAGGTTTCGGCGTCCTGAATTGCAGCTCGCGCATGCCGCCGCCCTGCACCTTTCGAGCCCTGAAGAACGTGTTCGTTCCGGCTCGATTCGTGCCGTACCAGGCATGATCACCGTCACCGGCAACTCGTTGAATCACAGGCGGATAGTTGCCATATCCACCGAGGCGGCACGCCAGCTCCGCGAGCCAGAAAACAGCGACAGGAAGGAGCAGGGCAAGCAGGCGAAATGCCACCTGCTTGCGCGCGGAGAGGCCGGCGTCTTTCGCTCGGGCACGAATCGTTTCCAGGGGGGTCCCTTTCCGGCTCATGTTTGGCTGTCGGTCTCCCGTGACAGTTCAGAAATGTCCATGGAAGTTGCCATTTGTCATGGAATCCCTTGCGAAAGTACGCAACTCTTGTATCATGCGGATCCCCCTCTCCGCCTGTCCTGTGCCGCCGGGAAAGGCCCGGCTGCGCCTCGCCATATCCATACCACGCACAAGGGAGCTTTCATGAAACGTAACTACAATCGGCTTGGTTTTCTGCTGACCGCGGTGGCCGGATTGGCTCTGGCCAGCCCCGCCGTTGCCGCCCCGATCAACGGAATCTACAACTCCACCGACCTTGGGGGTCAGCTCCTGACCGGACGGGCTTCAACCTGGCGTCCCGGGATCAATTCCGGACTCCCGCATGTCCTGCATGGCCAGTCCTGGAACGGCGCCCTCGGCACCCAGTGGGATGTCAGCTGCGCCCTCGAGACCACCCAGTTCGGCATCCAGGACAACCGGATCAGTGGCACGGGAACGGTTGTCTACACCTCGACGTTCCAGGGCGGGACCTTCACGCTCTACCCGGGTGCCTGGCCCTGGGGTGACGGCGTCGGCACGCTCGGCACCACCATCCTCATCTCCACGGTTCAGTTCGTCAACAACATCCCGGTCGCGTCGGTGGTCAATGGAAATACCTCCGGCACCTTTGAAGGTGGCTGCGCCCTGACCTTCGCCATCGCCAACGGCAACGGCATCGGCGAGACCACGAGCCTGAATCCCCTTATCACCAAGCCGGCGGACTATCCGACGTTTCAGGATGCCACCTGCGGTCCCGCCCCTGCCAACCAGCAGTTCGGTACCTGGGGCGAGGTGCGCACCATCACCATGATGATCGACTGCCCGGTTCCGGTCGCGCCGAGCACCTGGAGCGGCGTGAAAGCCCGGTTCTAAACAGCACTGATCCGGGTAAGAGATAGATAGCCGAGGGGGCTCGACGAGTGTCGAGCCCCCTCGGCCTTGAAGAAAACCGAAAACAGCAGGTGCTACCGATATTGAGCCTTGATCCCGCTCCAGGTCGTTGCCTGAACCGGTGTGGCACATTGCGCCGTCGCCGGCCCGACACGGGTTCCCGTGTACTCGTAACGCACGCACGACGAGGGGATAGGCCCACAGCCCGTGTAGGAAACGGTGATCGTGGTGACGGAGGTCACGGTGTTTCCGTTGAGTGTGGAAACGATCGTGAAGTTAAAGCTCTGCGTGCAGCCCGGCGTGACTTCCTGGCCTCCACTGCACGTGACGTTGTACTGGGTATCGGAGGTTGTTCCATCGCAGCTGAAACCGGCCAGTCCGACAGTATCGGAAGGCGCCAGATCATCGTCGGCGCAGACCGTGTCTGTTCCGGTAAACGTCCCGAGGACTTGCATCGTCGTGCAATCCTTGACGACCTCCGTGTAGTTCCAGATTCCCTGGAATGTCACGGGAATCAACGGACCACCTGCCGGTGTCAAGCCGGGCGGAAAGTGGTTTGGCCTGCCGCCGGCCAACACCGGAGCCGCGAAGAGCAACAGCGTCAGCAAGATGGGGCATGTTCGCAAGAGTTTCACGGGGGACCTCCCAGGAAAGTGGATTGATTTGAACCGCCAACCAGTGGATCATAGTGCCTCAAGGCCCAAGCAGGGTCAGGAGCTCGACCACTCGATCTCCATCCCCTCACGATCGGCAAGCGCCTGTTGAAGCAGGGTCAACAACTCCGGGTCGACGCCCTTGTCCGCAAACATCGCCAGGGTGGCCTGGTCGATGTAATAGTCGGTATCGTCGGCAGTCTCCTCTACCAGCTGGTCGGTCAGAAATTGAAGCTGCTGATCGGAAATGCTACCCAGGGTCGCACCGGTCTCCTTGTCACGCAGAACGATCAAATCGCACCTCCTTTGACATCCGTCTCGGGTCTGACGCCCAGCATCCTGCCGACTGCCCGGGCCGTTGACTGAGGCTCATCTTAGGCTGGATGAGCGCCGACATCCATCGCATAGCCTTGTGGCTCCTTCACTTTCTTTCCCAGCGTTGATTCACGCCCGAGTACTTCAGTTGGAAACCCGACTGTTCATAGAGGCCCCGCGCGTTCACATTCCCGTCTTCCACCGTCAGCCCCATTTCGGGCATCCCGCGTTCCGTGAAACACCACTCCAATGCTGTTGCAAGCAATGCGCCTCCAACCCGGCGCCCCCGCGCGTCCTCCCGCACGCCCAGGAATTCCACGTACCCACAATCCGTCCATGGTTCGATGCCGGCGAAGACGTACCCTTGCACCTCCCCGTCGAGCGCATGCACCCACACGCGGTGGTCATCGTCCAGTTCACTCAACAGACCGTGCCCCGTGCGCGTGTTTGGGAAAACGGTATTGTGCAATGCTGCAACGGCCTCACCCTGGTCTGATTGCATGGGGGGGCAGACGATAGGTGGCGTCCTCGCCGGATCGGGGCGTTTTGCCACATAGACATGGTGCTGCCCGCGAACCCAAAATCCCTGTGCCTCATAGAATGCCTGGCCACGCGTGTTTTCCACGTTCAAGAACGCGTCAACAACGCGGATGGTCGCCGGGATTGCCGGCATCAGGGTGTTATACAACTCCCCGGCCAGGCTCGGCCAGATTGAAAGCGAAGTAGTGAAATTATCGTCGGAGGAGGAGTCGGTACGCGCGGGTGTGGTGATGAGCGGCCCGCGTAACCACCCCCGACCCTCACTTTCCACAAAGTTGCATCCCATTACGCCGGTGACTCGCTCCTTTTCCAGAGAGAGCATGAAAGTGATCTCCCCCGCCTCGTGCAATTTCTCCAACTCAACAAGCAGGCTTTCCTCACTTTCGCCAATGTTGATTTGAATACACTGAGCCGCAGGAATTTGATTGTGCTCTTCAATGAACCGGGCAATGGCCCGGAAGTCGTTGGGAGTCGCGAGGTGAATGGAAGGTCTTGTCATCGTAGAAATCCCGCTGTTGAGATTTTTCCGTTGAGCTGGCCCGGCCGCCGGAGGGAACCATGTTACGCAAACCTGGACTGAACAGGCGCGATCGATTGGACAGATCGGCCCTCAGATCGTGGTGGCATGATGTAATTTCTACCGCGCCAAGCACTTACCGCATCTCGTCCGGAGGGACATCCCATGATCCGGACGGCCCCGGCTTCACAAACTTGTAGTGCGACACGATCCACTCCTGACCATGCCGGTACTTCCAGAGTTCCTCACAGGCCATGAAGAAAACCCGCCAGCAGTTCAATCGGCCAGCCGCCTGATCTTCCCCATGGATGGCGGAAAGAATCGGCAGGGCCGCGGCGCGATTCTGGTCCAGGTTTTCGAGCCACGCCCTGGCGGTTCGACCATAGTGGCGGCCGTCAATCCGCCAATGATCGAGCAACCGCAAGTCGTCCTGGAAGTAGAGCAACAGGTGGTCGGACGGCATGGTGCCGCCGGTAAAGAAATTCCGGGTGAGCCAGTCGTCGTCGCTCTCGATCAGGTACGGGTAGGCATGGCGCAGATGGGTGAAGATGTGGATGAACAGCTGGCCCCCCGGCTTCAACCAACCGGCCAGTCGTTTCAGGAGGCGGGGGTAGTTCCGCATGTGCTCCAGCATCTCCACGGAGACGACACGATCGAATTGATGGGACGTTTCGAAATCGGTCATGTCGGCCGTAAGCACCTGGACCCGGGTCAGTCCACGCCGGGCGGCCTCGGCCACCAGGTGCTTCCGTTGCGAGGACGAATTCGAGACGGCAACGATGTTGCTGTTCGGGTAGCGCTCGGCCATCCACAACGTCAGGGAGCCCCAGCCGCAACCCAACTCCAGGATTTCCTGGCCGTCTTCTATCCCGGCGCGCTCGCAGGACAATTGGAGCATCGCCTCCTCGGCCTCCGCCAGGGTGGTCACCCCGGAGGGCCAGTAAGCGCCGGAATACTTGAGTCGGGGTCCGAGGCAAAGTTGGAAAAAAGACGTCGGGACTTCGTAGTGCTGGGTATTCGCCTCGGCCGTCTCGATCGCGATGGGGCTTTGGCGGATCTCGGCGATGAACTCCCGGATGGCATCCTGTTGCGCCTCCACGCCGTCCCGCCGCTCGAAGACCAGCTTTCGTCGCAGGTTGTGGCGAATTACGAGTCGAATGACAAAGTCGGGCCACCACCCCTTCTCCATCCACCGAATCGTCCAGCTCATGCTGGCCGCTTTCGTGGGAACCATGGGATGAACACGCTGGTCTCGGCCTGGTAGGAGCGGTAATCGTCGCCCCGGCTGGCTATGGCCTGCGCCTCGGTGGCCGGAATTCCCGTCAGCCGGAAGATGAAGAACAACATCAGCACCGGTGCACCGATGGCCGTCCATCCCCAGTGAGCCGGGAACGCCAAGATCGCGAAGGCGCACCAGATCAACCACTCGAAGAAGTAGTTCGGGTGACGTGACAGGCGCCATAGCCCGGCCCGACAAGTGCGCCCACGGTTATACGGATGGCCGCGCCATTTTGCGAGTTGACGGTCGGCAACGGCTTCCCCGGTCAGGGCGATCGACCAGAGGATCGCCGCTGCCAGGTCGGTGGCGCGTGGTGCGGGGGCAGGATCCATTGCCGCCAGGAGGAACGGCAGCGAGAGGACAACATCGAGTAATCCCTGCGCCTGAAAAAAAACAAAAAACGCGGGAGAGGCGCGGTGCCCCCAGGCTCTCCGGAGCGTCTGGTAACGCCCATCCTCGGGTTTGCCGATGACGCGATCGAAGAGCAGGTAAGTCGCCAGCCGGAAGCCCCAGGCACCACCCAGGAGAGCCACCAGGATTCGTCGGATCGGATGGCCGAGGCCGAACATGCCGTAGAAGATGGCCAGGATCGCCAGGCCGGCGGCCCATCCCACATCAACGATGCCGGCATCACGGTGCTTCTGCTGCCAAATCCAGAGAGCCGCAAAGAGCAGGATGAGCGCCGCCCATCCGGCCAGCGGCAGGACGATGAACGGGCTCATGAATCCTGGGAGCCCCCCGTCCGCCGCACCGGCAGGCCGTCACTCCTCCCATCCTCCCCCGGTCGGGCCAGCAGCAGCTGGACATTGCCGATGACCTTCTCGTGAAACGCGGCTTCACATGAGGCCAGGTAGTAATCCCACATCCGGATGAATCTCTCGTCATGGCCCAGCGCACGCACCGTCGCCAGCCGGTCCAGGAAGCGGCGTCGCCAGGCCTGGAGAGTCGGCACATAGTGCAAACCGATTTCCTCCCGGCCGATCACGTCCAGCCGTGAGGCTCGCCGCAGGCTCTTTCCAATCTCGGCCACCGAGGCCAGCAGGCTCCCGGGGAACACGTGACGCCGAATGAAGTCGCTCCGGAACCGGTAGGTGTGAAACCCCTCGTCGGGCACCGTGATGGTCTGCAGGAAGGCCCGCCCGCCCGGCTTCAACGCCCTGTCGATGGCGGCGAAATAGCCATCGTAGTTCTCGTAGCCGACGGCCTCGAACATCTCGATCGAAACCACCCGATCGAACGATTCCCGCACGTCGCGATAGTCCATGAGCCGGATCTCGACACGCCCCGTCAACCCGGCTTCCGCCACGCGTGCGCGCGCCAGCTCAAGCTGTTCCCGGGATAACGTGATGCCCGTCACGCGACAGCCGGTTTGAAGCGAGGCCGTGATGGCAAGACTTCCCCACCCGCAGCCGATATCCAGTAGATGGTGCCCGGGGCTAAGTCCGAGCGCCGCCACGATTCGACCGGACTTGATGCGTTGAGCTTCCTCGAGACTCTCCCTTCCAGATGGAAAGACGCCTGACGAGTAGGTCATCGAGTCGTCCAGGAAGAGGCGATAGAAATCGTTGCCGACATCGTAGTGGGCCCGGATGTTCAGTCGGCTTCCCGCGCGCGTGTTGGCCCGCAGTTGATGGAGAAAGGCGTTCCACAAGCCGGCGAGGCCGGCCATCCCCGCATTCAAGCGGGCCGGCGGCTGGTTGCGGAGAAACATGCGAAGACAGCGAGGCAGATCGTCCGCCCACCAGTCACCGGCCATGTAGGACTCACCGATGCCGATCTCTCCGGCAAAGAGAAGTCGCCGGAAGGCATCGTCCCGGACGACATGTGTCCGGATGACGGGATCGGCATCCATCTGTCCGAACATCAGGCGCTCCCCCTCCGGCAATCGTACCTCGAGCCTCCCCTCCCGCCACTCCGTGAACCGATTCAGGACCGCGGAACGTGACAGGCGATTGATGATGCCGCTTCGTGATGCGGAGAAGGGAAGTCGTCCGGCGGCAGTCAGCTGATCGGATTGGGATTCGTTCATGGATATTCCTCGGTCCGCCGGGCAACATGCTTGAAGTGTGGGACGCGTTTCAACCAGAGCCGAAGCGCCTCCCAGTGAATGCGTGCAATCACCTGGAGCGTCATGAAGGGATACAAGAGGAGCAGGACCAGCAGCGTGCGGTTCGTGAGCGGGCGCGAGGCTCCGGACAGCGTGGCGTCGAGAAACCGCCCCTGCCCGTCGAAGTCCTTCATGTGAACCGAGAGCCCTCGCGCCGGCCGGTTGAAGCGGAAGCTCCACCGCCCATCCAGCCGGGCAAAAGGCGACACGAATATCTCCTTCGGGGTCTCGAAGGTAAGCACGCCCGTGGCGCAGCGTTCATCGAGCAGGTACGCGTGCCGCTCACCGAACGTGTTTCTGACCTCCGCGACCACGCAGCGGAGCACGCCTTCGGCATCATGGCAATAAAAGAAACTGACCGGATTGAATGCGTAGCCGAGGATTCGCAGGTGAGTGAGCAGCTCGATACGCCCCCCGGTGAGATCCACGCCATGACGGGACAGAAACTCCAGCACGGCGGCCTTGAGACCACGGCCGGAGCTGCCGAGATGATCACCGTCATGAAGCGAGACGACGTTGAAACGATTGACCGAAAACAGCTTCAGCCGCCGCTCCATTTCCGGAAGCTCCCCGAGATCAATCAGGTGCATGTAGATGGGGAAGGAAAATCGATGCGGCCGCGGGCGGTAACGGCGGTGCACGAGGCGACCCACGTACAACCTGGAGTTGAGCGGGGTCGCGACCGGGCGGTCCATCAGAACGCCACTCCCAACCGCCCGGCCACCTGGATGCCGCTCATCAGCCCGTCCTCGTGAAAGCCAAAGCGGGTCCATGCCCCGCAATACCAGGTACGCCGTTGACCGTTCAGCGTCCCCAATCCCTCACGGGCGGCAAGCCCGGGCACGCTGAAGAAGGGGTGTTCGTAGGAAATCCGCCGGATCACACTGCTTTGGTCGATGCGTTGCGAATCATTCAGCGTCACGCAGAAGGGCGGACCGGGAATCGACTGCAGTCGACTCATGTCATAGGTCATCGTGATGCCGGGTGTCCGTTCGGCGCAGTCGTCAAGATGGATATTCCATGAGGCCCGGGCCCCGCGGTGGCGCGGAAGTAACGACGCATCGGTGTGCAGCACCGCCTCGTTCGCCGTATAGGGAATTCCGGACAGCACGCGCGTTTCCTCCGGGGAAGGATCCGCCAGCAGCGCCAGCGACTGGTCGGCATGAGCGGCGAGAATCACCTGGTCGTAGTCACGGGACTTGCCGGTAGCCGTGACGACGGTGACGGCGTCGGGACGACGGGAAACGGATCGCACCGGCGTCCCCAGCCGGATTCGCCCGGCGAACGGAGCAATGAGCCGTCTGACATATTCCCGGCTGCCGCCGGTTACGGTTCTCCAAGGCGGGCTGGTGTTCACGCCGAGAAAACCATGGTTCTCAAAGAACCGGACAAAACTTGTCACTGGAAAGTCGGTCATCCCCGCCAGGGAGGTGGACCAGACCGCACCTCCGAGCGGCAACAGGAAGTGACGCCGGAACGGGGCACCATAGTTGCGACCGGCCAACCACTCCCCCAGGGTCTGCCCGGCCGCGACGGGATCGTCCAGCACACCCCTGGCGTCACGGAAGAATCGGAACATGTCGACCATCATCCGCCAGTGATCAGGTCGTACCCAGTTGCCCGGGGCGGCGAAGAGTCCACGGGCGCTGGAGGCGTAATCGATGCCGCACCGATCGCAGGACACGCTGAAGGACATGTCGCTTTCCTGCGTGACCACGTCCAATTCGCGAAAGAGCCGGGTCAGGAGCGGATAGGTGCGTTCGTTGTAAACGATGAAACCCGTATCGATTGGAATCACCCCCGCAGTCGAGCCACTTTGGGAGGAGATCGACACGGTATGGCTGTGACCGCCGGGATAGTCGTTCTTCTCGAATACGTCTACGTCGTGCCGGCGGCTGAGCAGCCAGGCCGCTGAAAGTCCGGAAATGCCGGTTCCGACAATGGCGATGTTCATCTCGACTCCGGCATGGCGAATTGGATGAACGATGGAGCCATCCGATTCAGGACTTCTGGTCACCCGGGGAGGCCGGAGGGCGGGTCGCGGCTCAACCGCTCCCGCTTCCGGAGCAGGCGTAGGTAGAGCGTCCCCACTTTTTCGCGCGCCCAGGGTGTCTTGCGCAGGAAGCCCAGGCTGGAGGCCACGCTCGGATCGCTCGTGAAACAGCGGATCCGGATGCGCCGCCCCAGTTCCTCCCACCCCAGCCGAGCGACCAGCTCGGTCAGCTGGCGCTCGAGCGTGATCCCGTGTAGTGGGTTCCGGGGTTGATCCGCAGGGGGGGCCGGCCCGTCACCGCGGGCACGAGCCGGCTTCGTCATCGTGCGTCAGTCGCCGAGGTCCTGATATGGCAGCAACTTCACGCGGGACCACGGCATGGGTGTCGTGACCACGGGTTGCTGGCAGCAGCACCAGATGGCCGAGGCTTCCACGGCGTAGGCGCCGGTGTAGCCGGGGGGACACGGGTATGCGCCGACTGCGAGCAGCGTTGTTTCGATCGCGATCGAGATCGGGTCAAGGTTTCCCGCCATGCCGCAGTTAATCTGCGACTGCACCAGCGCGATGGCGAGCGACTCGGCCTGTGCCTGGGTCTGCCCGCAGACGAGCGCCGGAGACCCGGTCGCCCCCTGCGTGCAGGTCGAAACGCAGGGCTCCGAATTCCTGACCTGGAACTGCGGCCCATACGTCCAGGTCGTTTGCGCCGTGTCCTCGATGTACATCTGATAGGTTCCGGCTGCGAGTGCGTTGCTGAGCCTGAACACGGTTTCGCCGTCATTGCTCGCGCTCAGGACCACGATCTGCGCGACCACGTTGGCGGGGATATGGATCAGGTAGACGTTGACCAGGGTGGCCGGACCGCCGCTCCACAACACGGTGTGCACATGACCGGTACTCCACGTCTCGGTCCCGGTGGGCACCGACCAGGCGAAAGGCTGCGCGCCGGCCGTGAGTGGGACGGCGGTGAGCAGGAACGCGGCGACGACAACAGAACGAATGCGCTGCAGAGCATGGACGTCAAACACAGCAGACCTCCGCCGAATGGGCCCCGGGGCGAACGAAATGAGCCAATTGAGTTTAACACGGCGAAGCAGGGCAGCTTCCGGCGGACGGTGACAGTCGGCGGCACCTGGCATGAGCGTGAGCGCGTAGCGGCGGCCCCTCAGATTGGCGTACGATTCAAAGGTTGCCCTCGGCTGGCCTGCATGAATGGCTCCGGTTCGAGCCTCGTACTGATATCCACTGCTTCGTTCCGCAGTGCTGCTTTCCACCATCGGCAGGATTGGAGGCGCGGTTGTCCTTTTTCTTGATGATTCTCGTCGCTTTGATGTCTTTCGCGAATGCCGATGAGGCCGTCGTTAACATAACCCCCAGGCCCCAGCCAATTTTCATCGAACAGGGGACATCGGCTCAGTATCTCAATTTCGATTTCATCGTCGAGAATCTGACCAGTGAGACATTGCTCATTACCGGAATCGAAGTGTCCGTATTCGATCGCAATGGCGCATTGGTGCTGCGGAAGTTCATTGACGGCAATGGAACGAGGCCGAGTGTCGAGACACTCGCCAATCGGAAGGTTGACAGCAAGGAAACCATTCTGATTTTCAACCCCTTCCATGCTTTCGATCCTCAGACCGAACTTGCAAAACTGCGATTCGAGTTTTCCTTTCTCGCTCCGGCACAGGAGAAGGAATATAAACGGGACGTCCTCGTTGCCCCGGTCGCCTACGAAACCAGAACGAACTTGAAACTGCCCGTCAATGGACGAATAATTGTCTATGACGGGCACGATTTTTATGCGCATCACCGACGCTTTGACTATACGATTCCGGGTTTGCAGCAACTGGGATTCAACTCAAATTTCATGCGCTACAGTTACGACTTTGTTCCGATCAACCCGCAGGGTGAGATGTATCAAGGCAAGGAAGAAGACAATCAGAATTATTTTGGCTTTGGCGACCCACTGCTGGCTTCAGGGAGCGGCAGGATTTCGGCCATCGTGGACGACAAGCCGGATAACAGATCCTTCGATCAGGCGGAGCTCGCGACCAGACCCATGGTGTTATTTGGAAACTATGTGGTCATTGACCACCTTAACGGCGAATACAGCCTGTACGGTCACATCAAGCAGGGCAGCGGAACGGTGAAGGTGGGTGAGGCCGTCACACAAGGACAGGTCATCGGCCAGATTGGGGCTTCCGGAAGCGCAAATTTTCCGCATCTACACTATGAATTGCGAACAGGTGTCGACACAAAGGCCGAGGGACTTCCATCATACTTCGGAAACTTTCGCCGCGTCCTCGGCACCAGGACAATTGATGTCACAATGGGGCGAGTTGATACCGGTGACATTTTGGAAGCACGATAGAATAGGTCCAGGCTTGCCCGTCTGGAACAGCAGGCGTCTATTCCGACTGCTTCACTTTCGTTTCATGTTCCGCCTTTGCGATCTCCCCCAACACATGGTCCGGCTTGACTTGGGTCTTGAGATCCTCGTAGTTTGAATCGGAGGGAATCGCCACCTGCAGATGTTTGGCAATCGCGTCAGTCATTTGAATGAGCCGGGTGATTTCATGCTCGGCCAGAAGATTGATCTGCAGATCGAGGTCGGCATGGCGCTCGGCAATCCTGGCCATTCGATTCTGAGAAATCAAAACAAACGTCGAAACAAAAATAGCCTCCACCGATGCAATCATGGACAGAATCGCGAATGGGAAGGGGTCGAAGGGGGTGAAGCCCAGGGTCCCGCTGTTGAACAGAATCCAGCCGAAGATAAGAACGGCATGCACATAGACAAACTTCACGCTGCCGGCGAGACGAGTGATCAGGCCGGCCAATTTGTCTTCGAAGGAGCCCACCCGCCTCATCTGTTCTCGAGTTTCGATCAGAGTACGGATATTTTCCTGGACCACGCCGGCGAGTTCCGACTTTGCGGGAATTTCGGTGGTCGTTCGATGATTTTCAGGGGCACGTGCATCCATTAGCTCAAAAGACTCTCACAAAACGAACCTCGGCCTCAATCGGGTGTCCAGGCTTGCGCCAAAGTGTCTAGTGACAGTCAGCCTGACACGGCTGCCGTGGCCTGGTTGGTGAACTCCACCCGCACCCCGCGCTTGGCATAACGGGCCAGTGTGGCGGCGTCCCAGTTCGTCAGGCGGATGCAGCCGTGGGAAGCCGCGTAACCGATCGTCTCCGGGGTGGCCGTGCCGTGGATCCCGTAATTCTCCTTCGAGAGCTGCATCCAGACCACGCCGACCGGCGAATTGGGGCCGGCCGGCAGGTTGGCTTCCGGCTTGTCGTCCGGCACGTCGGCGAACAGTTTTGGCTGGTAGTGGAACGTGGGATTCTGCGCGATCCCGGTAATCCGGAGGTTACCCTCGGGTGACGGGTCGTACTTGGACCCCAGCGTTGACGGGAAGTGGAAGAGGATGTTTCCATCGGCATCGATTGCGTGGGCGTAGAAGCCCCGGCGCGACACGACGACACGGTCGATGACGCGCGTCGAGTCGACGCCTCCCTTCGCCATCCAACCCGAATCGACGTTGGGGACGAGCAGCTCCTCCCCCGCCTTCAAGCTCTCGGCACGCAAGCCGGAATTGAGTGTGGTCAGGAACTCCGGCGTCGTGTGGAACTTTTCGCCCATCGCCTCGAGCAGCGACTCGTAACACAGGCAGGACTGCTTGGCCTTGTCGTACATGTCCTTTCCGAGCGGCACAAATTTCTGGCCGGCGTCGGCGGCCGTTACCCGGTAGGGGACGACCGGCTCCCATTGACCTGCCAACCGTTCGAGAAGCCGGCGCGTCTCCAGATCGAGTTCACCCGTCGGCGTCACGCCGTACGCATCCTGGAACCAGTACAGCGCCTTGGCCGTGTTCTTCCCCGCCCGGCCATCGATGGCCCCCGGCGAGAAATGAAGCCGATCCAGCCATACCTGAAGCGTCAACGCCGGCAGACTGTCAGACGGCGCTCCGGTCCGTCCCATTACCTGGGACGTATCCACCGGCAGCGCCCGGGGACGTCCCGGACCCCGCTGCATCATTTCGTACCGTGCCGCCGACCGCCACGACGTATCCCCGCGCGCCGCCTCGATGGCCGCCGCATCGGCCGCATCGACATCGAACACCGGCGCGGAAGCATCAAGCGCGAACGTGTCGCCGGGGACCGGCGCCCGATTCGATGCCGCATCCGAGTGGGTATCCCGCCGGGCGCATCCGACGGCCCCGATGACGACCAGGCCGAGTAAAAATATCGCATTTCGTCTCATCCCGCCCATGAGATGCAAATTCCGTTCCAACCTGCGCCATAAAGCCTCCACGACACCCGGGCGGCGATGTCAGTAGATCATGGCGAGGGTCATCCGCCCCCCCTGGGCGCCAGAATGTTCCACATCCGCATACCGAATGGCCGAAGATCGTCGCGCGAGAAGTCCGCAAATACCTTGCGGGACGCCCGATACGGGCGAGCGTAGTCGTCGAATGACAGCCGTTCCGATCGAATGTTCAGCATCGACACGGGCAGGTCGATGGCCAGTTCGATCCAGTAGACACTCTCGTCGTAACGGACCAGGGATGGACGATCACCCGATGCCAGGTTCATTCCCGCGATCAGTGGGAAATTCATCCCGCACCGGGCGGCAAGCAGATTGGCTCGCGGCAGCCGGGCATTGATTTCCATCAACTTGAACGAGCCGTCCCGGTCGTCCAGTTTGAATTCCGAGTGAACGATTCCGGTGTATCCGATCCGGCGAAGCATGTTCCAGGTCCATGTCTCTATTTCCGGGATGACTGCGTGGCTGACGGCAACCCGCGCCACGCCGAATCCGGGCGGATTCTGCCTGAGTTTGCGAAGGACAAATGTGGTTCGTGACTCCGCGCGGGCATCGATGTACATGACACATTGAAAAATATTGGCGTCGGGGCCCGGAATGACCTCCTGGATGATCACGTCCTGGCTCGAGGCCGCGCAGCGCGCCAGTGTCGCGCACAACGATGAGGCATCGCCGGCCCGAATGTTCTTCACGCCGAACTCGGCAACAAAGAGGTGGCTGACAACGGGCTTGACCAGGCAGGGAAAAGTTACCTCCGACGCCCGCTCCGGAAGTCCAAGTGTTTCCGTGGACCAGCTCCGGGGACATGGGACGTCGCACGCCGCCGCCAGCCGGTACGTTGCGGGCTTCTCGATCAGTTGCCTCACAACCTCCCACCCCGGAGTGGGAACCAGGTAGCTGCGGATCAACTCGTCACGGTGTCGGGCAATGGCGATTAAGGCGTCATCATTCGTTTCGAGGATGAGGGCACCTCGCCAGCGGGGGGCGTTGGCCCTCAGGACGCCGATAAAGGCGGATTCCTCGAAGCGGGGATGCGGAACCCTCACCCTCTCCTGAACGTGCCTGGACACATGCGCAAAGTCGGCCCGTTCGTCATAGTAGAGCGCAATGACCGGAATCCCCTGCCGGGCCAGGGAGCGGATGATTCCCAGCCCGTTCACGTGGCACCCGATCACGACGACGCCGCTCAGCATGCGTCAGCAGGCCTGCCTGGCCGGAACCCGTGCGGTGGCGGCATTGGGGCCTTTCTCAATTGACACCCGCAGTGGACTGAGTCGTCCAAAGCGGGACGCGGGCGCGTCGGCTGATCAGCGGCGACTGTCGAGGATCGATGAAGGCGTTCGAGTTCGGCACGGTCGGCCTCTCCCAGAACGACGGGATGAGAATGGTTGGCCATGAACCCTCCAGGGACAGAGTGTACGCCTCGGCGTCGATCGAGGTCACCGGGACGGGTGTCTATTCCTGGCGCGGCGCCGCGCTGGCGGCCGATGTCCAGATGTGGCTCGATGACGCCAGCTCCAACTGGGGTGGATTCTCCTGGGGGATGAGTCCGTCGTCTCGACAGCCCGTCGGTTCGACTCGCGGGAGAATGCCATTGCAGCGAACCGGCCGGTGCTCATCGTTCACTACACTGCGCCGGATGTTCCGGTGATTCCGGTGACCTGGGGGGCGGTGAAGGCGGCGGTTGGGCCCCGGTAATTCCCGCTGCCTCAGGCACGAAATCCCCCTTGAGAAATCGTTTCCCGATGAATGGCATCTGTTCGAACTGGGCTTTCGGTCTGTCGACGCTCATCGGCCAGAAGCGCAGTCGCTCTTTCAGGAGAGACAATCGGCAAGAACCGAGGGCTTGAGGTAGATTCCCGTGATGCGACTGACTCCCGGCACCCGGCTCGGCCCACACGAAATCGTTTCACTCCTCGGCGTCGGGGGGATGGGCGAGGTGTATCGCGCGCACGACACCCGCCTGGGCCGGGACGTCGCCGTCAAGGTAATCCTTGCCGAACTGGCCCGCGACCCGGAACGGATCCGGCGCTTCGAACAGGAAGCTCGGGCAGCCGGGGCGCTGAGCCACCCTAATATCTGCACCATCTACGATATCGGCACCCACGATGGCTCCCCTTTCGTGGTGATGGAGTTGCTCGAGGGGCAGACCCTTCGGGAGTGCCTCCGGTCAGGCCCCTTGCCGGTACGCAAGGCTATCGAATACGTCGCCCTGGTTGCGCGCGGGCTGGTGGCTGCGCACGAGAAGGGCATCACTCACCGCGATCTGAAACCCGAGAACCTGTTCCTGACGAAGGACGGTGGTGTGAAGGTGTTGGACTTCGGTCTCGCCAAGTTGACGCGCCCCGAGATGTCGGGATCCGCGGACGAGAATACGGTGTCGATCGCAGCCACCGAGACCGGCACGATCGTAGGCACTATCGGTTACCTCGCGCCGGAACAGGTGAAGGGCGAGCCGGCAGACCATCGCTCGGACCTGTTCGCGCTGGGGACGATCCTCTACGAACTGCTGACAGGCCAGCGGGCCTTCCGTGGGACGAACCAGATCGAGACGCTGCATGCGATCGTGAATGAGGAACCGGCGCCGCTGGCGGCGGTGCGCCCCGAGGCGCCACCCCAGCTGGCCCGGATACTCCGGTACTGTTTCGCCAAGGACCCGGAACGGCGCATTCAGACGAGCAAGGACGTACGCAACCTGCTGGAGGATCTGCTGCGCGAGTTGGAGCTTGAAGCCTCCCCGGAATCCCCCGCGGAAAGGAAACAGGTGCAGCCGGTGGAGCGGCGGCTGGTGTTGACGGCCGCACACGTGCGCCAACTCCAGACGCGAAACCCGCGCTTGGTCAAACATCCCCTCTTCTACCTCGACAATCGGGTCGAGTCGGACACGCTCGTGGTGTTCCTCCACGGGCTCGGCGCCGACTACCGGAGATTTGAATCCGCCCTCAGGTCACTCCGGTGTCGGGCCGTGTCTGCTTCATTGCTCGGATTCGCACCGGGCGATACCTATCGACCGGTGATCAGCATCGACGACCACTCCCAGCTGCTCCGAATCCTGCTCCGTGAGCTGGTGCGTGAGTGCCGTCCGGGAACGACGATCCTCGTCGGTCATTCCGCGGGCGCCGATCAGTTTCTGCGCATGATCACCACGGACGAGGGGGCAGGCGTCGATATTGCGGGCATGCTCGCGCTGGGGCCCAACGTCAGCATCGAGACCTGCTTCTTCTCGAAGCTGTGTGCCGACCTCAATGCCGGAGATCCCGAGGCGATACTCGACGTCCTGAAGTCTCTCGGACAGTCCACCCGCCCCCTGTCGGTGTGGCTGGCGGTCCAGGCCTACATTTCCAACACCTTCATGAAGTTCGGCTCGAACCTCGAGCCCCTCCAGCGCTTTGCCGCCGATATCGTGGCGCCCTTCGAGAGCCCCGGGGATCCGCTGGCCAGCTTGTATCGTGCCGCGAAGGAAAAGGTTCCGGCCCTCCGCTTTGTCTTCTCAAACGAGGAGGCCGGCCCGGCCGAGGCGCTGCTCGCGCGCCACCTCGAGCGGAACGTGCTGGGTGACGCCTTCACCGAGAGCTCGTACGTGATCGAACCCGTGCACCACATCGCCTTGCTCGAGCCCGATCGAGTCGCCCGTCACATCGAGAGCATCCTTGTTCAGCTGGCGGAGCAAAAGGGTCATCCAAGTGATCACTGACATCGAAGTGTCTCGATCGGGCCAGGTCAATGAGGACCTCCGGACGCGACTTCAGCGGCGATCATGACACCGAATCATTCGCAGCGAGGGACCCACCGGAGGATGCGTTGATGACACAGTTCCCGCTCGTGGTGCGTCGCGGGGTTCTGACCCTGTCTGTCATGGCCCTCCTCGGAGGTGCGTCCGCCGTTTCCTCTCAAGCCCCCTACGTCCTGCAGATCCCCTCGGA
>JAWXBZ010000161.1:0-11095 GCA_034440375.1 Candidatus Eiseniibacteriota bacterium
GAAAGCAATCCGGCGCATTGTTCGAGAACGTCGGGTCCGGATCGCAGATATCCACGGCGCTGACGCCATTGAAGAAGTCGACCAGCTGCGGATCGGTCTCCACCGTGCCGCAGTGTGAGCTGCATTCCACCGTGACCGCATCCGGGCAGGTGATCACCGGTGGCGTCGTATCGACCACCGTCACGGTCGCTTGACAGCTGCTGGTCTTTCCGCACGCGTCAGTGGCGGTAAACGTCACCGTCGTCGGGCCGTCGGGGAAAAGGGCCGGCGCGTCGGTGGTGATGACCGGCGAGGGATCGAAATCGTCGGAGGCGATGGCCCCGGCCAGGAAGGCGGCGATTTCGGTGTCAGTGGCCGGCGTGCCGTCGTACTCCGAGCACTCGACCACAATGTCGTCCGGGCAGTCGATCGTCGGTGAGGCCGCATCGAACGTACAAATGGCCGCGCTCAGGTTCGGCCGGGGCCCGATGTTCTCGCTGGCCGGAAAGGTACCGGACTGCTGCGCTGCCCCGGTGGACACCAGGAGTGTCCGCGCCACCGCTGGCGTGACAACCGAGCCAAACTCGCTCTCGTGCCATGACTCGAGCA
Organism: Candidatus Eiseniibacteriota bacterium; assembly: GCA_034440375.1. GTDB lineage: Bacteria > Eisenbacteria > RBG-16-71-46 > JABDJR01 > JAWXBZ01 > JAWXBZ01. The sequence goes on from JAWXBZ010000161.1 coordinate 589, forward strand.
ACGCCACGGCTGACGTGACAATCGGGGAGGCTGATGATGTGCCACCGAAACTGTTGTCATACCAGAGATCCACGCCCTCGGCGCTGTAACCATCGCCGTATCCAGTCGTCCAAACCCGCTGACCCCAGCCCTGCAGGTTTACGCGGGAGCCGTAGTTGGAAAAGTCGAGTCGCGAACGGTCCGTGTCGCTGCCGTTGAACGCGGCCGGAGCCGCGCCGGCGCCGACAATGATGGCGCCCGAGTCGTTGGCCGGCAGGAACGGCCAGTGTCCGCCGTTGCCCACGCCGTACTCCGGCGCATCGAAGTTCTGGCTGCCGTTCCCGGCGGCCTCGATGACGTGGATGCCGTTGCCGACGGCGGTGACGATGCTGCTGTACACCGCCAGGTCCCATTCGACAGCTATCAGACCGAACTGCGACGTATTGTCGATGTAGTTCGGGCCCTGGATTTGTTGCTCGAATAGAACGCAGTCGCCCGCGCTCAAGCCCAGCAGCGCATTCTGGAAAGCTTCGTTGAGCAGGTAGCCATCCGTGAAGGACGTCGGGGCGACCCGGATCGTGGCACCGTAGGCACAGCCAGTCGTGCCGAATCCATTGTTCAGACTCGCGAGCTCACCGAGCACGGCCGTTCCGTGGTTGTTCTCCCCGAACGGGTCGTTCGCCGTCCGCCCCGGCGGGATGATCGTCGTGATAGCGGGAAGGTCGTCGTGATTGAGGTTCCAGGTGTATTCGAGGTCGACGATAACGACGTTCGAGCCGGTGCCACCCGGTAGCGTCCAGGCGAATTCCGCGTCGATGCCATCGGTCGTCGGATCCAGGTAGCCCTGATTTGCCGTGAAATCGCCCGGGGTCGGCGGTGCCACCGGCAGGCGCAACGGGAATGCGAGTTCGACATCGTCGAGATCGTTCAGCTGCTCCATCCAGGTCGTGATGTCGATCTGGTCGGGCGCCTCGAGGATGAAAAAGTTGTTCAGGTCCGCAATCTCGCGGCCCAGATTGATTTCGGCCTTCCGACGCAGGTCGTCCAGCACTGCCTCCGTGGCACCGGTATTCCGGCTCCATCGACCGCCGGCCGCCTGGATGCCGGTCATCGCAGCGATGGCCTGGCCGCTGTTGAGTGAGATGCGAGACCGATCGGTCGGAAATCCCGCCGCCTCGAGGCCGATGTTTAGATCGTCGATGAATTTGACCTGGCACCGTCGCGGATCGGAACCGGGGGCCAGCTCAACCATTTCCGGTTTGATCAACTCGGGGCGGGGGTCGAGAAAGCCGGCTGTCTGGGACCATGCTGGTCCGGCGAAGGAGACCACGATCGTCGCGATCGCCAGACCGATTGATGAACGGATCGGGGAAATGCGCGGCAGAGCCAGCAAATCGGACAAGACAATCGAACGCGTTCGCATCGTGGGACCTCCGGAGGCTGTTTGTTAGCGAACGGGGGCGAAGCGGCGGGGTGATGTGATCGCGCCCCCTTTGGGCGATCACGAGAGTGCAGACTACTCCAAGCGCCGCAAATTACTAAGACAAATGATCGCCCGCATTGGTCGATATCGATGCCCTGCTGCTGAATCGATCCGCGGGAATCACTTCGGGCCAGCTCCTTGTGGCGACGCGCTTACGGCCTCGTGATAAACTCCGCTGGCTCAGCCATTTACGCGAAGTCGCGCCACCCCGGAACATCCGCGTGCCCGAGGCCCGTCCACTTCCAGGCAGTCGTTTTTTCACCACGGACCACCAGGCCATCGCCCTTCGCTTTGGCCTGACGAGCCTCGCTTTCCTGCTCGTCGGTTTCCTCCTGATGCTCCTCATGCGCTGGCAACTGGCCTGGCCGGGACGCCCGATTCCGTTGATCGGCGGCCTCTTCCCCGATTCGCTGGCACCCGGCGGCATCCTTCTTCCCGAGTTTTACAACGCCCTTGGTGCGATGCACGGCTCGATCATGATCTTTCTCGGCGTCGTGCCGCTGGGCGCCGGAGCGTTCGGCAACTTCCTCGTGCCGCGGCTCATCGGCGCCGACACGATGGCTTTTCCGCGATTGACGGCCTGGTCGTACTGGATCTTTCTCGCTGCCGGCTTTGGATTCCTGGTGGGCTTCGTCGTCCCCGGCGGGCCGGCCAACTCCGGCTGGACCAGCTACCCGCCGTTGGCCACGCTCGGCACGCTCGGCCAGGACATCTGGCTGATCGGCATCCTGCTGCTTGGCCTGTCATCGATGCTCGGCGCCGTGAACATGATCGTGACCGTCGTGCAGCTTCGCCGCCCCGGCCTCGGCTGGATGGATCTGCCGTTCTTTGTCTGGGCGCAGCTGATCACCGCGCTCCTTTTGCTGCTCGCCTTTCCGCCACTGCAATCGGCGGCGGTCATGCAACTGATGGACCGCCTGGCCGACACCTCGTTCTTCTCGCCGGCCGGATTGATCGTGGCCGCGCAGCCGCTCGGCGGCGCGGGTGGTGGGAGCCCCTTGTTGTGGCAACACCTCTTCTGGTTCCTGGCCCATCCGGAGGTGTACGTCCTGTTGCTGCCGGCGCTCGGCATCGTGTCGGAGATCCTGGCGGCCGGCACGGGACGACGCCTGTACGGCTATCGCTCGATCGTCGGCTCAACGCTGTTCCTCGGCGTCATGTCGCTGGTGGTCTGGGCGCACCACATGTTCCTGACCGGCATGGGCCCGGTCATGAGCGCCTTCTTCCAGGCCACCACCCTGATCATCTCGATTCCGAGCGTCGTCATCCTGACCTGCTTCTTCCTGACGCTGAAGGGGGGGCGCCTGCCGATGACCACGTCGATGCTCTTCGCCCTTGGCTTCCTGCCGATGTTCGGCATCGGCGGACTCACCGGCCTGCCACTCGGACTCGCGGTCGGCGACATCCACCTGCACGACACTTACTACGTGATTGGCCACTTCCACTACATCGTGGCACCCGGCGTGCTGATCGCGCTCTTCGGCGGCATCTACCACTGGTGGCCGCTTGTGGCCGGCCGACCGCTGAATGATCGCCTCGGCCGGATCCACTTCTGGGGCACGCTGATCGGCATGAACGGCATCTTCCTGCCGATGTTTGCCATGGGCCTGGCCGGCGTCAGCCGCCGCCTGTGGGATGCGGGCGCCGGTTACGAACATGCGCAGAGCACCATCCACTTCAACTCGTTCATGACCTACTCGGCCTGGCTGGTCGCGATCGCGCAGGTTCCGTTCGTGTGGAATTTGGTCATGAACCGGCCACGACGATCGACCGCCACGCCATGGCGCGTCGAAAGGACGTCATGACAAATCAGCCGATCCCCTATGCCAATGAGCCGCGCCCCGATACGGGCCTTCGAAACAACCGACTCGGCCTCTGGCTCGTCCTGGCCTCCGAGATCATGCTGTTCGCCGGTCTCTTCTCCGCGCTGGCCTTCCTGCGCATCGGCAGCACCGACTGGCCGACGAGCGCCCTCGAACATGGTCTTCCGCTGATCAACAGTTTTGTCGTCGCGGCCTCGGTGCTTGTTATCCTGTTTGCCGGCCGCGCCGTGACGCGCCATGAGGGAGAGTTTCGCCTCCTCTGGTCGCTTGGCCTGGGGCTCGGTCTTCTTGTTCTTTTCATTCGATCCGCCGAATGGTCGATTCTCCTTGGGATCGGGCGACTCCCTTCCACCCACAATCTTTTCGGTATTTATTTCGTGCTGACCGGCGTCCACGCCGTTCTGCTGGCGGGAAATCTGGCCGTCAACGGCTGGATCCTCGTGACGGGCGCCTCGCTGGCCCGCCAGGATCCAGCCCGCCACCGCGAACGGGTGTACGGGGCCATCGTCCACTGGCTGGCGCTGGTGGTTGTCTGGTTCGCCATCATGATCGGATTTTTCGTGTGATGAAGCGGCGCTTTCGCATCCGTCGGTATCACGCCCCGCCTGGCCTCGCGGTTGTCTGGCTGGTATGGCCCCTGAACGCCTACGCCTGCCCGGTTTGCTTCGGCGAACCGGACAGCAGCCAGACACGTGGCCTTCAGGCCGCCATTTTGCTGCTCGGCGGGGTCGCCGGCCTCCTCGTCACCGGCATTGCCGCGATGGTCTTCACGATTCGTCGCCGGGCCGGAAGAAACGCTCCATGACGCTACCCTGGCTGCCGCCGAGTCATGCGGCCGAGGGGCACCTCGTCGATGAAACACTTCTGCTGGTGCATCTCCTGATCGCGACCATCGTCATCGGATGGGCCATCTACTACGTCATCATGCTGGTCACGGGTCAGTCAAAACCATCCCGCGTGTCCGGTGGCGCGATCCCACCGGAATCGCGGTCATCGATTCCCATCCAAATCCCCTGGATCCTCGTCGGAGTGGTAGCCCTGGCCGAGGCCACCCTGTTCATCGGCAAGGAACTGCCGACCTGGGCGAAACTGCGCGTGGTGCCGCCCGAATCGGCTGAAGTGGTCCACGTCCGCGTCGTGGCCGAGCAGTACGCGTGGAACGTGCACTATCCGGGCGCCGACGGCACCTTCGGCCGCACCGCGATCGACCTGGTGACGCAACTGAATCCAGTCGGCCTCGACACACTGGACCGGGCCTCGCGCGACGACATCCTGACGATCAATCAATTGCACCTGCCGGTCGGGCGCCCCGCTATCATTGAACTATCCAGCAAGGACGTCATCCACGCCTTCTTCCTGCCGGTGATGCGCGTCAAACAGGATGTGATTCCCGGCCATCGTGCCCGCGTCTGGTTCACGCCGATCGTCGAGGATACGACCGACATCGCCTGCGCCCAGCTCTGTGGTCTCGGGCACTACCGGATGAAGGGACAGTTGATCATCGAGAATGAGAAAGCCTGGCAGGCATGGCTGACCGAAACGCGATGAGGGGAATTCGGCCGATGAACCTGAAACGGGTGTTGCTGATGACGCCCATGCTCTTCCTCGGATGCAGCACGCAGAAGGAGAACGGCCATCAGATGGAGCCGCCCCCAGCCGGGCAGCCGACCCTCTTCCCCCGCGTCGAACTGCGTTTGAACGAAATCGCCGGCGAGATGATCGAGGTCCGTCGCGACCTGCACCGTCATCCCGAACTTTCCGGCCAGGAAACGCGCACCGAAGGCGTCGTGGTCTCCCGGCTCCGTCGGCTCGGCCTCGAGGTATCGCCCGGCGTGGGCGGTCACGGCGTGATGGCCCGGCTAACCGGCGGCAAACCGGGGGGGACCGTGGCCATTCGCGCCGACATGGACGCCGTCCCCTCGAATGATCCCGATCCGGTTGATTTTCGTTCCGAAACGCCCGGCGTACGCCACATCTGCGGCCACGACATTCATACAACGGTAGCGTTGGCGGTGGCGGAGGGCCTCGCGGCGGTGCAGGCCGATCTCAAGGGAAACGTGGTCTTCATCTTTCAACCCGCCGAGGAAAACGTGACCGGCGCCCGCGCCATGCTGGCAGCCGGCGCACTCGATACCTGGCGGCCCGACGTCATCTTCGCCTTCCATACAGCGCCGCTCGAAGTCGGCACAATCGGCACCAAGCCCGGCATCCTTCTGGGGAGCCGCGGCACAACGGCCGACATCGCCGCGGGTGTCCCCGGCACGGCTCCGGGTGTAACCAATGACGCCGACCTCGAAAGCCGCACGCGCGACGTCATCCGTTCGGTCGTCGGCACGGACAATCTGTTCGTGCTCACCAGCGTCACCCCCGGCTTCAGCGAGGACTTCGGCCACTTCCAGGCACGGATACCGGGCGTCATGTACTACCTGGGCGTGTCGAACACGCCGGCCGGAACTGCCGGCATGCCCCACGCGGCAGACTATGTGGCTGACGAGGCCTCCATCCTGGTGGGAGCGCGGGTCATGAGCGCGCTGGTGCTGAACGAGCTCCAGTAGCCGGACGTAGCAGCAATGCCGGTAAGATAGCCCTTAAGCGTTCGTTATTTCAATAAGTTAGCCCACCTTTACCTCCGACTGCCGAGGCCGTTCTTCTTTTCGTTTGAGCCATTGTGACTTGCATGGATGCATGTCTTACGGTTATAAATGTGTAAGATGAAGAACCTGACCGATCGCCGTCGCCGCATTGCGAAGGCACTGCCACCATTCGAAGAGATCCTCCGGGGGAGCGTTGTCACGCGGTCGCTCTCCTGTGGCAAGCCCGGCTGCCGCTGCGCCGCGGGTGAACTTCATGACGCGACCTACCTCAGCGTCACCCTCTCCGGAGGCCGCACCGAGCAGATCTCTCTGCCGGCTCGGTTGGTTCCCCAGGCGAGGCGGTGGGTGGCCAATTACGTCAAGTGGTGGAAAGCCGTCGAAAAAGTGTCGGAGGTCAACCGACTGCTGCTGCGTGCGCTACGGGATGCGCCGGATCCGCAACCCCGTTCCGGCGGACGGTCCGGGAAAAGAACCCGCAAGTCGTGATGACTTCCTCAAGAGGAGGCGCGGAGGCACTGGGTCAAGTACTGCTGGGCGTCGGGGCTGGAGAGCGGCCGGAGAGCTTCGAACTGTTCTCCAAGCACCTGGATCCGGAGTGGATCCAACGGGCCTTGCAGAACACGGGTACGGCGACCGTGCGGCGGCGGAAGCTGCCGGCAGAGTATGTCGTGTGGATCGCCATCGGCATGGGACTCTTCCGTGACCGTTCCATCCAGGAGGTAGTCCGGCACCTCGATCTGGTTGTGCCGGACGGGGACTCCGGAAGGAATCGACGCGGCGTCACAGGTAGTGCCGTGGCACAGGCCCGGAACCGCCTCGGGGCTGAGCCTCTGGCGGAGTTGTTTACCCAGACGGGAGCCGTGTGGGCCGGCGCTTCGGCCGACGAGCATCGCTGGCGCGGGCTTTCGGTGTACGGCGTGGATGGATCGATGCTGCGGATCGCCGACACGCCCGAAAACGAGACGGCCTTTGGCCGGCCAGCCAGTAGCCGGGGGCGGGCCGGCTATCCGCAACTGCGCCTGGTGGTCCTCATGGTGCTCCGCTCACACTTGTTGGCGGGGCTGGCGATGGGTCCCTGTATCGTTTCCGAGCAGGCGCTGACTGAGCCATTGTGGGACAAGCTTCCCGACTCGTCGCTGACCATCGTGGACCGCGGTTTTATCGCCTACCGGGTCTTCCATCGCATCCAGAGCCAGGGCGCCGACCGCCACTGGTTGACCCGAGCCAAGTCCAATCTGAAAATGCGCGTCGTGAAGCACCTTGGACCTCATGATCATCTCGTTGAGCTACCCATCCTGCGCAGCGCGCGCCGGGCTCATCCAGAGCTACACGAGACCCTGACGGTTCGAGCCGTGCGCTACCACCGCCGCGGCTTCCGGGCGCAGACGCTACTCACATCCTTGCTCGATCCAGCCGCGTATCCGGCCTCAGAGATCGCCGACCTGTATCACGAACGTTGGGAGCTGGAGATGGGCCTCGACGAGGTCAAGACACACACGCTCGAACGGGAGGAAGCGCTGCGCTGTCGCGCCCCCGAGCGTGTCCGCCAGGAACTCTGGGGACTTGCCATCGGATACAACCTCGTCCGCCTGGAGATGGAGCGCACGGCTGGGCGAGCCGGGGTACCGCCTCGACGGATCAGCTATCGCCACACGCTGATGCTGATCCGAAACTTCTGGATCACCGCGTGGCTCACGAGTCCGGGGCCCTTCCAAACCGCCTCGACAGCCTGTTGGAGGAGCTCAATCTCTTGATCTTGCCCGAGCGTCGACAACGCAGTTACCCTCGGGCAGTCAAAATCAAGATGACCAACTACCCCTTGAAGCGGAAGGCCCGTGCGAAGCGAACCGTTAACTAACCGGCATTGTCTTTAGCTGCTTCGCTCTCGCGGCAAGTTCCTTTTGGCGGGCGTCAAGAACATAGACCTTCTCGAGAATACCTTCGAGCACGTCCATGACAGTAACGAGGTCATTCTCGTTCGGCCGAAATCCTCGATGCGCCGACGCGTTTCCGGCTTCAGTGAGTACCTCCAGCAAATCGCGTTCGTGCGGCGTAACATGCCCAGCGCCTTGAAGCGCGTCCAACTTGGCCTGGAAGGTCTTTAGGTCGCCAAGCTTGTCGAGAGCAAGAATGTCGAGAGTGGTGCGCGCGCCCACTGCGGCAAGGACCCTAGTTCCGTTCTGCAAAGCCACGTAAACCTCGTCGAGTATTTCTTGGAGGTTCTTAGGCAACGAGCCCACCCATTTGGGCCGCTGACGAAACTCATGAGGCGGAAAGTATTTGTCCTCGAAGACGAGCGGTTCGTTTGGCGCGAAGGTCGGCCGGGTCGGAGCCCGACGATTCGGAAACGGCGAGCACGACGTGGTGGGTCTTCGTACCGCACTTGTTGCAGTGCAACATTCCGGCTGGTTTTGGTGCCGCTTCCGTTTCAGCCATGCCCTATTCCTGTGAGTTACGCCTTCCTGAGGCGCATGCTTCCGGCCTCAAGGATGACGAGGCTTCCCCTGAGCTCATTGGGGTCGACCGCCGAAATGGCGGCCACAACTAGACGGACTTGCTCTCCGATAACCATTTTGTTCGGGAGCCTAACGCACACGACACCAGGATGGCTTCCAGCTGGGTACTGCGTGATGTCCGAGAAATCCTTGTCCTTCGAGATAATAATTAGCCCGCGGAGCTTGGCGTGGACCATGAGTTCCCCGTCGGAGAGACTCCTCAGGCGTTTGTCATTGGAGACGCTCTCGGCCTGGTGGCCAGCGGCTTTTAGGGCCTCAGCCAGGGCGCCGGGCAGGTTTTCGTCGACGAGGAATGCCGGCATTTAGCTAACTTGCCGGACTTCTTCCCCTGAGACCACGCTCGCTGCGTAGGAGATTGCGGCGAGCACGTCCTCGCGCTCCAGCCGGTACTCCTCCATTACCCGCTCTATCGGCTCGCCAGCGGCGAGCACACCCAGGATGACCTCGACGGGCACGCGAGTCCCCTCAATGACAGGCTTTCCGGCCTGCACCTTATTATCAACGACAATTCGTGTAGCTATCTGCATCATCTTCGCTCTCCTAGAAACTTTACAACTACAAGCATACCAGCATCTTGCGAGGATGGGAACCTAACCTTTCAAACTCCATATCCACTTTGCCATTATGAGATCCCTCACTTGTGGCCTGAGCGGCCTTCAAGGGGTCAAGCTGAGCCGCTAACCGCCCGACGTACTACGCACCACGCTTCTGTTTTGCGACGGCCTGGATAGGCCGCCGCCCGCGGCTTTGTGTTCCCAACGAAGGAGAATCGCATGAGAAACCTCGAAGTCAGCCCGGTAACGGACCTGTGCTGTCCAAACACCGGCCGGTACCACGGCTGCCTAAGCCACCTTCTCGGGACCGATGAGCGCTTCTGCAGGCTTTGCGGCGTTGGCTTCCAGAAGTTCCACAAATGAAGGTTACACCCGGCTCAAAACCGTGGCCACCATTCCGCTGGATGTGCCGGAACGGTTTAGGCCGCCTCGCGGGTAGGGCGTTACTGGTTGGCGATATGGATTGTTGAGCCGGTCTCGTTGACTGTTGCCAGGGTAAGGCGGGAGAGATACTGGCGGGTGACGCGGCAATCCCCACTGCCGTCATCGGGAACGGTATTCCAGCTCAATCCTTCCCACTTACTGATGCTACCGGGGTTGTCTTTCGCTTGAGGCTCATCAATTGCGCCGCCGGCGTAGATTTCGTCGTTGATGACGACCAGCGATTGGACCCGGTCGAGATCTTCCAGCCCCTCCCCCAGCGCCAGCCAGGACACACCGATCCACCGTGCCACGTGGTTCATTTCGAAGCCGTTGACGGTGATGAAATCACCCCCGGCGATCAGCGCTCCGCGGTAGGTGGTGAGGGCGCGGACGGTGCCGTCGATGCCGACGTCCAGGGGTAGCCAGGTGGTGCCGTTCCACCTTGCGATGTGGTTGGCGGGTTGTCCGCCGGCTTGGGTGAAGGCGCCGCCGGCGAAGAGTTGGTCCGCACTTTCGTGGAGGGCGTAGACGGTGCTGTTGATGCCGGCGCCGAGGGGGTGCCAGTTCGTGCCGTCCCACTGGGCGATACGGGTGGCGGGTTGGCCGCCGGCTTCGGTGAAGCTGCCGCCGGCATACAGGGTGTTGTCGCCGTCGGTGGCCAGGGCGTACACGATGCCGGTGATGCCCCAGCCTTGATCCGGCTCGCCCAGCGGGTGCCACTCTTTTCCATCCCACCTTGCAATGCCGCTGGCGCGGATGGGGCCGATGTAGGTGAAGGCGCCGGCGACGATCAGATCGCCCCGGAAAATGGTCATGGCGTGGACGGTGCCGTTGGGTTCGGGACTGATGTCGTACCAGGTGCCGGCGGCGTCGGTGATCTGGGAGATTTCCTGCCAGATCTCCGGGTGGGTGTTCCGCTCGCCGGGATCGGCGTAGGCGGCCAGGTGGTTCACCTCTTCGTCCGGGCCGAACGGGTCGACGACGTTGAATTCGCCGCCGAAGATGAGGCGGCCTTTGTACTCCTGCAGCGCGTAAATGGGAGCGTCGGTGCTGCCAAGTCGCTGCCAGGAATCCGGTGGGTCGTCTTCGGAGCAGCCGATCGCACATATAATGAGGGCTGGTGCGAGCCGGCTGA
>JAWXBZ010000162.1:0-25123 GCA_034440375.1 Candidatus Eiseniibacteriota bacterium
CGGCGCCGCGGCGCCGTTGTTGACCAGGAAGGACTTCGTTACCGATCAGGAAGTCCGCTGGTGCCCGGGCTGTGGTGACTACGCGATCCTGAATGCCGTACAACAAGTATTTCCGAAGCTCGGCATCCCGCGCGAGAAGTTTGTGTTCATCGCCGGGATAGGCTGTTCGAGTCGCTTTCCGTATTACATGAACACGTACGGCTTCCACACCATCCACGGCCGGGCGCCGGCCGTGGCCACCGGCGTCAAGCTCGCCAACCCCGACCTGTCGGTGTGGGTGGCCACCGGTGATGGCGATGCCCTCTCGATCGGTGGCAATCACCTTATCCACGCGCTGCGCCGAAATGTCGACATCAAGATCCTGATGTTCAACAACCGTATTTACGGCCTGACCAAGGGGCAGTATTCACCCACTTCTGAAGTCGGCAAGAAGACCAAGTCGACGCCCTACGGTTCGGTGGATGCCCCGATGAACCCCATTTCACTGGCGCTCGGCGCCGAGGCGTCGTTCGTGGCGCGATCGGTTGACGTGTACGCCCAGCATCTCCAGGACGTCCTGATCCAGGCGGCCAACCACAAGGGCTCCGCCTTCATCGAGATCCTGCAGAACTGCAACATCTTCAACGATGGGGCCTGGGAAGAGGTGGCCGACAAGGGGGTGCGGGACGATCGAAATGTGGACCTGCGTCATGGGCAGCCGATCATCTTCGGCAAGGCCCGGGACAAGGGGTTTGTACTTTCCGGATTCGATATCAAGGTGGTCACGATCGGAGAAGACGGCATCACCGACAGGGACCTCCTGGTTCATGACGCGTCGGATCCGCAGGGGCGGCTGGCCTGGATTCTGTCGCGGCTCACCTGGCCGGATTATCCGGTGCCTATCGGGGTGTTCCGGGCCACGGAGCGGCCGACGTTCGAGCGGGCGATGCATGAGCAGCTGGTTCGGGCAAAGGCCGACAAGGGGGCGGGGAGCCTCGAAAAACTGCTGTCCGGCGGGGAAACCTGGGTGGTGGGGTAGGAACGGATAAAAAAAGGCGGGAGGTCGGCGGGCTGCGTTCGCCAACCTCCCGACCGACGGTCCTGGACGAATCCAGGAACGCGCTTGGGGTCAGGGGTCACCTTTGCAGGATTTCTGCCCCTGAATGCTGCAGGGAGGGTTCGCTCGGGCCATCAACCCGGCTTGCCCTCCCTACCTCGCACAATCTGAACTCTCGGATACTCTCTCGGTTTGTCATCAGCAGGTGTGTCTACCCACTGGCGACAAAGAGAGATTAGTCCCGGAATATGTAAATGTCGCACCCGTAATGGTAAAGAGTTGTCAACGCTGTAACCGACTTGTAAACAGGCGCTGCCCGACCTACACAATCCCTTATCATTGTTATACTTAAGTAGTTGTCGCCCAGACTACTCCCGATCGAGGCCCCAATGCCCCAGCAAAGCCCAAGATGGCGTCGGCACGGCCTCTGGCTGGCTTTCCTGGCTGTTCTCGCGCCGCTTGGCATCTTGCTGTTTCTGCAGTACCGAACGCTTCGGAGGCTCCAGGACGTCTCCCAGACGGCCCAGGCAGCGGTGTTTGACAACTACCTCGGGGCCATCGTCTCGGAGATCCGCTATTTCTACCTCACACGGGCCGAGACGGTCCTGAATGTCTCCTCGTCAGCCCTGGCCGCCCAGAACCTTGAGGAGATCCGGCGGGGGTGGCAACGGGCCGACCTGAACGGCGTGAAGCGGCTCTACCTCCTCACTGATGCCGCTCCGACAAACCAGCAACTCCTCATATTTGACCCCGTGGAGCAAGATTTCACCACGGCCGTCGACTTGCGCGAATCGCAGTCGATTCTGCGGGGCGCCACGCTCTGGGTTACCGGCGTCTCGACCAGCGGCGACCAGAAGGATTCCCCCCGTCTTCGGGTGGACGAGCGGGACACCGATTTTCGCCAGATCATGAAGCCGATCCTCGATGACGAGGGGCAGGCCATCGGCATGGCCGGCATGGTCCTCGACGAGGATTACGTGAAAAGGGCCCTGCTACCCATGGCGATCCAGAACGCCCTGCCGACCTACTTTCAGGACGCCAGTCGGAACGACATCATGCTGCGGATCCGGGATCTCGACGACCGGATCATCATGGGGACACGCCGGACGGACGTGGCGGGGCCGCCGATTCGACTCTCCTTTCCTTTTGTCTTTCGGGACTGGACCCTCGAGATCCAGGGCGCCACACCGGCCCCGGCGCAGCTCCTTCAGGCCAATTTCGCCCTCTGGATCACGCTGTCGCTGCTCGTGGCGGGGGTCCTGGCCGTGGCCATCGCGCTGGCGTTGTCGGCGGCGGCCCGGACGATGCAGCTTTCCGAGATGAAAACGGACTTTGTGTCGAACGTCTCACATGAGTTACGCACGCCGGTGGCCTCGATCCGCGTCTTTGGCGAACTCCTTCGAGGGGGTCGGGTCCAATCGATGGAGAAGGTCCGGGAATATGGCGCGGCCATTGAATCTGAAAGCCGACGACTTTCTGATCTGATCGACAACGTCCTGGACTTTGCCCGCATCGAATCCGGCCAGAAGACCTATCGGCCAGTTTCGGCCGACTTGACGCCTCTCGTGGGCACCGTTCTCGATGCCTTCCGGGGCCGTCTGCACAACTCCGGGCACGATGTGGTGGTGGAAATGCCCCACGGACCGCTGCCGGCCGTGGACATCGATGCGGACGCCTTCGGATTGGCGTTGAACAATTTGCTCGATAATGCCGTCAAGTACTCAGGCGATTCCCGGAGGGTCTTTTTGCGCCTGCTTTCCAGTCCCGGTTCCGTCATCATTGAAGTTGAGGATGAGGGCATCGGGATCCCCGAAGAGGAGCAGGCCAAGATTTTCGAAAGATTTCACCGGGTGGGGACGGGTTCGGTGCACGACGTCAAGGGGAGCGGGCTTGGCCTTGCCATCGTGCAACACATCATGAAGGCTCACCATGGAAGGGTTGTGGTCGACAGCAAACCGGGACGGGGCAGCATCTTTCGCCTTCACTTCCCGGTTGCCCGAACACACCCTGCCACCGGGGCGAACACGGAAACCATGACCGCCCGCCGTGCCTCGGTGACTGAAGTTGACCACCAGATGACTGAAGTTGACCATCAGGTGACTGAAGTTGACCACCAGATGACTGAAGTCGACCGGTCGATGAGTGAGCCCGACCCCCGGGTGGGAAGAGGATGAGGATCGCCATGCCCCGTGTACTGATTGTCGAAGATGATGCCTCGATGGCCGTCGCTCTGAAAGACGGTTTCGAGTATGAAGGTTATGCTGTCACCGTGGCCAAGGACGGCGCAGCCGGCCTCCGGCTCGCGAGCGAAGCCACACCCGACCTCATGATCCTGGACGTCATGTTGCCCAAGATGAGCGGGCTCGACGTCTGCCGTCAGATCCGCTCCGACGGCCACAAGCTGCCGATCATCATGCTCACCTCGCGCGGGCAGGAAATCGACAAGGTGCTGGGGTTGAAACTCGGTGCGGATGACTACATCACCAAGCCGTTCGGCTTCCTCGAACTCATGGCCCGGGTCGAGGCCCTGCTTCGTCGCAGCAACGGGCGCAACGATGCCGCGGAGTCCTACCAGTTCGGCAACGTATCGGTGAACTTTCGGAAGAGCGAGGTGCAGAAGAACGGCGAGTCCGTGGATCTGTCGCCCCGCGAGTTCCGGCTGCTCAAGTTCCTGATCGAGCATCGCGGCGAGGTGATCAGCCGTGACCAGCTCATGGAAAGCGTCTGGGACTACGAGAACGCGCCATTGACCCGCACGGTCGACATGCACATGGCCAAGCTCCGCCGGAAGATCGAGGAGCGGCCGAATGAGCCGGCCTGGCTCGTGACGGTGCACCGGGTGGGGTACAAGTTTACCGGTTAGCGAACGACGATCGTCTTCGCTCTTGGCTTTGCCGGTACAACCGAATCCATGTCTTCATCGGAGTTCTCGGCGGCCTTCCACTTGAGGCCGTTGCCGCTCCAGCGCGCACGGACGCCACGCATGTCGACATGAACAAAGGGGCCATGGTTCCCCTCGGAGTTGTATACGCCGAGGCCCCCCGGACGGCCGGCGTATTCCTCGCGCCGCCAGAGTTCCTCGATCCACGCCGCCAGGGTGATGGCGTCCTTGCCGTTCAGAACCCCGTCCTGATTGAGGTCGTCCATGACCTGGTCGCCGTTGGAATCGACGATGATGTCGGCCGCATCGCCGAACTGATGCCGGGACAACTGGACGTTTCCGAGCGATCGATTGTAGTGGGGCGTCCGATAGCCGCTCATGATGAGAATTGGGCGGCCGGGAGCTTTTGGCGCAACGGACACGCCAGGCGTGATGCCGACCAGTTGGATGGTGGCGCCGGCCGGCTCGGTGCGGGAGCAACGGAAGCCTTCCAGCTCGACGCGGTCGACGATGGCTTCGAGGAACGCGAGCAGCTCCGGTTTCAGAGCGACATATCGGTCGCCGGCACCATGCTGCTTGCAGGCGAAGTCCTGAAGAAAGAAGCGCGGTGACACCTTGATCGGCTGGGCCGCGAGCTTTGGCAACTTGAGGAAGCCGGGCGGCGGCGTGTAGTCGGCGGTGGCGGCATCCTTCTTCGCACCGGATTTCGGGGGGTAGCGGCCGATCCGATAGCCGCCGAGCACACCATCGGCGAGGGACGCGAAGGGCGCCATGACCTGGACCTCGATCCGGGCGGCCTCGTTCCACCCCTCGGTCGTGGCGGTTCGGAGAATCAGGATCGATCCGCCCACGGCCCCAGGCGCCTTCCAGACAACATTCGAACCGGCGGGCAGGACGGCGCCCATTTGCCCGCTCGTGGCTGCGCGTGACTTGACGCTCGATGGCAGAACGAAGCGGCCATCACCCGACCAGCGAAATGCGGCACCGCCGGGAACGCGAGTTGACAGCGTGATGGTCTGGCCGGGCAGAACGAAGAGGGTATAGCCCTGGCGCCAGGCGGGAAGGTCGACGATGCGAATGGACAGGTCCTCGCTCGGCGACGCCGTGATTCGGGGGTGGTGATCCGCAGTCGATAGATTGGCAGTCTCGGGCGACATCGCCCGAACCAGCGAGGGGGTGGTGGTTGCAAGGGCAAAAACCATCAGGTACCGGGCAAGCTGCTTTGCTCTCATGGGCTCCAATACGTTGAGTTGAAGGTCGTTAGGAGGGCGGCCGGAACGAGAGTGCTGGCGCTGCAGCTGCCAGCGGACATAAGACAACTGCGAGAGTACGCTGTTCCCAATGAGATCGGCTACCTTTAAGTTTGTCTGAAGTCGGTGCTACCAAACAAATGAAAAGGGGTTAAACTCGTCTCCCATGCGCAACTCCCTTAGAATCGCTCTAATTGCCTCTGCGATAACAAGTTGGGTCTATTCACCTGCATGGTCCGGGGTCGATCTGGTGGGGCGGGTGGCCCCGGAGCGGCTGGATCAGGCTGAATTGGCCCGGCTTCTGACGCCCGGGCCGCCTTCTGCCGCCCATGCGGACCTCCTGAAACCGGAGTGGACGGCAGAAGCCTACCGCCGCCATGACCATCGACCGATTTTTGTCGGATCGGCTGCCGGCCTGGCCCGCGCGGATGACCTGTTGGCGGCCCTGCGGGAGGTGTCGTCGGAGGGGCTGGCCCCCGCCCGGTACCGCCCCGAACCGCTCGAAGCTGCGATTGCCGCCATTCCGAAAACGCCGAACAACTGGTGGGAGCGCCTGACGACGATGGGGCAGTCCGCCGGAACGGCGAGGGCCCTGGCCGATGTCGACCGGCTCCTGACCGATCGATATCTGGCACTGGCCGCCGATCGCCGCGGCCTCACCGACAGGGACAGCGCCCGGGTCGATTCGTTGATCGGGCTCCTCGCAGCCCCGCCGCCGCCTCCGATCGGCATCTGGGCACCCGCCCATCCTCAATATAAGCGGTTGATGGACGCCCTGGCCCTGTACCGGAAGCTGGCTGGCGCCGGCGGGTGGCCGACCATCGATGCCGGCGGAAAACTCCAGAAGGGTGATCGCGACTCGCGAGTCGGGCAAATCCGGGCCCGGCTCGATGCCGAGGACCGACTCCTGCGACAGTTCGGCGGAATCTCGAGCGATAGCCTGGCCAGTTTCGCCGTGGCTGAACCGGAACTGTTTGACGCCGGACTCAAGAAACGGCTCGCCGATTTTCAAATTTCCCACGCACTGGAAGGTGACGGGGTGGCCGGCAAGGGGACGGTGGTGGAGATGAACATCACTGCCGGGGAGCGTGTGCGCCAGATCGAACGGACGCTGGAACGATGGCGGCATGGTCCAGGCGACGCCCCCGAACATCGCGTTGAAGTGGTGATCCCCGGCATGTGGCTCGAGCTTTACGAGGATGGGAATCCGGTGCTGACGCTGAAGACCGTGGTCGGCTCCGGTCGCGAATCAGCGGCCTGGAAAGGAAAGACCTCCGTGGCCGAAACGCCCGAGCTGATCGACATGATCGAGCGAATCGAAGTCAACCCGAAGTGGCACATCCCCGAGATCATCATCCGGACCGAGCTCCTGTCGAAGGAGAAGAAGTCGCCGGGTTTTCTCGACAAGGGTGGGTACGAGTGGTACCAGCCGGGAACCGGCAAGTTCGGACCAGCTTCGGAACTGCCCGACTCCGTCTGGGGGGGGAAGAAACGACTCTTCCTGCGTCAGCGTTCCGGTGATGCCAATGCTCTCGGCAAGATGAAATTTCTCTTCCCGAATCCCTTTGCTGTGTACCTGCACGACACGCCCGACAAGAAGTACTTCAAGCGGACGCGACGGGCGTTCAGCCACGGTTGTGTGCGGGTGGAGAATCCGTCCGAACTGGCCCAGAGGCTCATCGCGTCTACGGAGACAAAACCACCGAAGACTCTTTCGGAAATGCTGAGGAGCTCCAAACTTCACACCGTGACCATGACACCCCACGTGCCGATTCACCTCCTGTATCGGACCACCTGGGTTCAGGCGGATGGCCGGGTTCGTTTCCTGAATGATCTGTACGGCTGGGATGCCTCTTTCGATTCGCTGAGCGCCGAACGACGATGAGCACCGGTCTGCCGGCCGCCTGGTCGAAATGACCGACGGCCGCCGCCGCCGTTACGCCGCGCCGACGAGATTCACGAACCGTCGGCTGACCTCCGCCGAGCATCTCGATGACACCACACTCTCCGCGAACGACCGCGCTGCCAGCTACCGTGACCTGGAGCGGTTCGACCGCTGGCCCTTCCAGTACGGGCCACTCGAAGCGGGTGTGTTGAGGCTTCTGCGAGGGGCTGCCGTCCGCCCTGTTGAAATCCTGGAGGTGGGCGCAGGGACGGGGCACACCGGGCGACGCCTGGCGATGTCGCTCCGGCGGCGGGGCATCGACGTGCGGTTGCATCTCACGGATCGCTGTCTCGAATTCCTTGAGTCGACAGCGGGAAACGATGAGCAGGTGAGCCGCATCGACTGGCTGACCGACCCGCTGCCGGCGGCCGATATCGTCGTGGCCAACCTGGTCCTCCACCACTTCG
The DNA here is from genome assembly GCA_034440375.1 of Candidatus Eiseniibacteriota bacterium. Lineage (GTDB taxonomy): Bacteria > Eisenbacteria > RBG-16-71-46 > JABDJR01 > JAWXBZ01 > JAWXBZ01. The sequence goes on from JAWXBZ010000162.1 coordinate 7,520, forward strand.
AGACGCCGGTCGCGGTCACGGCGCTTTCGCGGGCCGCCCGTGCGGCGCGGATCGGCGGCGTGATCTACGATCTCAATCGACACGCGGTGGTTTTTCACTTCCTGCGGCTGACATTGCCGCTGGTCGCCACGAGTCCGATGACGCTGGCCGACGGACTGATCTCGGTGCAGCAGTCGTTCACGCCGGCGGAGCTGGCCGAACTGGCACGGGCCGCGGGAATCGTGGCGCCCGAGGTGACGACGCACGGCCTCCTGCGCAACCGGCTTCTCTGGCGGAGTGCGGCCTGATGGAGCGCAAATGACTCGCTTCGATCTCATCGTCATCGGCGGCGGACCGGCCGGAAGCGCGGCCGCCATCGAGGCAGCGCGGCAGGGAATGCGCGTGGTTCTCATTGATCGGACGAAACCACCGATCCGAAGAGTCTGCGGCGAAGTCCTGTCTTTTGCGGGGTGCGAGCTGGCGGCGGAATTGAGCGGGATTGATTGGTCGACGTCGCCGCGATTCGAGTGGGCGAGGTTCACGGATGCCACGCGTCCTGGCGAATCGGTCGGGTGGCGGCCGGTCCGACCGTCGCGCGGGATTTCACGCACGCGCCTCGACGAGTCGCTGCTCGGTGCCGCGATCAAAGAAGGGGTCCAGGTGCGGCGTGGCACGCGGGCGCGAGGGTGGGATCGGACGTCGGCGGGGGAGCTTTGTGTCCCGCTCGGGGAGGAGGAGGCGATCGTGGCGCCGCGTCTCGTCCTGGCCATCGGGCGGCGGCCGGCGGCCGGCCCCGACAGCTGGATTGGATGGCGGGAGGCAACGCGGTGCCTTCCAGTTACCGGGGGTCCGGATCTCGAAATAGTCCTCGGTGAGGGCGAAAGCTACTTTGGGCGGGCTCGGATCGACGACGGAACGGTCACGACCACGCATCTGGCGCGACACGCTGAAAGCGTGACGCCCGGTTTTTCAGGATGCCTGGGGACCCCCCGATTTCACCTGGGGAGAGCCCGCGTCGAGTCGGCGCCAGGCATCTTCCACGTCGGCGATGCCATGGCCGCCTGGCCGCCGATCGTGGGGGATGGCATCACCGCGGCACTGGCCGGCGGCGCGCGACTCGGGCGGCGGCTGGCCGATCGGAATTTCGATGAACGCGGCTGGCGGCACGACTGGCAACGGCACCACGGGCGCGCGCTCCGATCGGCCATGGCGCTACATGCGATCCTGCTCCGCCCAGCATTGCGGCGTCCGCTCTGGCGGCTGGCTCGTGCCTGGGCGGGCCTGGCTCCGCTCCTCGAGGCCCAGGTGAAACTGGCGTCGCTCAGCCGTCCCGGTGTCCGTGCCGCCACCAAAGGCCGGTACATTCCGGCAGGGTCGTGAGGTTTTCGGCGGCCACCCGGTCGGCCAGCGTGTCGCCGAAGAAGAATCGGGAGAGCGATTCGGCTTCCTCGACCGAGGCGAATCGGTAGTCGGTGCGGATCGAGGTGGCCTCGAAGCCCGCGGCGGTCAACGCGTCGTAGTAGGGAATGAGGCGAGCCGGTGGGGCCGGTGATGTGACACCGGTGCCAAGTGTCTCGATGATCAGGATCGTGCCGTTCGTTCGAAGCATCGCGTTCCAGCGCGCCAGGAGAAAATCGAGGCGTTCCGGCTCGAACTCCGGCCGGCAGACATCGTAGGCGATGCTCCAACCGGACAGGATCAGGTCAGCGCTCCCCGGGGGCACCGAGGCCGTGCGGTGATCGGCCACGTGCAGCGCCACCCGGTCGATGGTCCCCTCCGCCGCCAGTCGGTCGTGTGCGGCGTCGAGCATCGCGGCCGCGGCGTCGAAGGCGACGATCCGCCGGGCACAGGAAGCAAGGAGTCGGGTGAGCCGTCCGGTGCCGGCGCCGAGTTCGACGATGTCGAGGCCATCCGCCGGCCTTATCTTCTCCATGGCCACCGAAAGGTTTCCCTCCCAATCTTCGCGGGAGATGAGCCTGTCGTAGCGATCGGCCTCCGATTGATAGATCGCATCATGGTCGGGCATGCGTCGAATTTCCTTTCAGGTGACGCTCAAACCATTGCCACTGTCGCTCCATGTAATCGACCTGGTGCCTTCGTTCGTTGAAGCCGTGCGGCTCGCGCGGGTAGATGCGGAACTCAACGGGCGTGCCCTGGTCGGTGAGGGCCGCGAATAACTCACGTGACTGCGCCAGCGGCACACGGATGTCGTCCTGGCCGTGCACGATCAGGACCGGTTCCCGTACCCCCGCCACAAAGGTGATCGGCGAGCGGTCGAGATAGCGCCGGGCATCGCCCCACGGCGGGCCACCCAGATACTCCTCCTGCCAGTACGGGGAGAGATCATCCTCGACATAGCCGGAAAGAAAGTTCATCGGCCCGGCTCCAACCACCGCACAGCGATAGCGATCGCTCCGGGCCACGCTCCAGGCCGCCAGAAAGCCGCCGTACGAGAATCCGTCGATGGCCAGTCGCGAAGGGTCCGCCAGGCCCGCCGCGACCAGTGAGTCGACGCCGGCATCGATGTCGCGCCAGTCGCCGCCGCCCAGGTCCCGCCGGTTCAGCGCGTTGAATTCCTCGCCGTAGCCGGTCGAGCCACGCGGATTCGGCAGGAACACGGCGTAGCCCCGCTCGGCCAGGTAGCGCGCCGGGTTGTGGCAATCGGCATAGAAGCCGAGCGCCCATTGCCACGACGGTCCACCATGCGGCATGACCACCATCGGGCACGGGCGCGGCGTGGCTGCCGGCGGCTCGAAGAGGATTCCCTCGATCTTTCTGCCGTCGAACGAGGTCCAGGTGGTGACGATCGGCGGCGCCCACATTCGTTCGGCCAACTGCGGATTCAGGATGCTGAGCCGGCGCGGTTCGCGCTCCCCCGGGAGGAGCGAGTAGACATCGCTGGGTCCGTCCAGTCCGCCGGAAAGCCAGGTGAGCGTACCCGCCCCGTTCATGGAGAAATCGACGTCCAGTTCGGTCCAGCATTCCGCGAGGCGGGTAACACGCCGGGTGCGCGGGTCCACCCTTGCCAGGAAGGAACGAACACCGGCCAGTGCCATGACGACGAGGCCGCCCCCCTCGGTCCAGGCGACCTGGGAGAAGGTTTCGGTCTGTTCGGGGGGAGTCAGTCGAATCGGTATTCCGGCTTTTCCGTCAGTCACCGGAACGACATGCAGGATCGGGTAGCTGTAATCGGACGCCGGGAGGGCATAGACGGCCAGTGAATCGCTTCCGGGGTTCCAGGCGAGGTTGTTGGTTGGATCCCAGCGGCCGGGTACCGGCGACCAGCGATTGTCAATGAGGTCGAGAACTGCCAGCCGGCCCCGCCGCCACTCGCCAAACGGGCCGGGTCGGGTGAACAGGACCGCCAGCCGCTTGCTGTCGGGTGACCAGGCAAACTTCCATACATTGGCCGTGTCCGGGGAGATGGTCGTCGTTGTCGGGTCATCGATTCGCCGCAGACGAAGCCGGCTGCCGGCGGGACGGGCGGCGGCATCGATCGGGTCGCCACCTGTGGATCGTGACCCCGGCACCAGGTAAACGAGTTGCTCGCCGTCCGGCGCAACGGCCATGTCGACGACGCCCCTCGCTTCGCCGGTCAGCGGCCGACTCTCTCGCTCGGCCACCGCGATGATCTGGACTTGTCGGGCCGCCGTGTCCTTCAGAGCGCTGAGAAAGAGCAGGTGCCTCCCGTCCGGTGTCCACCTCGGGCGGTCGGCACTCCGGCCGCCGGCGGTCAGGGGGTGCGGGCGGACACCGCCCGACGTGGGGGCCAGAACGATCTGTCGCAGCGTCGGGTCGATGCTGTCGGCCAGCACGAAAGCAACCTGCGATCCGTCCGGCGCAATGCGTGGTTCGTACGCCTGCGCGAGGTGGACCAGTTGATGGGCGGACGCAGGAGTGAATTCCGCACTCCGCGCATCAGCGATGGAGAGGAGCAGGAACAGCAGGGTGGCCGGGACTCGCGGGATCGACATGACGGGCGGCATTATAGGCGGACACACGATGTGACACTATATCCCCTGATGAAAGATCCTCTCGTTGCCATTCTCCAGGGGGGCGTTCAGCGCCCCGGCTCCACGGCCGCCGAAGTAGCCACCATCGTGGCCGGTGATGCCGTCGCCATCGAACGGTTGGCTGGTCTGCTCGAAAACGCCGATCCCCGGGTGCGCGGCGGGGCCGCCGACGGCCTGGCGGCTCTTTCCGAGCGGGATCCCGCCGCCCTGGTGCCGCATGTCGAGGCGCTGGCTCATGCCCTGGCCCGAGAGGAGACGCAGACCCGGGTCGGCGCCCAACGAGCCCTGGCCGCCGTGGCGGAAGTGGCACCGACGGCACTCGAGGACGAGTTCGATCAGATTCGGCTGGGGGCTTTTGATCCGGCCAACAACGACCTGAGGCGGTGGGCCGCGATGGCCATCGGTCACTATGGAGCCGGCGATGACGTGCGGGGACGACGGGCTTTCCCCCACCTGGCCGAGGCAATCCGGCGGTTTCACGACCACCGCCGGCCGTCCGATCTCCTTTTCGGCGTGCTGCTCCTGGCCCGTGCCGAAACCAGCGACTGGCTGAAGAACGAAATATGGAAGTCCGCGCGCCGGCACGAAGCTCATCCGGATCCGGCCGTCCGGGAAAAGGTCGCCGAGATCGGTCGCCTGGTCCATCCGGTGTCATGACGTTCCGCCGTGCCTGCCTGGCTCTCCTGCTGGTCGGGGCGGCCGTTGGTGCGGGCATGGGATGGCAATCAAGCATCGGGCGAGCCCGGCCAACGGCAACCGGTGCCGACGACATCCCGCCGCAATATTCCCACGAGGCAATCATCGATTCCCTGTTCCAGGGAGGAGGATGCCGCGTGGTGCACCCGGGCGGAGGGGACCACCCCGACATGGGCTACCGCTAGCGGCTCGAGGCCACCGGCCGGATTCCATTTCCTAAGGCTATAGACTATTATAGAATCCAATTTGGGCGGCCTTGGAAATTCTCATGGTCATCCGATCCATGGAGATGGCATGAATTCGCGGACGTTCCTCGTCGTCGCCACTCTGGTGCTGGCCTTGATGCCGCCCCCCCTCCGGGCGGCTCCGCCTCCCGTGCCGAATCCGGTCTACGCGGCCACCGGCTACTGGGAGGCGCCCTACGATTGGGTGACAACCGGGGCGCATGTCAGCCTTCTCCCGGGCACCGATTCGCACAGCCAGCTACTCTACTGGTATGACGGCACGACGGCCCGCGTCTGGAAGTGGAATCCAGGCGACGACCTCCACCCCGCGTCGCCGATCTTCCATCGCCCCTGTCCATCCACCGACATTCATTGCGCGGGGATCTCGCTTCTGGCGACCGGGTGCGTTCTGTTGACTGGAGGCAACGATTACGGGCCGAACGGTCTCGACCACATCAACCTGTGGGATCCATCCAGCCTGGGCTGGATCAATCAATCGAGCACGCTGATCGAGCCGCGCTGGTACCCGACCCAGACGACGCTGGCCGATGGACGGATCCTCGTCACTTCCGGAATCGTTTATCGTCAGATGGTGGCCTTCGGCGGCGCCGACGATGCCACGGTGCACGATGATCTGGCTCTCGCCGGACTCCGGGGCCTCGCGACCGACGAATGGGTGCCGGCCGCCGCGCCCGGCCCACGACCCCCGCCGCGTGACGGGCACGTGGCTGTGTTTGATCGCTCGGTCACCACGAACTTTCCAGGCACCGGGTATTCGTACCTTCAACGCGTCGTCGTCTTCGGCGGGGCGGACGCGGGCGGCTCGGTACTCGGCGACGTCTGGGCGCTGACGCGCACCGAACTCTCGGACTGGCGCTGGTCGATGCTGTCACCCGAGCCCGATCCCGTACACGGCTTTCCGGCGTCGCGCCGTGATCATCTGGCCGCCTACGATGGGCCCGATTCGAGCCTCGTCATCTTCGGCGGGAGGGACGGCGCCGGGCTGGCCCTGGGCGATGCCTGGAAGCTCTTCCTTCGGCGCGGCGCCCAGGGGAGGTGGTCGCGGCTCGCGCCGGCCGGGGGCGATATGACACTGCCGCGCTGGCTCGGTGCCGGCGCGTTCGATGCCTCCGGCCGCAGGCTGTTCGTATTCGGCGGGAGGGGCGACGGCGGCCTGCGAGCCGACGTCTGGCAACTGACGACGAACGCCTCACCCGCCTGGACGAAGCTCAATCCCTCGGGAACAGCACCGACCCCGCGTGAAGGAGCCGTGGCGGTATACGATGTCCCGGGGAATCGTCTCGTTATTTTCGGGGGACGGGCCGCGGGTCAGCTCCAATCGGACGCGCTGGGCGTGACGGTGGGGGGCAGCCCGGCCTGGAGCGCCATCACCTCAACGGCCGACCCAGTGGCCGGTCGGCCGTCCGCGCGCTGGCGGGCGTCCGCGGTGTACGACGACGAGCAGCGCCGCCTCGTCCTCTTCGGCGGCGATTCGACGCTGGCCGTGGGCTCGGGAGCCGCGGGCGATCTCTGGCATCTCGATTTTCGCGGTACGCCCGCCTGGAAGCGACACCAGTCCGCCGGCCCCAATGGACCCCGGGCGGGCCACACGGCGGTGCTCGACCCCCGCCTGATCCATTCGGTCCTGCCGGAAATCGTCGATCCGATCACCCTGGTCTCCACGCCGATCCCGACGGCCAGGCGATGGCAGAGCATTTATCCAGCCATGTTCCTGCTTCCGAGCGGCCGCCTGATCGACGCCGCGCCGGAATTCCAGACTCTCCTGCTCGATCTGGGAAGCGGTACATGGGTAACGCCGTCCTGGGCCATCAGCGGCGCGCTCGCCTTCAGTGCCGTCATGTACCACCCGGGTCGTATCCTGGCTTGCGGTGGAACCGGTAGCGCCGGCACCACGGCCGGGCGTTGGATCGATCTGTCGGTGAGCGAGACATCGACCGCCTGGCAACCGGTGACGGGGCTCGTTGCGAGGACCACACACAATCTGGTCGTCGTGCCCCACGGGGATGTTTACGTGATGGGCGGGGTGGGCTTGCGAAACCTCATGTCGACGGCCGTCCGTCGTCCCCAGCGCTGGATACCGGGTACGGGATCCTTCGGCGACACGACGGAGCTGGCTCCCGACCCGGCGGTCCGCGACTACCACTCGAGCGTGGCGCTCCTGCCGGATGGGCGCATCCTTTCCTGCGGCGGAGACTTGAAGTCGACGCCGACCGACCGGAACAAGTACACCGCCACGATCTTCTGGCCCCCCTATCTCTTCGATGACGCCGGCGGGCTGGCGCCGCGGCCGGTCATGGCGAATGTACCGCCGTTACTCGGCTACGCTCATTCCTTCGCCGTGGAGTGTCCGCAGGCGGCGTCGATCGCGGTCATGACGCTCATCCGACCGGCCGCGACAACGCATGGCTTCGACCAGGAACAGCGCTATGTTCCGCTTTCCTTCTCCCAGTCGGGGCCCGGGATGCTCAACATAACCACTCCGCCAAGCCCCAACCACGCACCCCCGGGCTGGTATCTCCTGTTCGCGGTGGATGCCGACTCCGTGCCCTCGGTGGCCCAGTGGGTGCGGCTCGATGCGTCCGTCTCAGGTATTTTGGAGCCCGGGCGCCCCATGGTCCTCTCGGTGGCGCCGAATCCGGCACGCGGTTCGGTCGCTCTGACCTTCACGATGGCCGAGCCCGGCCCGCTCGACATCCGGATATTCGATGCCGCCGGCCGAATGACCCGGCACCTGTACGGGGGGATGCGCCCCGGCGGCCGCCAGAGCCTGACCTGGGATTTCCTGGATGACGCCGGCCGGTCGGTGGCTACCGGCATCTACTTCGCGCGGATCGAGTGTCCGGCAGGGTCGACGTCCGCCCGAATCGTCCGGGTGCGATAAACAACACGATTCCCTCGATCGGGTTCTCCGCCAGGCGACGGAGGCGATTGATCCGGCCGGCATGGGCATCCGGCCCGGGCGTCCCGTCGGGCCCGTTTGTCTCCCTTGGCGTCGGGCGCCAACGGACTAACCCCGCTGTTCGATCGGACCGACTTTTCGCTCGCGGGCTCCGTCGTAGAGCTGCTTCGGGCGGAAGATCTTGTTCTTCTTCGAATCGACCTGTTCCAGGTAGTGGGCCAGCCAGCCGGCCACGCGGCTCATGGCGAAGAGCGGCGTGTACAGATCGACCGGGATGCCCATCTTCTGGTAGACGATGCCGGAATAGAAATCGACGTTGGGAAATTTCTGCTCGCGGAGCGTCGGCGCGGCGCCGAACTTGGGATGCGTGGCAAGGTATTCCTCGAGCTTGATGGCCGTGTCGTACAGCGGCGTCCGGCCCAGCTTCTTGAAGACGGTTTCGTTCATTTCCTGGAGGATGACGGCGCGCGGATCCTTGACCCGGTATTCGCGATGGCCGATGCCCCAGATGGTTTCCTTTGCCGCCAGTGCCGACTGGACCCACGCCTCCACGTTGTCCGCCGAGCCGATCTTGGCCAGCATGTCGAGGACCCGTTCGTTGGCGCCGCCATGCAATGGACCGCGCAGCGTGGCAATGGCCGCCGTGACGACGCTGTACGGATCCGACAGCGAGGACGCCGTGACCCGCGTGGCAAACGTCGAGGCGTTCATTTCGTGCTCGGCGTGGAGCACCATGCCGGCGTCGAAGACCTTGACCAGGTCCGGGTCGGAGTCATGGCCGTCGAGCATGTACAGGAAATTGGCCGAGTGATCGAGATCGGCCCGTGGCGCGATCGGGTCAAGACCCTGGCGCACCCGGTGCCACGCCGCCACCATCGTCGGCAGCTTGGCGATGAGTCGGACGGCCGCCTCGTACCGGTACTGATGGACATGCGGATCGCCCTGGGCGTGGAACGGGATATTGGAGAAGTACATGCCCGTGGCTGCCGTGGCCACCTCGAGCGCCAGCATCGGGTGACCGCCCACCGGCAATGCCTTGAAGACCTCGATGAGGGCCGGCTGCAGCGCGCGATGATCCTTGAGCGATTTCTGAAAGACATCGAGCTGCGCGGTCGTCGGCAGATCGCCGTTCAGGAGGAGATAGGCCGTCTCCTCGTAGGTGCAATGATGGGCCAGGTCATCGATCAGGTAGCCGCGGTATTCGAGGACGCCAATATCGCCGTCCAGGTAACAGACACTGGAGATGGCCGCCGGCACTTTTTCAAGGCCGGGCCGGTACGGAATTTCCTGCTTGTCCTCGACGGTTTCCACGATCACACCTCGGGCGGAACGACGCGACCCTCCCGGGCCGCAACGGCTTTCACGGCATTAACGCGAGTTAGGAGAATAGCCCCGCGCTGGGCGGCGATCAATGGGCGAGAACATACGGAGTACGGGGCCTTACCGGCTGCGTAGCTCTGCTGAAACAGTCGCCAAAGTCCGGTGCTGGATCGACCAGGTAGTGCTTGACATGAAAGTCATGCCGGTTCAGTATTTTTCTCGACCATGCGGGATCCGAGCCGTCCCGCCCCTCAATCGCTACAGGAGGTCAGGAGCATGCCCCGCCGGCTGCATCGGGTTCGCTCGTACGCCCAACACGTCGGACCGTCGGCCAGCGCGAATCCTCTGGTCAAGAACTGCGTGCTCCAAGGTGCCAATGCCTCCGGATCTCGCGGCATGTACGTCGAGCGAAACGTGACCGCGCTCGGCAACCACATCCACGACTTCAACGGCACCAACGGCCGCGGCATCCACTTCACGCTGTCGGACACGACGGTGACGCCCCTGGTGAACAATCCGGCGTCGCCGGACACCAACCACACGATCATCACGAACTGCAAGATCGGCATCTTTTCCGATCACTTCTCCCGACCCAAGATCCGCGGGACGCGGATCAAGTCCTGCGGAACGGCCATCCGGGTGGGGGCCATGGCCACCGCCGACATCGGCATCATCATGCCGCCCGGCGAGAGCAATGGAACCTGCGACGTGACCGGCGGCACCTACTTCGTCTACGTTGACATGCGGCTGGACACCGTTCCGGATGTGCTGGCCTACAACAACTGGTGGGGCACCAGTTCCAGTGCGGCGATCGCGGCCAAGATGATCGGGGAGGTCTTCTGGGATCCGTTCCTGACCCAGGATCCTTTCATAAGCCTGGCAAGGCGTTGGGGCGTCGAGGATGCCACGAACGGCCCCTCAAGGACCGTACGCGTCGTTCCCAACCCGATGCGCTCCGGGGCTCGGCTGATCGCATCCTTGGAAGCGGCCGACGCCTCGGTCCGCTACCGTGTCTTCGACGTGGCCGGACGGTTGATCAGAACGAGTGACGCGATGCCTTCCGACACAGTGGCTGCCGAGTGGGAGTGGGATGGCCGGGATGCCGCCGGGCGTCGAGTCCGAATCGGCAATTATTTCGTGCAGCTTTCCGGCAGGTCCGGCGTCCTGGCCACGGGCCGGGCGATGGTGAGCGAGTGAGGAGGGAGACATGAAGCTGCTGGTTGCGTTGACACTCGGGCTGGTTCTGCTCGCGCCTCGTGACCTCTGCGCCTCGGCTATCGAGTGCCCGGTTGCCTCGGCCCAGGGCCGGAACGGCCCGGATGGCCGTGAGTTCATTCTGACGTTTCAGATCCCCGTGGGCCTTTCCGGTGGCGACATCGCAGGTGGGTTTCTACTGTTCGAGGGTGGTTTTCCCGATGGCATCGGTGTCTCGGCGGAAGTGATGAGCACCCCAACACCCGCAGCCGGAGCCCTTGAGGTGGCAACCTTGGTCGATGGTGTGCGAAATGGAACGATTGCCGTCGCGGAGTCCGTCGATGGCGCGTTCGAGTGTGGCTTCAAAGAAGTCGCATTCACCTCGATGGTCGATGGACAGGCGATAGAGATCCTGGTCCGCCCACTTTCACAGAGCCGGACACCGACCGCGGGAGTAGAACCTTACCTGGCTACGGCCCGACTCGTCCTGATATGCACCGATGAACCCGGAGCTCAGATCACCCGATGACACCCTTCGCAGGCAGGTCTTGATGGATAACGTCGTGCACCGGACGCGGACCATGCTTGGGCGGTGCCAAGTGAGACTTGCGGGCACTTTGTCGTTCCCACTTCTCTACCTGTTGCTTGTCGCAGCGGCTCCAAGAGCCGGCGAGCCGATAATCAGCTTTGGGCCCGAGGCCGCCATGCCCGGCGAGATCTTCAGCTATGGAGAGTACCGCCACAAGCTCGAACACTCGCCCCAGGTGGTGTTTGACGGTGATCGTGGTATCGCCGTGTGGCATCTGGTGACCGGTGGTGCGGATGCCAACTGGGCATACACTATGAATGGTGGTGCGACCTGGAACCGAGGAACCCAGCTCGATGGCATCGACCCCCACGACCAGTTTCACGGACCGCCTACGATCGTGGCAGACGGCGACGGGCGTTTTCGCCTCGTTGCCCTCTACTTCATGGATTCTGTTTTCAGAACCCCTGATCGATACATCGGACCCTTGGCTTTTGTCCCAATCCGCCTCGAGGAGGATCAGGCGACAAACGGCCCTTGGCAATCCATTCCATATCAAGAGGGCACTTGGGCCACACAGTTACTTCGATCGGAGAGACTACCGGGTTCAGGTGATGTGGTCATGACTTACACCTATGTAACGGACTCGCCTGCGGGCCACTTGAATACCCAGGTGTTCTTCGCCTCCCTCCGGGATTCCGTGTGGAATCAACCGATCGCCATTAGCAACCTTGCGTCTCAAGGTGGTCGGCCTTTGGCTGGACCGGACGGAGAATTGTACGTCGTCTGGAAGGATGTCGTCGCGGCCAAGATGGTGCTCCGCCGCTCAGACGATGGCGGCAGAAGTTTCGGACCCGAAATCGTGATTGGCGACGTCTACGACAATGAAACCAAAGTCCCGGGAAACTATAGCTCAGAAGACGCCCTCTATCTACCGACCGACTATTGTGAACCGGCCACCTTGAACTTCCCCTCCGTCGCGATTGACAAGAGTCGTGGCCCCAATCGCGGAACGCTCTACGCCGTCTGGACTGACAGGCTTACGGGTGTGATCGATCCGGCAACGCGCGTTGTCTCGGAGGTTGAGCCAAACAACGTGAGTGCACAGGCCACGCCGATCGATGTTGGCGTTGATATTACCGGAAGGCATGTCTTTTCGGAGAGCGGTGGTGGTGATGGGGCGGATCTGTTCGCGTTCGTGGGAGCGGCCGGAACAACCATTTGGATTGACGGAATGGTCACGGGAGGTGGGGGGCCGTACCCCAAGTTTGGTGCGCCGATTGCTGTCTCCGGCTGCTTCGATGGCTCAGGCTCACACAAATTCACCGCCGACAAATCGTTCGGAATAAGCCGTGAACAACAACAGCCGCCCTTGGTTTTCACGATGCCTTCCGATGGGCGATACGAGTTGTCAATTGGGAGTCGATACGAGAGCTATAGCTACCGAATGAGGGTGCGTCGATTGAATCCAGGTCAAGGGTCAGTTGCCCGGGACAGTCGTGACGTCGTACTGCTGGCCTCGCGTGACGGCGGGAAGACGTGGTCGCCAAAGGTGCTCGTCAATGATGATCCGCCCCTGTTCGACAATTATCTTCCAGAGGTGGAGGTTGACGATCTAGGCGTCGTTCACGTGACGTGGTTCGATCGCCGTAACGATCGGGCCTGCGGCGTCGATTACGATGTATTCTGGACCTGTTCTCTCGACGGTGGCCGAAGTTTTCTCGCGTCACGCCAAGTAAATGACTCGACTAATGTCGTCGGGAAGCCGATCCTCAATCGCCCCGGCGGGGAGACGTCGCCAAACTTCGGTCGCTTCCTTAATCTGTCGCCGGGCGGTTCCGGCGGAGGAATCTACGCCTCCTGGCCTCAGGCTGAGCCCCTGGTGACGTGGCAGGATCTCTACACAACCACCGACCACGACATCCACGGCCGGCGCATCATCGTGACGCCCGATGTTGCTGTTGCGGAACTGCGGGCCATGGCGAACGCGTGGAACGTGCTCCTGGAGTGGCACGTGGCGGCGCCGGACTTTGTGTGGAAGTTTGAGATTCTGCGGGCCGGGGGGCCGGTTGGCGACCGCGTGGTCGTCGGTACTGTGGATGGGCAGTCGGGTACCGGCGGGATGTTCCGTTTCACGGATCCGGTTGGTGGAGCGGGCGGCGAATTCCAGTATCAGGTTCGGACGATCCTGACCGACGAGCGGGCTTTAATGAGTAAACCATTGACGGTATCAGCGGCGGCGGTGCCGGCGGCGCCGGTGGTGAGGCCGGTGGCGCCGAATCCGTCAGGAAGCCCGGTTGACTTCGTGATCGACTCACCGGCGTTTAATGACGCGACGGTTTGCGTGTTTGATGCCCGGGGAGCGGAGGTTCGCGTGCTTCATCGGGGACCGTTGGTGGTTGGAACGAGCCGGTTTACCTGGGATGGCCGGAACGGCGTGGGTAATCCAGTTCCATCCGGCATCTACTTTGCCACTGTCATCACCGGGGAGACTCGCCATTCCCGTAAGTTTGTTCGTGTGACAGATTGAGCATTCGGGCCTCATCCCGCGCCTCCGCGGAGTTTGTCAGGTGGTGCCCCTTGGCTTGCCCGGAGCCGGCGGGGAGGCCGGGGGCACTTCCTCGATCCGGGCCGTTGAATCCGTCTTCTTGATGGACCCCGCGCCGGCGCCCGACTTGATCATTTCGGCCACGTCGATATCGAAGTTCGATTTCAGGAATTCCGCCATGGCCGCCATGCCGCCCCCCACATTGCCGACGAAGCGGTTGACGCCGGAGGCCAGCGGTTCCGCGAAGGCCCGGGCAATGTCCGGCAACCGCTCCACAACCATCTGCATCATGGCCGCCTCGCCGTAGGTTTTCAGGGCTTCGGCCTTCTTCATCATGGCTTCGGCTTCCGCCATCCCACGGGCCCGGATGGCGTCGGCCTCGGCCTGGCCGACCGTGCGGATGCGCTGGGATTCGGCCTCGGCGATCTGGGAAATCTTGGCGGCTTCACCGGTCCCCTGGAATTCCAGCTCGCGGGAGGCCGCCTCGGCCAGCGCGACGCGACGTTGCTTTTCGCCCTCGGCGTGTAGGATCTGGGCGTTCTTTTCCCCCTCGGCCGGTTAGTCGCACGGCCGGTGATATAGTTCCCCGGCCTGCCGCCGAAGGGTTGTTGTCCCACGACCGGAGAAATGCCCGATGACTCGAACAATTGCCGCCGCCCTGCTCGGAAGCCTGTGCCTGTCGCCATCGGCCGCCTTTTCCGCCAAACCAATTGCCACCTTTTCGATCGTGGCCTGGGATTCGACCACCGGTGATCTTGGCGTCGCGGTGCAATCCAAGTTCTTCGCCGTCGGCGCGGTCGTCCCGTGGGCCAGGGCGGGTGTGGGCGCCGTGGCCACCCAGTCCTTCGGCAATACCACGTTCGGGCCGCGCGGACTGGAGATGCTGGCCGCCGGCCGCTCTCCGGGAGAAACCATGGAGGCGCTCCTGTCCGATGACGCCGGCCGGGCCCAACGGCAGGTCGGCATCGTCGACGCAGCCGGCCGTGCCGCGAGCTTCACCGGCGAGGGATGCATGGCGTGGGCCGGTGGCAAGGAAGGGGTTCACTACGCCGCGCAGGGAAATATCCTGGCCGGTCCGGAGGTCGTGGCTGCCATGTCCCGTGCCTTCGAATCAACCGGCGGACTTCTCGGCGATCGATTGCTGGCCGCCCTCGATGCCGGACAGGCGGCCGGCGGCGACAGCCGTGGCATGCAATCGGCCGCGCTCCTGGTTGTGCGCGACAAGGGTGGGTACGGCGGTTTCAACGACCGCTGGTGCGATCTGCGAGTGGATGATGCCCCAAATCCTTTCGTTGAACTCCGGCGTCTATACAACCTGTGGAAGCCGAATGCGCTGATCCAGGAGGGGTACAAGGCGTGCGAGGCCGCCCAGTGGGACAAGGCTTTCGGCTTCGGCCGGGAGGCGCTGGTACTGGACAGTTCCTCGGGCGATCCGCAGTACCATCTCGGTTGCTACTATTCGAAGGCCGGGCGCGGGGCCGAGGCACTGGTTTGGCTGGCAGAGGCCGTGGCGCTCGATTCCGGTCACGGAAAGACGGCGGCAGGTGACAGCGACTATGCGCCGCTCCGCGACAATCCCGAATTCAAGAAACTGACCGGTACAGGAGATTAGATGCCGTCCAAGCTTGTCATCATCGGTTCCGGACCCGCGGCTCACACCGCGGCCATCTACGCCGCGCGGGCCTCGCTCACGCCCCTTCTCTTCGAGGGATTCATGGCCGGTGGCGTGGCGGCGGGGGGGCAGCTCACCACCACCACCGAGGTCGAAAACTACCCGGGCTTCCCCGAAGGGATCGACGGCAGCCATCTGATGGACCAGATGAGGAAACAGTCGCTCCGATTCGGGACGCAGATCCTGACGGAGACGGTGACGCGCGTGGATCTATCGAAACGCCCTTTCACGATCGTGACAGACGAACGCGAAGTGCCGGCTGATGCTGTCATCGTGGCTACCGGTGCCACGGCGAAGCGTCTCAATGTGCCAGGCGAAGCGAAGCTCTGGCAGAACGGCATCTCCGCCTGCGCCGTCTGCGACGGCGCCCTCCCCATCTTTCGCAACAAGGTGCTGGCCGTCATCGGCGGCGGCGATACCGCCTGCGAGGAAGCCAGCCACCTCGCCAAGTTCGGGAGCGAAGTGCTGCTGATTCATCGCCGGGACGAACTCCGTGCCTCGAAGATCATGCAGAAGAGGGTGTTCGACAATCCCAAAATCAAGCTGATCTGGGACACCACCCTCGAATCGGCGCATGGCGACGATCTGCTGCAA
This sequence comes from Candidatus Eiseniibacteriota bacterium, assembly GCA_034440375.1. Taxonomy (GTDB): domain Bacteria; phylum Eisenbacteria; class RBG-16-71-46; order JABDJR01; family JAWXBZ01; genus JAWXBZ01. Next base: position 23,206 of record JAWXBZ010000162.1, read on the forward strand.
TCGCTCACGCTTCGAAATCTCAAGACCGGCGAGGTCAGCACGATCGAAGTGGGCGGACTTTTCTACGCCATCGGCCACATCCCCAACACGGCGTTCCTGGCCGGTCAGCTGGCGCTGCACGCCAACGGCTATGTGATGACGACCCCCGGAACGACCGAAACGAACGTCCCCGGTGTCTTCGCCGCCGGTGATGTCCAGGATCACCGATACCGTCAGGCCGTCACGGCGGCCGGCTCGGGGTGTATGGCGGCACTCGAGGCGGAGGCCTGGCTGGCGGAAGAGGGGTAGGGGAGCAAACCCCTGCCCTACCGGAAGTTCGTCACCATCACTGCGTCCTGGGCTACGTCGCCGTAGACGAAGATGATGCGGCGGCCGTCGGGGGTCCAGCGGGCACTGAAGAGGTCCCCGGTCAGGAAGTGGGTGAGGCGAATCGGGTCGCCGCCGTCCATATCGACCAGCCAGAGGTTGCGGACATCCCCCTCGTAGCGGGTGATGGCGAGGCGCCGGCCATCAGGCGACAGGTTGTAGTCGGCGACCCGGCCGTCGGTGAAGCTTGTGAGCGGTGTGGTTGCCCCGGTGCGGATGTCGAAGCGGAAGACATTCGTCGCCGGATCGCTCCGGTCGATGAAAGCCAGGGTGTTGCTGTCCAGGATCCAGTCGACGTTCACCGCGCTGATCGGTAGTTCCGGCATGGAGACCAGGGATCCATCGTCCATTCGGCGCACAGTGTTTCGAATCCCCATGCTGGCTCCCACGCCACGGAACGCCCGGTAGACGAAGAGGCGGCCATCCGGCGAGATGTCGGCGCTGGGCCCGGCGCTGTCCTCGGTGAGCGTTTTCGGATCGCCGCCGTCCGCATTGATGCGGATGAGGCTCCGCACCCGGCCCCAGTTGCACATGAGGATGGTGCGGCCGTCGGGAGAGACCTCGCACAGGATCTCGGTGGAACCCGTTCCGATTCGCCGGCGATTGGTTCCGTCCGCGTCGAATCGCCAGATCGAACTCGTGATTTTCCCATCCGACCGGTCAAAGCGCTGGACGAACCACGCCCCGGGCCGGCACAGGAAATAGAGGTCGTCGGCCAGGTCGTCACGGAACGATCGGGGCGCGGTGCCGTCCGGCGCGATGGCCGACAGGAACAGTCGCTCGTCGCCGGCGGCCTGGTAGACGACCGTCCCGTCGGCGAGCAACTGGAATTCGTCGCCGACCGCGTTGTCGCTGCCCGAGGTGAACGTCAGTTGCCTGGACGGCGTGGCCGGCGCGTCCGGATCCAGGCTCCAGAGGTTGGAGGTGATCGAGACCCGGAGTGCCGCGACCTGGCGGCCATCGGCCGACGCGCTGACGTCCGAGTACTGGTCCATCCCGGCCACGAGGCGGCGTGACTTGCCGTCGCCGATCGATACGACATGCATGGAGTAGCGGACGGAACCGGCGTTGATGAGGCCGGCGACGACCATTTCCCGGTTACCGGGCAACCAGACCATCCGGGCCTCCCTCGGGTCGGTCACCGCGAATTGCGGGACGCGCCGCACCTTCCCCGATGCGACGTCGACCAGGGCGATCCCGTAATCCGAATCCGCCTGGCCGGTGGAGTGAATGATGGCCATCAGCTTCCCATCCGGACTCCACTCCGGTTCCAGGTTTACCTGCTCCGGTTCAGCAAAGCGGATGAGGCGGCGCGCCTGACCGGTGGCGATGTTCAGGATCTGGATCTCGGCAGCCTGCTCATTTGGCAGTCCCCGCCCGAAGGCCAGTTCCGTTCCGTCGGGACTGAAGGAAACCTGCGAGTCGACATCGTAGATGAGCTTCGTGGCCTGGCCCCCGAGCGACGGAATGCGGTACAGGCCCCGAAACCCCGGGTGCTCGGGGTCCGGCGCCAGGTAGAAGAGGTAGTCCCCGTCGGGGGAGAAGCAGAAGC
>JAWXBZ010000163.1:2500-13527 GCA_034440375.1 Candidatus Eiseniibacteriota bacterium
GATTGGTCGGGAGATCCCGCGCCACGCGCAGCTTGCCGGTTACTCCCGGGTCTTTCACATTCCAGCCTCGCGGGTTGTCAACGAGTACGGCATGACCGAGCTGGCTTCCCAGTTCTACGATGCCTCACTGTCCGGTGGTGACCCGGATGTGAAGCTGGCTCCGCACTGGGTTCGAACTCGCGTGATCAACCCGGCTACCGGTCGTGACGCTGATCCGGACGAGACGGGGCTTCTGGTTCATCTCGACCTGGCAAACCTGGATAGCGTCGCCGCCGTCGAGACGGAGGACCTCGGGTTCAGGCGCGGGGCCGGGTTTGTCCTGGTTGGCCGGACCACGGGCGCCCAGCCGCGGGGCTGCTCCATCGCGTCCGACATGTTGCTTGGCCGGGGTGAGGTGTAGGGTGGACGTGCCCCTCCCGCGTCCTGGCCGGCCCGATGCCGAAGCGGTGATAGTTGCCGTCGCCGACGTGGCGGAGTCCTGGGCACAAGGCGATTGGCCGGGTCAGGCGGGCCTGCTATCGCGAATTGCCGGGGTGTCCAGCTTCTCTGCTCAAGTCGTCAAGGCCGGCCTCGCTGCCCATTTCGGAGCGATGTCGGCCGTGGAACTGCGGCGTTGGTCCGGGCGGTCGCTTGATCTGCCGCCGATCCGTGGGCGCATTGCGATCCTGCCGGCAACCAACATCCCCGGGGTGGGCCTCGTGCCGGCCGTGGCGGCGCTGCTGGCGGGGGCCGAGGCCCTGATCAAGACTTCGGCCGCCGAACCCCATCTCATGCCGGCATGGCGCAACCGGATCGCGGCGGTCGATGCTTCCGTCGGTGCAATGATCCGGGTCGAGGAATGGGTGGGCGGTGCGGATCCGCGTGAACACGCCCTCCTCGCCGCGTGCGATCGAATCGTCGTTCTGGGATCGGACTCGACGATCGAGGACGTGCTGACCCGATACGGTGGCCATTCAGGAGGCGCGGGGCTTGCCAGACGGGTCATCGGCCTCGGCACCGGTGCCTCACTCGCCGTCGTCGGTGCGGGCGCCGATCTTACCGCGGCTTCCCGCCGGCTGGCGCGGGATGTCTCAATTTGGGACCAACAGGGGTGCCTCTCGCCGCAGGGGCTTGCTGTCATCGGGCCTCGGAGCACGTCCATGGCCATGATGGAGCAGCTCGCGGCGGCGCTGGATACTCTCGAAAACGAGTTACCGGTTGGACAGATGTCGACGGTTGAAGCCGCCGGACTCCGAGGGTTTCGGGCAGATCTCACGGCGCGTCGGCAGGCCGGGGAGGCGATTCAGTGGCGGGAGTCAACGCCACGATCCGATGTCCGGGGGCCGGCTCGCTGGCTGGTCTGGACGGACGACGAGATTCGTTTCGAGCCGTCGCCCGGGCGCCGGCATCTCTGGGTCCGCTCGGCCGCTTCGATTGACGAACTGGTGAGATGCGCGCTTCCTCCGGCCGGACATCGACAGGCCGCGGGGTTGGACGAGTCGGATCCCGAGCGGTCGAAATTTGCGGCGGCCCTCTCGGCGGCCCGAGTCCCTTGTATTGCCGCGCTCGGGTCGATGCAGGCGCCCCCGGTGGACTGGCCGAACAAGGGACATGATCTCCTCGCCGAGCTGAAAAGGAGTGCTGCGTGACTCGGATGGTGGAGGACTTCCGCCGCTTTGTGGCCCAAACCTCCGATGACCCGATCGGCCTGCACGTCGTCCGGGCCTCGGGCTCGCGGCTGTGGGATAGTGACGGGCTGATCTATCTCGATCTGATTGCCGGAATCGGCGTGGCTTCAGTCGGCCACACGAACACGCGCGTCGTCGATGCCATCCAGGACCAGATCAGACGCCATCTTCATGTCATGGTCTACGGCGAGTACGTTCAGGAAGCGCAGGTGGGACTGGCCCGCCGGCTGGCCTCGGTCCTGCCCTCACCGTTGTCGAGTATCTACTTCACCTCCAGCGGTGCCGAGGCAATCGAGGGGAGTCTCAAGCTGGCTCGCAAATGGACCGGTCGGACCGGGTTCGCTTCCTTCGAAGGTGGCTATCACGGCGACACGATGGGAGCCCTCTCGCTCATGGCCGGCGACACCTATCGACGGCCGTTCGAGCCGGTCGTTTCCGGAGCCCGATACCTGCCCTGGAACGATGAGGGCGGGTTCGCGGCGATCGACGAGACGGTGGCTGCTGTGGTCATTGAGCCCGTCCAGGGCGAAGGTGGCGTTCGAATCCCCGACGCCGGCTTCCTTCCGGCACTCCGGCGTCGCTGCGATCAAGTCGGGGCGTTGCTTGTCTTCGATGAAGTGATTACCGCATTTGGCCGGACCGGTCGCCTGTTCGGATGCCAGCACTGGGACGTGGTTCCCGACATCCTCGTCATGGCCAAGGCGCTGGGCGGGGGAATGCCGCTGGGAGCCTTCGCCGCCCGGCCGGAGGTCATGGCCACCCTGCGTCGCGATCCGCCGCTCTCCCACGTGACAACGTTCGGCGGGCACCCCGTATCGTGCGCGGCCGGCCTTGCGGCACTGGAGTACACGCTGAGCGAAGACCTGCCGGCCCGGGCCGCACGGCTGGGTGAGTCATGGCGGGAGCGGCTGAAGGCCACCCTGGCTGGCCCCGGGCTCATGGACATTCGCGGCCTCGGCCTGATGATCGGCATCGAGTTCGACACGCCGGAGCGCACCCGCGCCTTCGTCAACGGCTGTCGCACGCGGGGATTGCTCCTCGGTTGGACGCTGCACCGCGACACCGTCGTTCGGCTCGCGCCGCCGCTGGTCATTCAGGAGGAGGAACTCGAAATCGCTGCCGTGATCATGGGTGAGATTGCCGGCGGGAAGGTGGGTGGGGCGAGGTTCGGCGATTGAGGCGGCTGGCGCGGTGGCTGCTCGGGGTTGCGGTTCTCCTCGTGGCGGCCGCCTGGATCAGGGAGCAGGGACCGAGCTATTCCAGCGCCGTCATATCAATGGGCCGCTGCTGTGTTCTCCGCGACGAGTTCGGCATTCCGACGATCGAGGCCGCCAATCGTTTGACGCAGTTCGAGGCCCAGGGGTACGCGACTGCCGCCGACCGAATTTTCCAGATGGACTGGTCGCGGCGGCAACTGCTTGGGCAGACAGCCGAGGTGCTCGGCAAGTCGGCCATCGTGCGTGATTTTCAGACGCGGGCGCTGGGCGTCGAGGCCTGCGCGGAATCGCTCTTCGCTCAACTGGGTGATGACGAGCGAGCCGCGTGCGCGGCCTATGCCGGCGGTGTCAATTACTGGCTGCTCCATCATCGGAAGCTGTTGCCGCCGGAGTTCCGCCGGCTGGGATATCGGCCACGTCCATGGAAACCGACCGATTGCCTCGTCATCTGGCGCGGGATGGCCTTGACGCTCGGCGATTTGACGGACGATCTCGAGGCGGAAAAACTCCGGGCCGTCGGGTCGAATGGGTGGGCCATCGCCGGGTCCCGCACGTTGTCGCGACACCCGATCCTGGCGGGAGATCCCCACCTGGCCCAGACAGTGCCGGGGGCGCTCCACGAAGTGCACTTCGCAGGCCCCGGGGGCGCGGCGATCGGTTGGGCCATTCCGGGGGTGCCGGGCCTGGTCATGGGGCGGAACCGTGCGGTGGCTTTTACGCCAACGGCTTTTTCCGGCGATGCCAGCGACATCTTCACGTTTCCATTCGATCCAACGAACCCGGAGCGATACGAGTCCACGGAGGGATGGTTGGAGACGCGGCGAATGCGCCCGCTGGTGTGGGTGCGACTCTGGGGACCGATTGCGATTCCAGTTTTCTGGCAGCCAATCGAGCAGACGCCCTGGGGGCCGGTCATCGGCCGCGAGGCGGGACGACTTCGGACGCTGCGCTGGGAGGGGGCGAGTCCGATTCCCGGCGAGGGGCTGATCACGGTTCACACGATGGATCTTGGTTCCGTCGAGGAAGCGAGATCACTTCTTCGGCGCCATGGACTCCCGGATATCAACGTCATCTGCGCTGACACAGCCGGGGCGATCGGTCATTTCCGGGCGGCGCGCCTTCCGCGGCGTGTCGAGCATCGGACGCCGCGCGACGGGCTCGATCCCGCGCTTGCCTGGCACGGGGTTTACGACTTCGACGAACTGCCGCACGATGTGAACCCCGACATCGGATTCGTGGCCAGCGGGAATGGCCCTCCGCCCACGACCGACCTCTATCTTGGATATGACTATCTGGTGCCGCGGGAAAAGCGGATTCGATCATTGTTGGCCCCCCGGACCGACTGGACCGTGGGTGCCGTGCACGACATCCAGAACGACCATGTCAGCGAACCCGCCAGGGACGATGCACGCCAGCGCCTTGCCGCCATGGACTCCGATTCGCTCAGCGACATCGCCGGCTCGATCCTCCCGATACTTGACCGGTGGGACGGGCGAGCCGAGACCGACTCGGTGGGGACTGCGCTCTATCGCGCCTGGCAGGCATGCGGCTCCGGCGCCGCGGCATTGAATATTGCGGTGAGCTGGCTGGAACGCCGGTATGGAGCCGATCGGACGAGGTGGGGTTGGGGGCGCATGCACCAGGCGCGCCTTGCGCATGCGCTGAACGACATCGACTCGACCTGGAGCGTGGCCCCATTCCCGCGGGCCGGCGATCGGGCGACGATCGACGTGGCCGGTTACGCCCGCTTCGACACGACCGCCGCGATTCCCGCCCGGGTAACGCACGGGCCGGCGGCGCGCTGGATCACCGAGTTGTCGCCCGGCGGTGAGACCTGGGGGGTGCTCCTGCCGGGTGAGGCCGAATCATTCGGCAATCCGCATCGACTCGATCAGCTCGAACTCTGGCGGACGGGGCGACTTCGTCGCATTCCGCCGCCCGGCGAACTCCCGGACAGTGTGACCACGGTGGAGTGGCTGCCGGATGCGGTACTGAAGGGATTTGGCGGGGGCCGGCACTAGCAGGTTCATCGACAAGGCCGGCCATGTCGTCGCCGCCCTATTCCTCGTACAGGATGAATCCCGGATTCAGCACATGCTTCGGGTCGTACGTCTTCTTGAGACGATTGACCTCGGGCCACATCTCGCCGAAATGGGCGGCCCACTTCTCCTTGTCGAAGTTGATCATGCCGGAGAGGTAGCGCTTGCCACCGGCCATCTCGCTGATCTCGCTGGCCAGGTTGAGGCGCTCGACGGCCAGCTCGATCCTTTCTTTTGGAACGCCGGGGAGTATGCCGAAGCCGATGACCCACTCGTCCGGCGGTCGCATGAAGAGGGGTACCGTTGAGGTTGTTCCCTTGCAGGGCCACAACAGGATGTGACCGCCGCCGAGTGAGGCGGGGGGGAGGATGGCCAGGACATTCTTGATGTACTCCTTACCCGACTCCCACGGCAGCACCGATTCCATCCACGGGTGCTTGTTGGCCCAGTAACCCGAGAGCTTCCAGAGGACGAACAGCGGCTCGAGGCGGTTTGCGAAATCGTGGATCGGCTCGTCTTCGACGTGAGTGAAACGGTAGTACGACAGTCCCTTCGTGACGATCGCGTCATCGGGCGGGGCTTCCGGGTCGAATTCTTTCGTGAGGTGCAGTGGGAAGAACCACTCGCCGAAGGTCTGCTTTTCGTTGCCGACCGTCCGGAAACCCATGGGGGCCGGCACGCACCACGATTCGAGGAAGTCGCAGCGGTCGGTATCCATCAGCATCCGGGCGTCGCTCATGAACTTGTCGAGATTGTCGTACAGGAAGAAATAGCGGCGGACCATCGGCTTGAAAGGGCGAACCTTCATCGTGGCACGCGTGATGACGCCGAACTGGCCGAGGCCGGACCGAACGTGATTGAAGAGGTCCGGTTCCTGCTCGGCCGAGCAGACGACGATATCCCCCCTGCCGGTGACGACTTCGAGTTCGACGGCGTTGTCGGCCTGGGTTCCGTACCGGAATGACGCCACGCCGAGCCCGGCCACCGACAAGGTGCCGCCGATCGTGACGCCGAGGTTGTTGGTCAGGACGCGCGGGATCAGCCCCATCGGCTTCAGGTGCTCAACGAGGTTCCGCCACACGACGCCCGACTGGCAGGTGACCGTGAGACCCTCCGGATCGACACTGATGACGGCGTTGAGCGACGTCAGGTCGAGGACGATTCCCCCTTCGACCAGGGCCTGACCGGTCTGGGAGTGAGCTTCCCCGCGCGTGGCCACCTGGTAGCCCATATCGTTGGCGAAGCGGAGGACCGACGCCACGTCTTCGGCATCCTTCGGTCGAACGACGGCGCCGGGCTTCTTGTGCACCATCCGGCCAAAATCGGAGGCACGGGCTTCCAGTCCCGCCTCATCGGTGATCAATTCGCCCCGGATGAGGCTCTTCAACTGGGTGATGTTCACTTGGGTTACCTCGCGCCGGACACAGGGTGAAAAGGGACCGGTATCATACCAAAGCGCCCCGGCCCGTCGGGCCCGTGGGTCGATTTCATCGACACTCTGGAGGCCATCCCTTGGAACCCATCACGCCAGCCCAGATTCGCCGGATCCTCGAGGTGACCGATGCCCTCTGCATCCACCGCGAGGCCGTCACCATCCCACTGGCCCGCGAGGGGAGCGGCCGTCTCGAACGGGTGGCCGGGTCGAAGATTCAGATCACCGCACCGGAGGGGGGCATCTTCGAGTCATGGCTGGCGGCACTGGCCGGGCAGATCGGGGGACTCGACTTGAGCGGCGTTCTGCGCACCGACGACGGGGAGGAGTAATCCGGCAGGGCTCGGCTGCCGCGACGGACGCCCTCAGTCGAGCCAGGTCTCGGTCAGTGAGATGTCGCGGCGCTTCAACTCACGGACAAATGCGGCACCTGGAACGGCCGATTCCAGGGGGACGGCCCCGGCCGGCACCTCGCGGCGAGCCTGGAGGATCGTGACGATGGCCGCCGGGTAGGCGGTCGTCCGCTCCATGGCGGTGAAGCCGGTTTCGGCGCTCTGGCGGTCGATGATCTCCTGGCGAAGGGTGCGCGTCCTTCCGTCTATTTCGCCGGTCAAGTCCACGCGGAGAACGACCAGGTCCGGGTCGTCCGGAAAATCAATCCAGCGCGAGAGGAGACGATGGGCCAGCTGTCGCGGCGCCACCTCGATGTCGCCGACCTTGACCGGTTTCGTGTCGAGGAATCCCAGGTCGATGAGCGGCTTCAGCTGATCGTAGTGGCCGGGGTACCTGAGAGTCTTGTACTCGTAGTCCGGAATCTTTCCCTCGAGCGTCCAGGGGCATGTGGAGGTGCCACCCGACGTGTAGAAGGCATCGAGTGAACCGAGGCCGTCCACCTGGATTGATTCCTTACCGGTGAAGGCGGGTTCGCTGATTCGCCGCCCACCCCGGAGGATGATCGCCTCGCCGGTGTATTCGTTCGTCAGTCCCTCGAGGCTGAAAACCAGCTTGTAGCCCAGCGGCGGCTTCGGATTCTGGGGGAGACCGCCACAAAAAATCCTGGCCCGGATGGGTCGGTCGAACTGGTCCATGGCATGCACGGCCAGCGTGTTTCCCATGCCGGGGGCCAGGCCGCAATCGGGAACAATCGAAACTCCGGCGGCCCTGGCCTCCTTGTCGAGTTCCAGCTCCGCCCGGACCACGTCGGTGTTGCCACCCAGATCGTTGAAGCAGGCCCCGGCGGCGATGGCGGCTTTCGCCGCCCCGACATTGAGGAAGTAATGGACACCCGACAGTGCGGCATCGATCCCCTGGAGTGCGCCCGTCAGCGCGGCCCCGTCGCGCACGTCGATTCCGCGGGATGTGGCGACCGACCGGCCGACCAGTCGATTGATCCGCGCCGCGGCTTCGGAAGCCACCTCGACATCGGCGTCGAGCAATCGAATTTCTGTGGCATCGCCGAAGAGGGCGAGATCGTGCGCTGCGGCAGTTCCCTGACGGCCGGAGCCGATGATGGCGTATTTCATGGCCGCGGAGTGTGCCACAGCGCCGGGGTGAAAGGCTATCATCCCCGCCATGGCGACCTGGATGTTCAAGACCGAGCCGGACGACTTCTCGTTCGACGATTTGATCGAGGCCGGCAAGGCCGGCTGGGACGGCGTGAAGAATGCGCAGGCGTTGATTTACCTGCGCCAAGTGGCGTCCGGAGACGAAGTCTTCATCTACCACACAGGCTCCCAGAAATCGGTCGTCGGCATCGCCAGGGCCACGGGTCCCGCCCGTCCGGACCCCGGGGACACGACCGGGAAGATGGTGATCGTCCCGATCGCACCGGTCCGCCGCTTTCCGCGCCCGGTCTCCATCACGGCCATTCGTGCTGACCGGGAGCTGGCCCGTTTCCCCCTCATCAAGAACACGCGCCTCTCGGTGATGCCGGTACTTCCGGCCGAATGGCGCGCCATCCTTCGGCTGGGGGATTCATAGGCCACCACGGATCCCAGGGCGGCCAGGTCACCCACCTGTCGGCGAAAATAGCGCCCAAGATTCGGCAACCCGATGGGGCCTGCCGACGTCTGGAAACACAAGACGTTCAGGCCCGGCCGTGCCGGTCCGACCCTTCCAACCCAGAACCGACGGAGGTAAGTCAATGCGCTCCACGATGTTGGCGGTTGCCGCCCTGACCCTGCTTCTTGCTCCCGTCGCCGCACTTGCCGCCGGCAATCGCTGGCTCCACATCCGGGTCGATGAGTCGGGCCGGGGTGGCGAAAAGGTGCGGGTCAACGTGCCGCTATCGATGGTCGAAACGCTCCTCCCCCTGATCGAGGACGATGATTTCTCGGGCGGAAAAATCCGCTTCAACGATCACGACCTGAATGCCGTCAAACTCCGCGCCATCTGGAAAGCTGTCCGTGCGGCCGGTGAAGGTGAGTACATCACGGTCGAGAGCGACGACGAGATTGTTCGCGTCTCCCGGGCCGGCGCCTACCTCCATATCAACGTGGATGAGACAGACGCGGATGGTGAAGATGTCCATGTCCGCATCCCGACCCTCGTCATGGATGCCCTGCTGTCGGGCCCCGGCGATGAACTCGACCTCGTCGCCGCGATCAAGGTCCTCGATGAAAACGGCGACGGGGAATTGATTCGTGTGAAGGGCCAGGATGAAAGTGTCCGGATCTGGGTCGATGCCAGTAACGTTGGCGAGGAGAGTTCAACCAAATGAATCCGCGCGCGAAGAAGGTTCTGATCGTCCTTGGCGCCCTCTGGGGCATCCCGATGGTCGCGATCCTGGTGGTCGGTCTGTGGGTGAAGTCGCTGGGAATGATTTCGGTCCAGGTGGCCGAACGTGGGCCCGGTGGCACGAACGTGAATCTTCAGATCCCCGGGCGCTGGCGAGCGCGGGCCTGATGTTCCTTCCTGATGTGGTCTGCGCCGAAGTGGCTGACAATGTTGACGCCGATTGGGGTCGGGTAGTGAAGGCGCTCGAGAGCGAACTGTCGAAGTGCCCGGACGCGATCTTCGTCGAGGTCAAAGGACCCGACGAAAACGTGCTGATCCGCAAGGAAGGCCAGCATCTCATCGTTGATGTCGATTCAGACCACGAGACGGTTCACCTCAAGGTGCCGCTCAAGCTCGTAACGGGCTTTCTCGCCAAGATCGAAGGGCATCACGGGACATCAAAGACAAGCGTCAACGGTGCCGGCAACTGCCGGATCCGAAGAGTCAATCGGGTTGTGACCGGCGCGTAGGAGACATGGTAGAGCCGAACCGCTCAGGACAATCGACCGATCGTTCGCATCAAATCGGCGGGGAGGAGAGCCTTGAGGCGCCCCCCGCCGTTTTCCATTTCTGACTCGAGCCGAATCCACGCCAGCCATCCCTTCCCCAGCGGAATCGCCTCCCCGCCGATCAGTTCTCCGGCCCATGCGCCCAGATCCGGCGCGTGCCCGACGACCAGGATCCGCTCGGCACGAACCGTCCGCAACGTGCGAACCAGGTCCGCAAACGTGGCGCCCGGCTCCAGCAGATCCGATTCGGTGATCCGGTCTTCGAGATGGTAGGCCGCGGCCACCGCCTCGGCCGTCTGACGGGCCCGGCGGTAGGGGCTGGTGATGATGGCCTCGATCGCGATCTCCATCCGCTTCATCGCCCCTGCCTGGAGTGCCATTCTTTCCTTCCCCTCGCGGGTCAGTGGTCGCTCGGAGTCGTGTACCCATGTCGGCGGCCCGTCGTGATCGGCCTCGCCGTGGCGGAGCAGGTAAAGATGTCGAATCATGCGAAAAATTGGGCCAGGCGCTCGAAGATGCGCAGCGCCGGCGGCAGGGCGGCCATCGCCGCGTACTCTTCAAACAGCCGGATAGCGCGACGTGAACGACCATCCGACTCGGCAATGGCACGATTCGCCGCCTGGTGCAGCAGTTCCGGCGTGCCCAGCCTTGGCTTACCGTCGAGTCCGAACAGGAGGCGCGGCACCTTGATATAGGTCGGCGGCTTGTCGATCAACTCCGGGTGGCGGGCGAGGGCGAAGAGGTCGGCCGCCTTTTCACCGCGAGGCACCAGGCTCAATGCCTGCAGGAGATGCGTCAACTCATGGGCTGCCGTGAAGAGCGGCAGCGAACCCGGCTTGATCCAGATGGCCGGGAAGGCCGGATCCAGTGAGGCCCATGCCCGGGCACGGCGACTCCTGGTGCGCCCGACTCGCACCGTGACCGACTCGAGTTCGGGGAAGTGCCGCCGGACGAATTCGAGCCGGGCCATGGCATGCCGACGAAGGCGAGAGGCCGCCATTGGCTTCGTGAGCTGCCATTGTTCCGCTCGATCGGGCGGACTTTCAAAGAGATTCAGCTGGCTCATTGCGGACATGTCTGGAGTCTGGAGGCGGCCGGGAGGGGTCGTCAATGGCCTGTACTGCTATTCTCACGCCGATCGCCGGGAATTGAACCTTATGACCGGTGGAGCGTAGAAGTCGCTCGTTTCGCGGAGGAGGTCGTCCGAAATGAGTCTTCCCGAGTTCTGGCAGTTCCTTTCGCCCGGGTGGTGGGTTGTCCACGTCCTGGGCATTGGCATCGTCTACATGCTTGGGATGGGGCACGGTCGCCGCCAGGCCTTGAAAATGATGGGCAAGGCCGGGCCCGGTCATTCCGATTCGGGTCGGGATGAGCTGGTCCGCGGACGC
>JAWXBZ010000164.1:0-2721 GCA_034440375.1 Candidatus Eiseniibacteriota bacterium
ATGCGGTAAGCCATTGAAAACAAACGACCGAAGCAGGTACGGACACTGCGAAGTTCGGAGATGGCCCCGCGGCGCTCAGAACCGGGCTTTGATTTTCCCCCATGTGGTCAGTTCAATCGGAACCACGCCGGGGTTCACATCCAGTTCGAGGAGATGCGTGTTGATCATTGCGCCATCGAGAGTTACTTGAGCTATGACCCCGACCTGGTTCCCTTTCGTATCAAGAAGCGTGACTTCGACGACGTCGCCCGTCGTCGCCACACGATTGTTCACCGTGTCAATGAATACAAGCGCGTACTTTCCGTCATCTTCGGTGCCAAGTACGATCGACATCGTCTTCCCCTGTGTGACATTCGTGGCCCTGACCGTGAATCCCGCACCGGCCGGCACTTGGGGCTTGTTTGTCCAAGCTTGACCGTAGATGGTCAGGACTCCCGTTGTCATGGTTGAGAAGGACGCTCCAACCAGAGCCAGACTGCCCAGGCCGATCATTCCGAGCACAACGCGTGAGCGCATGAGTCCTCCGTCAGTTTCGCGGTTGTGTCCGCAAGTGTCCCCGGCTCTGCGCCGGAACGATGAACCGAAAGCTAGTAAACAAGTGTGACTCGGTGGGCGGCGGCATAGTCCGGAGCCTGCAGCCGAACGAAGTACACGCCGGCCGCGGCGCGCCGACCCGCGGCCGTCTGGCCGCTCCACACCTTTTCGTAGTAACCGACTTCCAGTTCCCGGTCCTCGAGCGTGTCGACGAGACGGCCGGCAACGTCGAACACGCGCAACGTGACCCTTCCCTTCCGGGCCAGTTGAAAGCGGATGTGGGCCTTCTCCAGCATGGGTTCGGGGAACGGCGCATGCAGTATGCTGAACACCGGGACCCGCGACGCGGTCACGTCGACCCGGGCAAAGCCGTGCTTCACGTCCTCCGACGTCACCTGATACGAAACGGTTTCACCGAGCTTCGTGCCGGCCGGGCTCTTCACGTCCACCCGGATTTCGTCGCCGGCTCGTACGCTGGTCGCGTTCGTCACGTCCAGCAGCGCGGCTCCGTACTGGCCGGTATCTCCACTGGAGCGCGAGGACGCCTGGAAGCCGGTCCGCGCGTTCGTGATCTCGATTCGATACGAAGCCCCGGCATGAGTGGGCGTGTCCCAGCCCGTCGCCAGGAGCACGTCCCCGGCGACGCCGAAGACAGCGGCTCCTTCCGGAGTCTCGGGTGAGGACTCAGAAAGAAGTTCCGGAGCCTTCGAAATCACCGGGCCCTCACCATTCCATCCGGCGCCGGTGAAGACGGCGCTTACGGCCGAGCCCGTCGTGGCCAGGTAGCCGCCACCGCCTTGAAGCTCGAATCCCTGGCCATCCGAAAAGCCCGGGATATAGGTGACGAACCGCTGGGCCCCCGTGTCATAGCGGATCGTCTGTCCCGCACCGAGCGCAGTGCACAGATCCCCCGCGGTGTACGGTTCCCCCGGATCGAGCGGGAGCGACAGCATGTTGACTCCGCTCCGCACCGGCACGGTGGCTTCGTGCGTCACACCGTCAAAGGTCGCGCTGCCGGCCGCGTTCGCCACCACGATGTAGCCCTGCGATCCCTCGATGTCGAACCCGTCGCCGGACATGACGTCCGGCACGAATGACGTGAAGGCGCCGGTCGAATCGAGACCCACCACGAGGGACGCCCCGATCCGATCAGCCAGATTCCGCGCCTTCAGGCCAGGGATGGCGGCGAGCGGTGGTGCAATCATGTTCACCCCGGCCGCATAGTGAATCGTGTAACTCCGCCCGCTGACGGCCACCGTCACCGGCAGCGTGTTGTTGTCCTCATCCGCCTCCCGGATCGTGTTCGCCCGGTCCGCCACCGCAAACAGCGACCGGCTTCCCACCACCCCCGAAGGGATGTAGGGGATCCCGACCTCCGCCGTGGCGCCCACCCCCAGGCCGTTCACGAGCTGGACGGTACCGACCAGAGCACCGCCCGCGTCGGGATCTCCGTCAAAGACCCGGACATCCAGCCCAGGCGCAGCCACCTCACCCTGATTCGTGACGGTCGCCATGACCGTGGCCGATGCGCCCTCCAGCACCGCGGATTCGCCGGCTGCGACGACGGCACTCGTGATCGTCAGATCCGCCAGCGCATCGCGCAGCGTATTCGAAACGGTATTCGTGATAATTGGGGCGTTCGTGTCGAAGACAATTGAAGCCGTATTCGTGATCTCCGTCCCGGCCGGCACGTTTGGATCGGCCAGAATCGTGAACCCGACGTGGCCCTGTCCGATGCCGGTGCTGTCGTCGGGGGGCAGGAAACCAGCCAGGGGATCGGTGGGAATCTGACCGGTGTTCGGATCTAGCGTTCGGAACGTCCAGTGGGCTTCGCGCGTGCTGGCGTTGACGCCGGCGTCGATGTCCAGGAGGTTGCCGTCTGAGAGGTTTACCTGCGTGTGGTAATAACTTCTATTCGGCGGAACGACGATCTGGGAGTCGCCCCAGGCGAAATCGGTCAGGCGGAACCGGCGGACGTCGAGCGAGGGATCGAGCTGATCCCGGATGTCGACCACGGCGGCGGGGGCGGTGGCGGTGGGGAGGTTTTGGAAATAGATCGCGTAGGGCAAAGAGGAGACCCTCGATACTGCCGGGTCTGCACCAGCTGGTGATGGCCCCGTTTTCTCGTTTGGATCAATACTTTCAACCTTTATCCAGCACCCACTATCAATTGAGCCGCCCGCTCCG
>JAWXBZ010000165.1:0-22116 GCA_034440375.1 Candidatus Eiseniibacteriota bacterium
GGCGGCGGCCGCCGAATCGCCGCTGAGGAGCGCGACATGAAGCCCCATGGACTTGAGCCGTGAGACGACCGCCGCCGCGTTCGGCTTGACCGTATCGGAGAGGCCAATCAGCCCGGCAAGTTTTCCGTCGACCGCCACGAACAGCGTCGTCCGGCCCGACTCGGCGAGGCGGGCCGCATCGAGGGCCGGCCCGGAATCGGCGGCGATCACGATTCCGTGAAGGGCGAGAAACGCGGCCGTTCCGAGTCGAATGTCGCGATCCCCGATCCGCGCCGACACGCCGCCGCCCGGCATCGCCTCGAATGATGTCACCTCGAATGATTGGATGACGCCGCGCGCCTCGGCCTCGGCCACGATCGCCCGCGCCAGGGGGTGTTCGCTCCGCCGCTCGGCCGCGGCCGCGAGTGCCAGGAGATCGGACTCCGACCCGAGCGCCATCACATCCGTCACGCGCGGACGCCCTTCGGTCAGGGTACCGGTCTTGTCGAGCAACACCGTGTCCACGGATGCCGCCACCTCGAGCGCGGCCGCATCCCGAATCAGGATACCGAGCTCGGCCGCGCGGCCGGCACCCACCATGATCGCCGTGGGCGTGGCAAGGCCGAGGGCGCACGGGCAGGCGATGATCAAGACCGTGACCGCGGCGGTCATGGCGTAGAGGGCGCGCGGCTCCGGCCCCACGAGCAGCCAGACGGCCGCCGCAACGAGCGCGATGAGAATCACAACCGGAACGAAAACCGAGGACACCCGGTCGGCCAGACGCTGAATCGGCGCCCGCGATCCCTGCGCCGATTCCACCAGCCCGGCGATCTGGCCCAGGAGCGTGTCACCCCCGAGGCGGGTGGCGATGATTCGCAGCGAGCCGTTGCCATTCAAGGTGCCGGCGAAAACGGCGGCGCCCGGCGCCTTCTCGACCGGCATTGATTCCCCCGTCAGCATCGACTCATCGATGGCCGAACTTCCCTCCGTAACCCGGCCATCTACCGGAATTCGTTCACCGGGCCGAAGGACGAGTTGATCATCCAGCGCCACATCCTCGACTTCGAGATCGACCTCGCGATCATCCCTCAGAACATGCGCGATGGGCGGCGCGAGGTCGAGCAGGCGTCGGACGGCACCGGCGGCCCGGCGGCGCGCGCGTGATTCAAGCAGGCGGCCGGTGAGCACCAGCGTGATGATCCAGGCCACCGCCTCCCAGTAGACATCCGGCGCGAGACCGGCCGCCTCGTACCACCGGCTCCCCAGCGTAGCCAGAAGGCTCTGAATGAAGGCTGCCCCCGTGCCGACCGAGATCAGCGTATTCATGTCGGCAACGCGATGCCGGGCACCGTTCCAGGCGGCGCGATAGATATCGCGGCCGGACCAGAGAACGATCGGGAGCGTCAGGAGAAACGAGGCCCAGCGGAGCCCATCTGCCGGCAGCCGGTACAACCAGGGAAGGGCGAGCCGGCCGAAGGAATCGACGGGAGCCATGAGTCGATGAAGCAGATCGTGCCCCGCGGGTCCCGTCGTCGTCATGAGCGGCATGGCCAGGATAGCCACCACCACCGACAGGACGCCCGAAACCGTCACGCGCCGAACGAGAGCTTCGTGCCGCGACTGCCGACGGGCATCCTCCTCGTCGAGGCTCCGCCCGCGGCGCGATGCCGCGGAGGCCCTGGGCATGGCACCGTAACCGGCATCCTTGACCCGCTCGATCAACCGCTCGACCGATGTGGCCGTCTCGTCGTGCGCCACCGTCGCCCGCTCCGTGGCAAAGTTGACGTAGGCCGAATCGACCCCCGGCGTCGCGCCGAGCACTTTTTCGATGCGCCCGGCACAGGCCGCGCAGTACATGCCGGTCAGGTCAAGAGTGGTGGTGCGTTTCATGGGAGGCGCCTCAACCCGCGGGCCTGGCCTCGAAGCCGGCGTTGGTGATCCGCGTCACCAGCGTTTCGACCGACGTCAGCGCCGGATCATAGGTGACGAGGGCGGACTTGCCGGCCAGGTCGACCTGGCTCGACGCAACGCCCGGCGTGGCTTCCAGCACGCGTGTCACGCTTGCGACGCAGCCGCCGCAGGTCATCCCATCAACATGAAATTTCGTGGTGGTCATCGGACTTGCTCCTTTTCGGTCAACGGGTGAAGCGATCCAGCAGCTCGCTCATTTCCTTGCTGACGCGGGCGGCCTCCGCCGCATCACCGGAGCGCATCGCGCCGGCCACGCAGCTCTGCATGTGGTTCTCGACCATCTGCCGGCTTACCGCCCGCAACGCCTCGTGCACCGCTGCCACCTGCGTCAGGATGTCGATGCAGTAGCGCTTCTCCTCGACCATCCGTGCCAGGCCGCGTACCTGGCCTTCAATCCGGGCCAGGCGGACCGGAATTTCACCCGGCGGGCCAGCTGTTCCGGAACCCTGTGTGGTTGATGGCTTTGCCGTCATTCGCACCCTTTCCGCCATGTCTGGCCTGACAGTTGCAACCTATTTATAGGAGCCTGATCCCCCCTTCGCTTCAGAGTATACCCCCGGGGGGTAGGATACAGGGAAAATGGATGCCGGGGTTCGCTCAGCCGGTTCGTCCGTGTCGATGCCGGTGGTGGATATCGGGGTAGTGCGGATGGGTATGTTCCAGGGGCTCGTGCCGGTGCCAGTGGGTGTGCGGCTCGCCGGGCGGATCGTCCGGACCATGTTCGTGCTGATGGTGAATGTCGTGATGATGCCGGTGCCGATGTTCCAGTGGCTCGTGAACGTGGTGGTGCGCATGGGCCTCGGTCAGATGGATCCAGAGACCGATGGCCATGAGCGCGGCGGCGCCGAGGATCAGGGGCGTGAAGGGCTCGCGCCAGAGAATCAGCCCGGTGGCCGCGCCGACGAACGGGGCGAGTGAGAAGTAGGCGCCGGTGCGCGCCGTCCCCAGATCCCGCAGGGCCGTGATGAACAGCACGAGGCTGATGCCGTAACTCAGGAGTCCGAGCAGCAGGGCGCCACCGACCAGCGGCACCGGGGGAAGCGCCCCGCCCCGCGCGAGTCCGATCGCCAGGTTGACGCTCCCGGCCACGAGTCCCTTGAGGGCCGCGGTACGAACCGGATCCGACGCCGACACTTTCTGGGTGAGGTTGTTGTCGATGCCCCAGGCGAGGCACGCTCCCGCCACCGCCAGCGGACCCGCGAGCGATCCCACGGCCAGCCGTCCTTCCCATGACAGGAGCGCGCCGCCTGCCACGATGGCCAGCATGCCGACGATAATCCGCCGGTCGGCATTCTCGCGGAACACGACCCAGGCGATCAGGGCCGTGAAAACCCCTTCCAGGTTCAGGAGCAGCGAAGCCGACGACGAGGTGGATCGTTCGAGGCCGAACATCAGGAGGAAAGGTCCGATGATCCCGCCAAAGAAAATGGCGCCGGCCAGCCATGGCCAGTCACGCGGAGATCGCGTCTCCTTCGAAGTCGTCGGCGCGCTTCGACCGGTGCGACGGATGAGAAACCAGAGGCCAAGGCCAAGCCCGGATCCGAGGTAGAGCAATCCGGCGAGCACTTGAGGAGAAGTAACACCAAGCAGCCCCTTGGCGATGGGCGTCGAGATCCCGAACAGGATCGCGGCGAGCAGGGCGGTCAGGACAGCCGGTCGATTCATGGTGTCGATCCTTTCGTTCGGCAGGTGAACGTGTGCCGGTTCTCGTCATCTTGAGAGCTGGAGACGACGCCTGGCAAGCTGGCAGGATCCGGTGGTCCAGGCCCAGGTGATTGTAGTGAGTGCCTTCGACGTGATACGACTTATGGATGAACGTGAGCGGAGCAAGACGGTTCAGCCTCGGGATCCTTTCCGGGATTCTGCTCATCTGGGCCATGCTGGCACCCGCCGCCCATGGGTGGCTGCACGATGCGGTTCCGCCGGGGCACTCCCACGAGCCGGAGGTGCCCGCTCATCACCATGACGACGGTACCCCGCCGGATGCCCATGGGGACAACCCGGCATTGGTCGCCGACCACTTCGATCATCACCATTATCAGACGGACCTTGCGGGCGCTCGACCTCGCGCCCAGGCCAGCGCCCTCGCGCCATGTCCGATCCAATGGCTCTGCGCAAGGCCGCCCCTCCTTTCGACGCTGACCGGCCGTCAGGCTGACGGTCAGCCGGGGCCAATCCCCACATCCCAACGACCCGCGGCACCCCGGGCTCCCCCCACGACCTGATCGTCCTCTTCACGAAAAGCTGATTCCGTGACGCCCCCGACCTCCTCGGGGATATCTGTGGTCGCTCGATCCGGGCCGCAGTGGACGCGTCGCCTGCCCAACGCTTGTTCGCACGTGGTCCCACACGGGTCCACCCGGAGGATGTTCATGCCGTTTCGTTCCCCTCGAGCCCGCCGACTGGCTTCGGCACGCCTTGCCGTATTGACCGGCATCTTTCTTCTGTTCACCGGTCCGGCGTATCGCCTGCGGGCCTCCGAGACGACAGGCTCCCTGAATACCGATGATCGTCCGGAGCTCCGGCTCTCGCTGGACGACGCTCTGGGGCGCGCGCGCCGTCAGAATCCGGGTGTTCGTGCCAGCCGCGAGGCCGAAGCAGCGGCCCTGGGACTCTTTCGTCAGGCTGGTGCCTGGCCGAATCCCGAGTTTCAGTATGAGCGGGAGCAACTCAAGGAATCGGGAGTCGCCACAACAGAGCAGCGTGTCCAGATCGTTCAGGAGTTGGACTGGAGCGGCGCCCGGGGAGCCCGGCGCACCGCCGCCCGTCATCGCCGCGAGGCCTCATCGGCCCGCGTTTCCATCGCCGAACTGGATCTCGATCTGGAGGTTCGCCGGCAGTACGCCGCGCGCGCGGTGGCCGAGCGTCACGTCACGATCGCCGACTCGCTCGTCAGTCAGTTCGAACGGGCCGTGGCCTCGAGCGAAGAGCGTCGGCTCGCCGGCGAGGCCTCGGACTACGAGGTCCGCCGACTGCGGATCGAGGCGGCTCGGCTGCGGAGCGAGTCCATGGCACGACGGACCGAGCTCGATGCCTCCCGCATCGGCCTGCCGTTGATGCTCGGACTTCCGATCGATTCGGTCCGCGTGATCACCGACTGGAACGAGCTGGTTCGATTGTCGCCTCTCGGTGCCTGGCCGGATTCGGAGTTGCCGGATGTCGTGGCGAACCACCCGGAACGGCTCGAGATCGATCGGGAGCGTCAGGCGGCGGCGGCCGAGCGCCACAGCGTTCGCGCCTCGCGGTGGGCCGGTCCCAGCCTCGGCCTGGGCTGGAAGTGGAGCCGACTCGAGCCGACAGGGCAGGCCGACGGGCCGATTGTTTCCATAGCCATCCCCCTTCCGCTCTGGAACCGGTCGGCCGGCCAGGTGGACGCGGCCGAAGCGGAGATCCGGCGGCTGACGATCGAAATGGACGGCATTGAACGGCGCCTGTCCGCCGACCTGCGTCGCATGTGGGAGGCCGCCCGTTCCGCGGACGCGCGCCTCGCGGAGCTGGACGAATTGATGGATACCGAAATGCCGTTGCTCCTGACCACTGCGGAGACGGCCTGGCGCGAGGGGGAATTCACGCTGCTCGAATGGCTGGATGCTGTCCGGGCCGCGGCCGACCTGGAATCCGAGCATCTCGCACTGCTGCTTCAACGATTCGTTCGTCGGGCCGAGCTCACCCGTGCCCTGGCGCGTTTGACCATGGAGGCCTCATGACCATTGGCAGAACCCTTCGATCATTGCTGCCGGTACTGGCGCTCTGGGCCGCGGCCTGCGCGGGACCGGAAAAGGCGGCGGACTTGTCCGCACCCGAACTGCCCGGCTCGTCCGTCACCCTCTGGACGGCGTCGACGGAGCTCTTCATGGAAGTACCGGCATTGCTCGTGAACCAACCCGAAAAGTTCGCGGTCCACCTGACACGTCTCTCGGATGCCACGCCGCTCCGGACGGGACCGGTGACCTTTCGCTTCAAGCCGGTCGACGGCGGCGAGGCGCTGGTCGTCATGCAGGCCGAGCCGCGGGCGCCGGGAATCTTCGGCCCCGCCCCGTCATTTGCGCGAGCCGGGACATACGACCTGGTGATCGAGATCGCGAGTCCCGATCTGACTGATCGGATCGAGGTGCCGGGCCTCACGGTGTACGCAGCGGCGGCCGACGTTCCACACGAGCATGGCGAGTCAGACGCGGGTGGCATCGCTTTTCTCAAGGAGCAGGCCTGGAAAACCGAGGGCTTTCAAACGGCGTTCGCCACCACTGGCCGTCTCGCGGAGATCGTGGCCGCGCCGGCGAGAGTAACTCCCGCGGCCGGTTTCGAAAGTTGGATCACGGCCCCGATCGCGGGACGATTTGATCTGGCGCGTCCGGACGCGGTCACACCGGGCCGCATGGTCCGAAGGGGTGAGACATTGGCCCGACTCTGGCCCATGCCCGGGGACGGCGGCTCCTCGTTGCCGGAGGCGCGCCGTGAACTGGCGGATGCTGAGGCGGAAATGACGCGGGTGACACGCCTCTCGAAGGCCGGCGCCATCCCGACCCGCCGGGTCGCCGAGGTCGAGAATCGGCTGCGGGCCGCCCGCGAATCCCTGGCAGGACTGCCAGGCAAAGCCAGCAGCGACGGTTCGGTCCAGTTGATAGCAGCCATCGATGGGCAGGTGGTGGAGGTTCGCCAGGTGACCGGCGTCCGCGTCGAACCGGGTGAACCGCTGATACGGATCCTGAACCCGCGGCGACTCTGGCTCGTCGTCGACGTCGCATCCCCGACCCTCACGTCCCCGGGGGACATCGGTCCCGTGACCTATCGAATTGAAGGAGAGGCGGACTCACGCCGCTCGGGCGATTTCGTCGGGTCCGCCCCCGAGATTGATCCCGTCACGCGCTCGCGGAGGCTCATCTTCAATCTCGACAATAGCGCTGCCGACATCCAGGCCGGAAGCCTTGCCCAGGTGGAATTGCCCACCGGCCAGGAGCAGGACGGCGTACTCATCGCGGCCAGCGCCGTCATCGAGGAAGACGGTCAGCCCATCGCGTACGTTCAGGTATCCGGCGAATCGTTCGAACGCCGAACGCTGACGGTGGGCGCCCGTAACGGGGATCAGGTCCTTGTCCTTGCGGGCATCAACGCGGGCGAGCGCATCGTGACGGGCGCCGCCTTCCAGATTCGCCTGGCCTCCCTCTCCACGTCCGTGCCGGCGCACGGCCACGCCCACTAGGAGCGACGCATGCTGAATCGATTGATTGCCTGGTCGCTCGCGAATCGCGGAATGGTTCTCGTCCTGGCTGGCCTGTTGCTGGTGGCCGGAACCTGGACAGCCACCCGCACGCCGGTGGATATCTTCCCCGACCTGACGGCGCCGACCGTCACGATCATTGTCGAAGCCTCCGGCATGGCCCCGGAGGAAATTGAAACCGTGGTGACATTTCCGCTGGAATCCGCCGTGAATGGGGCCCCGGACGTGCGCCGCGTCCGATCATCCACCGTCACGGGCATCAGTGTCGTCTGGGTGGAGTTCGAGTGGGGCGTCGACATCTTCCGAGCTCGCCAGGCCGTGCTGGAACGGATCCAGGGCGTGGCATCGGCCTTCCCGCCGGGTGTTGACGAACCCATCCTCGCGCCGATCAGCTCCATCATGGGCGAAATCCTGATGGTCGGACTGGGCGGAACCGCCAGTCCGGAAGACCTTCGCTCCGTAGCCACCTGGGAGGTACGACCGAGGCTCCTCGCGATGCCCGGCGTGGCCCAGGTCATTCCTATCGGCGGCCATGTTCGCGAGTACCAGGTGCTGATCGACCCGGTGCGCATGGGGGCCGCCGGCGTGACGCTGGATGAAGTTCTCCGCGCGGCCGGCGAAGCGGGCGTCAACAGTTCCGGCGGAGTGGTGGTCAGCAAGGGACAGGAATACCTGGTCCGGACACTGGGCCAGGTGCGCGGCACCGGCGACATAGCCGGCACGGTGGTGGCCGTGCGAAACGGTGTACCGCTCCGCCTCGGGGATGTGGCCGAGGTCATGATCGGCCCGGCGCCCCGGTTCGGCGACGGCTCCGTGAACGGGAAACCGGGTGTCGTCCTGGCCGTCCAGAAACAGCCGGGCGCCAACACACTGGCGCTGACCCGCGACATCGACCAGGCGCTGGAGGAGATTCGATCACGGCTCCCGCCCGGCATGACTCTACATACCGACCTCTTTCGCCAGTCGAGTTTCATCGAGCGAGCCATCGAGAACGTGGTCGAGGCCCTGCGGGATGGCGCGCTCCTGGTCATCGCCGTCCTCGCGGTCTTTCTCTGGAATCTACGGGCGACCGCCATTTCGGTCCTGGCCATTCCCCTCTCGCTGTCCGCGGCCTTCCTGGTGCTTCACGTGCTCGGCCTGACCTTGAATACGATGAGCCTCGGGGGGCTGGCCATCGCCATTGGTGCGCTGGTCGACGACGCCATCATTGATGTCGAAAACGTCGACCGACGGCTGCGGGAGAACCGGCGCCTGCCGGTATCCGACCAGCGCCCGGTCATGACCGTCGTCTATGACGCCTCCCGGGAGATCCGCGCCTCCATCGTCAACGCCACGGCCATCATCATTGTTGTCTTCCTCCCGCTCTTCTTCCTGGGCGGTGTCGAGGGGCGGCTGTTAAAGCCGCTCGGCGTGGCATACATCGTCGCACTCCTGGCGTCGCTCCTGGTCGCCGTCACCGTGACGCCGGCCCTGGCCTCCTGGTGGCTGGTCGGGCGGAAGGACGCACCGCCGCGCGGCGACAGCGCCGTCGTCACGGCCCTCAAATCGGTTTACCGACGCCAGCTGGCGTGGGTGCTGGCCCGACCGCGACGGGTGATTCTCGGCGCCGGTGTGGCGCTCATCGGCGCCCTGGCCGTCCTGCCGTTCCTTGGCAGCTCGTTTCTTCCTGAATTCAACGAAGGCGCCCTCACCATCTCGGTCGTGACGGTGCCCGGGACATCTCTCGACGAGGCCAATCGGATCGGACTCCGCGTCGAGAGCATGCTCCTGGCTCACCCGGAGGTGGCGGCCACCGACCGCCGCCAAGGGCGCGCCGAACTGGATGAGCATGCCCAGGGCGTCAATGCCGGGGAAATCGATGCACGATTGCATGACGGTGTCGATCGCGACGAACTGCTGGCAACGCTTCGGGAGGAATTCACCTCGCTGCCCGGCACGAACATCACGATTGGCCAGCCGATCGGGCATCGCATTGATCACATGCTGTCCGGGACCCGCGCCAGCATCGCGGTCAAGCTCTTCGGTCCGGACCGGCAGGAGTTGCGTCGCATCGGGACACTGATCGTCGAGGCGATGCGGGATGTCCCGGGCCTCGTGGATCTGCAGTTGGAACCGCAGGTCGACATACCCCAGATCCAGATTACGCCCGATCGGCCAACCCTGGCCCAGTACGGCCTCACGGTCGGCGATTTGAGCGGAAAGATCTCGACGATGGTGCGCGGCGAGGCTGTGGCCACGATCCTGGAGGAGGGGCGGCCCCTTGACCTGGTCGTCCGACTTGCCGAAGCCGGGCAGCATTCACCGGAAAGTCTGAAAGCCTTGTTGATCGATACGCCCACGGGCGCCCGGGTGCGACTGGATCGTCTGGCCCAGGTGCGCGTGGATCGAGGCGCGAACGCCATCTCCCGCGAAAATGCCCGCCGGAAAATCGTGATCCAGGCCAACGTGGCCGGTCGCGATCTGGGTGGTGCCGTGGCCGAGACGCAGCGCCTCATCAAGCAAAGTGTTCCGCTTCCAACCGGGTACCATCTGGAGTACGCCGGGCAATTCGAGAGTCAGATTGCCGCCGCCCGTCGGCTCGGGATTCTGTCGATCCTTTCGGTGGCAGCCATCTTCATCATCCTGTTCAGCGAGTTTCGATCCGCCCGCATCGCGGCGGTCGTCATGGTCAACCTGCCGCTCGCCCTGATCGGCGGCATCCTGGCGGTCCTGGCGACGGATCGAATTGTCTCGGTCGCATCGCTGGTCGGATTCGTCACGCTGTTCGGTATTGCCACCCGCAACGGCATCCTGATGATCAGTCATTTCCGTCATCTCGAGGCGGAGGGTGTGCCCCGGAGTGACGCCATCTTCCAGGGATCACTCGAACGACTGTCGCCGATTCTCATGACCGCGCTCACGGCCGGGCTGGCCCTCGTTCCGCTGGCGCTGAGCGGCGGCGAACCGGGCAACGAAATCCAGACGCCGATGGCCGTCGTGATTCTTGGCGGCCTGGTGACCTCGACGGCACTGAACATGGTGGTCGTTCCGGCGCTGTATGCCCTCTTCGGAGATCGCGAGCGTGAGCGAAGCGGTCAGGATCCGATGCGGCGATGAACCTCGAGATCCCCGATCCGGACCTCGGATGCATAGTTCGCGGCCAGCCAGGAGGCCAGTCGCGGGTTTGCCGCAAGTTGTGCCGCCGAGTCGCTCCGCTCCACCGGATTCGAATCGTTGTGGATGACGACGACGCACGATGGCGGCGCGGCCTCGACTTCCTGCCAGAATGCCGTCCAGTAACGGGCCTGTCGCTCCGGGTTGATGTGGCCCGATGTCAGAAACCAGTCGTAAAGGAATCGCGTCGGGCTTCGGCGCCGCGCGAGAAAGTTGACACCGGGCTCGAACCCCCAGACCAGGACCGTTTCCTCCGGCCGGGTGTGGGTGGCCAGCCACGCCGCCACCCGTTCCGTCTCGGCCGGATTCACATCAAAGCCGGAGCCGGGCGGGGCAAGACTCTCGAGAAATGCGGCACGCGGGAGCGTGCCGCTCCGCACCCGCCATCGCTCTCCGACATCGCGCCAGTCGAGTTGCAGCAAGGCCACCAGCACGCACCCGGCGAGCCCGATCCGAAGCGCCGGCCCCGCCATCCGGTTCCTGATCGGCGTCCCTTCCGCAGCCACCCAACCGATCGCCAGTGCCAGCGGCGCCACGATGGGCCAGTAGTGATATCCGAAGAATCGCCCCTGGATCAGGACCTCGGCGTACGCCCCGGCCAGCCAGAGGCCGAGGGAGCAGGCCCGCCGGTCCCCCGAACCCGCAGCCAGCACGAGACCCACCGCCGCCGGCACCAGCAGGAGGAGCGGGATGACGCTGGCATGGCTGCCCACAAACCCATCGAGATGGCGAAGTCCGAGCAGCAGGCCCCGCCGTCCGTAGTCGACGTCGACCAGGAACACCCCATCAACAAATTCCGGAAGGGCGCCACGGACCAGGAAGTAGCCGAACGTGACCAGCCACGGCAGGGCGATGCCGGCAGCGAACTCCAGCGCGCGCCTGGGTGAAGTGGCCACCCCGGCAGCGAGAAGCGCCGGAACAATCAGAATCGCCAGCGGCTTCCCAAGCGTGGCCACGCCGAGGGCCGCCCCGGCGGCGAGCGGATGTCCGCCCAGCGCCAGGAGCACGGCCCCGGCGACAAACGGCTCCATGAACGACTCGGCCTGCGCGCCGGACCACCAGGTGGAGAGGCCGCCGGCGCCGACGACGAGGACATAGAGCACACCGATCAGCACCGCCGGCCATTCGCCAGATTTCGAGCATGATTGAAGGCGAACACCGATTGTCATCAGCAAGGCAGCGGTGACCAGCATCGCCAACCAGGCCAGAAGACGGGCGGCCAGGATGGTGTGTCCGAAGAGGATCTGTGAGAGCGCGTAGGCCGCGAACGGCAGCGGCCCCTTGTGTTCCAGGCCGGCGGCCGCGTAGGGCGTGTCCCCCGCCAGGCATCCCCATCCGATCGTGGCAAAAACGCCTTGATCGCGCGCGACGGGATCCTGGGTGAACAGAAACCCCGGAATCGACGCAAGGAGGATTACCGCAGCCGGGAACCACCACCGCCGAAATCCCATGCGTTGAAGTGTGCCGCGCGGGCCGGCCGCGGTCAATTGCGGGTGGTAATCGAATGGGGGTAGCGGGACGAACCCGCCACCCCCATCTTGATCATTAGCGGCCTCAGTGGGTCTAGGGCCCGGACATCCCCGGCGTCGGGACGGTCCTGATGTTGTCGCAGGCGCTGAGCGAGCACCCGTCATTCAAATCAGCCGTGAGACAAGCCTCGGTGTCACCTGACTGGATGCCCGTTTCCTGGGTCGGGAAATGGAGCACCAGGTCGACATACCCGTCGCCATTCACGTCCTCAAAGTGTCCCCCCTGCTTGTGGGTATCCATGGCCGAGGGGCCAAACGCAATGGTCGACTGGTCAATGTCATGAACATCGAGGTCGGCCGATCCCAGGATTGCCACGGGAATGACGCCCTTGCTTTTCGGATTTATCCGATTCACATCGCTGCCCGGCTTGATGTCGATCTCCATTTCGGGGCAGCAATCGATCGAAGCAGCCCGAGTGTTGTTGGTCTCGTCGGATTCGTCCACCACACCGCCCCAGTCGACCATCAGCACGAGGTAGGCGAAGCCGCAGGGATCCTGGCTGGGCGTTGAACTGAACGATCCGCTCCGGCTCTCACCCGGGTTAAGGACGCCGATGGGCGAAATGCCGACGACCGTGCCGCCCGCCGCCACATCTCCGGCGTTGTTGAATATCGTGTCCTGGGACAGGAACGCCTGAACCGAAACGTTGTCATGCGTTGCACTGGTGGGGCCTTCCAGGTCTGCCGGAGCAGACCCGATGTTCTGGATGGTCCAGGAATAGCTGATCGAAGTGGCCGAGACAGACGTAACCGTCAGTTCGGTCAGGATCAAATCGGGGCCGCAGCCGATCGGTGTGGCCAGGGTGTTGTTAGCCTCGTTGACTTCCGCTACCGATTCACCCCAGTCGGCCTTGAGCGTCAGGTAGGCAAAGCTACAGGGATCCTGAAAGGTGCCGGAGGAGAACGATCCACTGACGCTCTCACCCGGATTGAGAAATCCGAGCGGCGAAAGCCCGAGGATCGTGCCACCCGCCGGGCTGTCTCCGGCATCCCCAAAAACAGTGTCCTGGGACAGAAACGCCTGCACCGAAACGTTGTCGGTTTCGGAGCTCGTGGGGCCATCGAGATTCGCCGGAGCATCACCGATGTTCCGGATGGTCCAGGAATAGCTGATCGAATTGGCCGTCTGCGCCGTCACCGTCAGCGAGGTGAGGATCAGATCGGGTCCGCCCCCTCCGAGAGGCCGCAGCGGGGCGTTTCGCGAGGATCCGGGATCCTCGGAATTAGAGCAGCCGGAAAAGGCGGCGATTGCCGCAAGGGCCAGAGCGGTGGTGACGTTTCTCATGCATTCCCCCTTCTAGCGATGTCGAACAAATGCGCGAACGAAGCAGGGGGGCAATATAGCAAAGCAAACTCGGCCGTCCAATTCAAATTCGGAGACGTCTAGGAGCCTCGTGAGAGAGCCCAGTCCCGAAATTCCCTTGTCTACGACCCATAACATTGCTGTTGCAACACGGATTCGCCGTTACCGATGGGGGCCGGGCAAGAGACCTGTGCTCGCCCTCCCTATCGGCTCTCCATTTATTTGGAGAGAATGAGCTTCCTCGCCGACAGGAACCCGTCAGCGGTCATGCGATAGAAGTACATGCCGCTCGGAACGATGGAACCACCATCCCCGGCACCATCCCACACGACCTCGTGAACGCCGGCCGGCAGCTTCGAATCCACGAGCGAGCGGACCAGCCGACCGGTGACGTCGAAGATTTCGACCTTCACGCGACCGTTTGACACGCCGTTGGTAAACTGGATGCGCGTGGTTGGATTCATTGGATTTGGATAGGCATTGCCGAGGGCGTGGCGGAAGGACGGGGGGAGCGGCGGGTCGATGATTGGCACAGATCCCTGAGTCGGTGGGCGGCAGATGGTGGCCGATTCGAACCACTCAAGGATGTCATCGGTGCGGGCGTGGGACGCCGTCACGTCATCGCAGCCGGCGCCGAAGAAGCCCGGGTTGTTGCGCAGGCGGCCGACCGGGATACCGTCCAACACCGTCTTGTACGTGACGTCCACGGTGTTGAAGTTGGTTACCGACGCGAAGTCAATATTGGTCGGTACCCCTCCCGCCCCGGGAACCAGCCGCACATAGTTCATCTGGCCCCTGGACGTGGCGATCGCGGCGTTTCGGCTCAAGCGATCGAAGGAGTGGAGATCCGGGCAACCGTTGCCACGACCGCGCGGCTGGATGGTGCTGACGAACTCCGACCCGACAACGGCCGACGTCGGAATGCAGTACGTGGTGTCGATGGCAACCCCCCCGCAATTGGCGAGACGAATGCCGGTACAGTTCTGGAGGACGCCAAGCGTGTTGTTCATGAAGGAGACCGGAAAGAGCACACTTCTGCGAGCCGCCTACCCCGATGCCCTCTGGATTGACCTATTAAAGACGGACGAGTATCGCCGATTCCTACAGGAGCCGCAGATTCTGCGATCGCTTCTCCTGGGGTCCCCGAAGACTCGTTTCGTCGTGATCGATGAGATTCAAAAGGCGCCGGGCCTCCTGGATGAGGTGCACTGGCTCTTCGAAAATCGCGGCGTTCACTTCGCCTTGAGCGGCGCGAGCGCGAGGAAAGTGCGCAAGGGGCAGGCCAATCTGCTCGGTGGCCGCGCCGTGCGGCATGAACTCTTCGGGCTGGTCTCAGCCGAGCTGGGCGATCAGTTCGATCTGGATCGGCTGCTCAACCGGGGTTACCTGCCGCGAATCTACACGGCAGAAGCACCCGGGCCGTTGCTGGAGTCCTATGTCGGGGACTACCTGAAGGAAGAAATCGCCGCCGAGGGGCTCGTCCGAAATCTTCCGGTATTCTCGGAGTTTCTGGGGATCGCCTCGCTGTCGGATACCGAAATAGTCAACTTCTCCACCATCGCCCGGGAGTGCGGAGTCTCCGGGCCGACCATTCGGAATCACTTCGACATCCTGGTCGATACGCTGATCGGTCGCTGGCTGCCGGCTTATCGCCGCCGGCCGAAACGCCGGGTGATCGGCGCCCCGAAATTTTACTTTGGGGATGTCGGCATTGTGAATCGATTGGCGCGACGCGGTCGGCTCCTGCCAGGCACGGAACTCTATGGCAAGGCCTTCGAAAACTGGGTCTGTCACGAGCTCACCGCCTACCGAAGCTACTCGGGCCTGGACAATCAACTGAGCTACTGGAGACTTGCCAGCGGCATCGAGGTGGATTTCATCGTCGACGATGTGCGGGTAGCCATCGAAGCCAAAGCAACACGCCGGGTCGAGGCGGATCATTTGAAAGGGATGAGGAACCTGATCGTGGATCACCCGCGGGTACAGAAACGCCTCATTGCCTCTCTCGAGACGCGGCGCCGCGTGACGGAAGACGGGATATTGATACTGCCTGCCCGGGAGTTTGCGGACGCCCTATGGGCCGGCGAGCTGTTCTGAGTTCAGTACCCGCAGCCTGGCTGGAACGGCGTACTGTAAACCGTCAGGCCTCCGGTTTTGCTGCTCATGACGAGCCGCATCCACCCCGTGCTCCCGAAAACTACTCCCCCACCCACGCGTCCGCCTCGACCTCGACCAGCATCGCGGGGTCGATCAGACCCTTGACGACGACCATCGTCGCGGCGGGTTTGATGGTGCGGAAGAATTCGGCGTGGGCGCGGCCGACGGCGTCCGAGTCGGCGGCGTTGATCAGGTAAATCCGGGTGCGGATCACTTGATCGAGGCGGGCGCCGGCCCTTTCCAGCGCCGCCTCGATCGTCTTGAATGACTGGATGGCCTGGGCGTAGGCATCATCGACGCCAACGAGCCCCTGGGGCGTCATGGCGGTGGAACCGGCCACCGCCACGAACGGACCGACACGCACGGCTCGCGAATAGCCGGCGATGTCTTCCCACGGGCCGCCGCTACTGATGTTCTGTCGTGTCATGGCTTCTCCGAAGGTTGCCGGAGTAGTAAGTTGGAGAAAGTCGTCGTACTACCGCCTGATGGTAAGATCCGGCATCCCCCTTTACAGTCGGCCGAGCCCGGCCCGACTGCTTCGACCTGCAGGGTCACATGGTGGATGCCAAAGCGGTGGATCAGGTCCGTCGTCATGCTTCGGAGCAGTCGGTCCCTTTCAGTTCCGCTCGACACGACCAGATGTGCCGTCACGGCGATTTCGGTCGTACTCAATGGCCAGATGTGAAGATCGTGAACATTGGTGACTTCGGAATGATCGGCCAGGTATTTCCTCACCTGTTCCGCATCGATCGCGCTGGGTACCGCATCCAGAGACAGGTTCAGCGATTCCTTCAGCAGGCCCCAGGTGCCCGCGAGGATGACACCGGCAATCCCAAGGCTGACTGCCGGATCCAGCCAGGTCCAGCCGGTCGCCCCCATGGCGACAGCCGCGACGATCACGCCCAGCGAGACGCCGGCATCGGCCGCCATGTGGATGAACGCACCCTGAATATTGAGATCCTCCTTCCGACCCCGCAGAAAGAGCACGGCCGTCGAGGCATTGATGATGACGCCGACGGCGGCAACCCAGATCAGCACCCCGGTGGCGGGCAACCGGGGATCGCCAAAACGCCGGACCGCCTCGGCGACGATGGCACCAACGGCGATCAACAACAGGACTGAATTGAGCAATGCGGCAACGATGGATGATCGCTTGAGACCGTACGTGCGACGGAGCGTCGCCTGCCGCTGACCCAGGACAACCGCGATCCAGGCGATCACCAGGCCGAGAACATCGCTCAGGTTGTGCCCGGCATCCGCCAGCAGAGCCAGCGAGTGTGCGGTGAATCCGGCCACGGTTTCGACGATGACAAAGCCGAGGTTGAGCGCGATACCGATGGAGAACGCACGGCCACGCGCCGGGAGTTCACCCCCATGCGCGTGGCTCATGACTTACCCAGCCGACTGATCTGAACCATCAGTCCCCGACGGCTTTTTCCCGATGCGCGAGCCGATAAAGAACCGGCAGCACAATCAGGGTCAGCAGCGTCGATGACACAATGCCGCCGATGACGACCGTGGCCAGCGGCCGCTGGACCTCCGCGCCGGTGCCGTGCGCCAGGGCCATCGGTACGAAGCCGAGTGAGGCTACCAGCGCGGTCATCAAAATTGGTCGGAGTCGGGTGTCGGCGCCCTTTCGAATGGCCTCGTCGACCGACAGACCCTCCCCCCGCAGTTGATTGATGAACGTCATCAGCACCAACCCGTTCAGCACCGCCACCCCCGAGAGCGCGATGAATCCAACGCCGGCGGAAATGGAAAACGGAATTCCCCGAATCGCCAATGCCATCACGCCACCGGTCAGCGCGAGCGGAACGCCGGTGAAAACGAGGGCGGCATGCTTGATTGAACCGAATGTCGTGAACAGCAGCAGGAAGATGAGCGCCATCGACAGCGGAACGACGATCTCGAGACGCTTCCGAGCGGCAATCAGGTTTTCGAACTGGCCGCCCCAGCCGAGCCAGTAACCTGGCGGAAGCTTGATGTTGGCATCGATCCGCTGCTGCGCTTCGGTCACGAAGCCGCCGATGTCCCGGCCGGACACGTTGGCCATGACGGCAATGCGTCGCTTGCCATTCTCGCGCGTGATCTGGTTCGGACCTTCCTGCAGCGAGATTTTGGCCACCGATCCGAGCGGCACATACGCGACATGCGTCATGGCCTCCGGGTCGAGTGAGGCCATCAGCGCATCAGAGGTCGAACCGGCCGGAAGCGGTATCGGCAGGTCCCCGAGGGCGTGAGATCGCGGCGCCTTGCCTCCGGCAGCCGCACCACGATGTCGAATCGACGATCCCCCTCGTACACCTGCCCGACCGAGGTTCCGCCGAGCGCCGTTTCGATGACCGCCTGCACATCCACCACATTCAGCCCGTACCGCGCGATGGCGGCGCGATCCACTTCAATCGTCAGGACCGGAAGCCCCGAAACCTGCTCCACCTTGACCCCGGTGGCTCCGGGAATCTTGTTCAACTCGGCGGCGATCCGATTGGCTTCGCGCTCCATGACATCCAGTTCGTCACCGTAAACCTTGACCGCCAGGTCGCTGCGAACGCCCGAGATGAGTTCGTTGAATCGGAGCTCGATCGGCTGGGTCACTTCATAGTTCTGACCGGGAAGTTCCGTCAGGGCCTCCTCGATCCGCTCCGCGAGCTCTGATTGACTGGATGCCTTCGTCCAGCTCTTCATTGGCATCAGCATGACGTAGGTATCCGCGATGTTCGGCCCCATCGGGTCGGTGGCAATTTCCGCCGTGCCGACCCGGGCAAAGATCGATTCGATCTCGTCCGGAAATTTTTCAAGCAGGAACCGTTCGAGCTGATCCTGCATGGCCACGCTGGTGGAAAGACTTGTCGAAGGAATCCGAATGGCCTGGACTGCCAGGCTCCCCTCCTGCAATTGGGGCACGAACTCGCTGCCGAGGCGGGTGGCCAGGATGGCCGATCCGATCAGGAGGAGCAGCGCTCCGAGAAGCACCGGGGCACGATGAGCCAGGGACCATCCCAGGGTCCGTCGATAGGCGGCTCTCGAGGCGCGAAGAACGACGTTCTCCCCTTCGCTGACACGTCCGCCAAGGGCCATCGCCAGCGCGGCGGGAACAAAGGTGAAGGTGAACAGGAGGGCTCCGCCGAGAGCGAGAAGCACCACTTCGGCCATCGGGCGGAACATCTTGCCCTCGATACCGGTCAGCGTCAGGATCGGCAGGTAGACGATCATGATGATGCCGACACCGAACAGCGTGGGGCGCGCCACCTCACGGGACGATGCAAAGGCTTCTGCCAGACGTTCCGGCTTGGTGAGGGGTCGGTTGAGATGAGTCTGACGCTCGGCCAACCGCCGGACAATGTTCTCCGTCATGACGACGGCCCCGTCCACGATGATGCCGAAATCGATGGCCCCCAGGCTCATGAGGTTTCCGCTGATCTTGTTCTGAACCATCCCGGTGATGGAGAAAAGCATCGACAGCGGGATCGTCAGCGCCACGATCAGGGCGGCCCGGAGATTGCCGAGCATGAAGAAGAGGATGGCGATGACCAGCAGCGCCCCCTCCAGCAGGTTCTTCTTGACGGTCTCGAGCGTCGCGTCGACCAGGTCCGTTCGATCGTACAGGGTCACGGCGCGCACGCCGGGCGGGAGCGACTTGTTCACGACTTCGAGCTTGTCGGCCACCCGACGGGCCACGGTTCGGCCGTTCTCGCCGACCAGCATGATCGCCGTGCCGACCACCGCTTCTTTGCCCATGTGCGTGGCGGCACCGGTGCGGAGTTCACGCCCCTCGACCACCTCGGCCACATCCCGAATGCGCACCGGGATGCCGTCCGTGGTGCCGATCACGATGTTCCGAAGGTCATCCAGCGTCTCGACCCGCCCGGTGGTCCGAATGAGATAGGACTCCTCGCGATGTTCGATGTACCCCGCCCCGGCATTGGCGTTGTTGGCCGACACGGCATCGAACACATCGCGAAAGGACAATCCATGTGCGATGAGTCGGTCCGGATCGGGGTTGATGTGCAGCTGGCGTTCGTAGCCGCCGATGGAATTGACCTCGGTGACACCCGGCACGGTTCGAATCTGCGGTTTCACGACCCAGTCCTGCAGCGTTCGCAGGTCCGACTCGTTCCAGGGTTGACCATCGGGGCGAGTCGCGTTCGAGTCGGCCTCGACGGACCAGAGAAAGATCTCTCCCAGTCCCGTGGCAATCGGACCCATGACCGGCTGCCCGAGCCCCGGCGGCAGGTTTTCCTTGGCTTCCTGGAGGCGCTCGTTGACCAGCTGACGCGCCAGGTAGATGTCAGTGCCGTCCTTGAAGATGACCGTGATCTGGGACAGGCCGTATCGCGACAGCGAGCGGACCTGCTCGACCCCGGGCAGGCCGGACATGGCCGTCTCGAGGGGAAACGTGATCTGGCGCTCCACCTCCACCGGTGAGAGCGCGGAAATCGACGTATTGATCTGCACCTGCACGTTCGTGATATCGGGAACCGCATCGATCGGCAGGCGACCAAAGCTGAGCACGCCAAGGGCGGCGATTCCGAGCGCCCCCAGGATGACCAGGCCCCGTTGACGGATGGAGAAGTCGATCAGCCGTTCCAGCAGGCCGCTCGGCGCGGCGGCATCGGGCTCAGTGGTCATGGCCGGCCTCCGACTTCAGCTTCTCCGATTTCAGCAGGAATGCCCCGCGCGTCACGTATTTCTGCCCTTCGGCAAGGCCGGATCGGATCTCGGTCCAATCCCCGTCGGTCACGCCGGCTAGCACCACCTGGGCGAGATAGACCCCGTCACTTTCCTCGACGAAGACCACCGTTTCGCCTTCCAGCGTCTGCAGGGCTTCGTCGCGGACGGCGATGGGAACGGCGGAACCCGGTACGAAAACGCGGGCGGTGACGAAGAGTCCCGGGCGCAGCGCGCCGTCCCGGTTGGGGAGCACGACACGAGCCAGCGCGGTTCGGGTCACCTCACCGACGATCGGTCCGATGTAGTTGATCTCGCCGCGCACCTCCGTGTCGAACCCGGTGACGCTCACCGCCACCTTCTGCCCGACGCGAATCGCCGACATGTCCCGTGGATAAACCGTCAGGTTGATCCAGACGCGGGAGAGATCCGCCACGACATAGATGTCGCTGTCGTCGGTGACGAATTCCCCGAGGGTGATGTGCTTCTCGATGACGACCCCGTCGGTCAACGAGGTGACTTCATACGTGGACAGGCTCTGATTGCTGTTGATGACGGCGAGAACATCGCCGGCGTGAACCCGGTCGCCGAGGCGCTTCCGCACCTCACTGGCCACGCCGGGAAATCGCGGGACGATGTGACTCAATCGATCCGCATCCAGAACCACCTCACCGGGCAGTTCCAGCGGTCGGCCGATCAATGCCGATTGGGTCATTTCCAGCGTAATGCCGGCCCGGCGTCGTTGCTCCACTGTCAGGCGAACAGCTTCATCTTCGGCGTGCCCGGCGTGTCCCTCTCCCTCGTGCTCGGCGTGCCCCTCTCCCTTGTGCTCGGCGTGTCCTTCCTCTTCGTGCCCGGCGTGTCCCTCTCCCTCGTGATCGGCGTGTTCCATCGCGCCCTCTTTTCCACCCGATTTCGGTGGAGTCTTTCCCGAGGAGCCACATCCGGAAAGCATCAACATCAATGAGAGTGCCAGGAATCCGGTGCCGGCAACCAGGAGCCCGCCGGGCGTTCGTGTTGTCCCGAATCGAATCATCGTGAACCCTCCCAGATGGCCGGCAGTGACCGGCCAATCGTCCATTCCAGTTCGGCGCGCAGCGAATAGAGTCGCGCGAGCCAGTCAATTTCAGAAAGGCGGGACTCCGCCAGCAATCGACGGGCCTCCAGTAGATCGAGATAGGTCAATCGCCCCTGGCGATAGGCGGTCTCCACTTCGTCGTAGGAAACCTGCGCGGACGGCAGGACGTCGCGACGAAGCCCCCTGATTGCGCCCTGCGCGACGGCCAGGTGGCCGAGCGTTTGTTCCAACCCATTGGACAATTCGTTGGCGGCGGCCTGTTCCGCCAGGTTCGCCTGCTCGACCAGGATGTCGGCCGCGGCAATGTTTCCCTGGTTGCGATCCGAAAAGGGGAGACCCATGGAGAGGCCCACGAGGAAGGTGCCATCGTCCGCGCCATCCAGCAGGCGGAATCCGGCGCCCAGGCTCAGATCCTGGCTGGAGTGGCTCTTCTGCAGGACGACTCCCGCCCGGGCGCGCTGGGAATCCGCGCGGTACTTTAGAATCAGCGGGTGACTGGCCAGCATCGAGTCCAGGTCCGCGACAACTGGAATCGTTCGCAGCGTGTCCATCGTCCCGGCAAAGAGTCCGAAGTCGGGGACCATGGCCCCCCACAGGCGGGCCAGGCTCTGGCGGGCGAGATCGAGGTCCTGAATCGCGGCGGCGTACTCGATGGCTGCGAGGTTTCGAGTGACCCGGCTGCGAGTGGCTTCGGCCTTGAGGACCGCGCCCAGCGCCACCTTCTGCTCGGCGGATTCGACGACTTCCTCCGCAAGGGACAACATCGCCCGACGGAGCGCCCGTCGATCCTGCGCCGCAAGACCGGCCGCGAACGCATGGGCTACGTCCCGCGCCAGTTGAAGTTCAAATTCCCGCCGCTCCGCCACGGCCACCGGGCCGCCGGCACGGGCCAGCCGGCGTCGGGCGTTGCGTTTGCCGCCTCTTTCGAACTGCTGGCTAAGGAAGATCGTTGATTCGCTGCTGTTGAAACCGGGAAGGGAGCCGGAAAAGTTCTCCAGCTCCAGGTCCAGCTCGGGATTTGGCCGGCGACCAGCCTGCCGTTGCAGCGCCTCGACGGCTA
>JAWXBZ010000166.1:0-20779 GCA_034440375.1 Candidatus Eiseniibacteriota bacterium
CGATTTGGACAGGAGCCGGGCCAGGTAAACAATGAGCCCCACGCGGGCCACTTCGATCGGCTGGAACCGGAACGGTCCCACTTCCAGCCAGCGCTGGCTCCCGTTGCTGACCTCGCCGATACCGGGCAGGAAAACGGCGGCAAGCAGGAGGGCCGAACCAACGGCGATCCAGGGGGCCCAGGTCGACAGAATCCGGTAGTCCGATCGGATGGCCACGACCATCAGCAGAAGGCCCATCAGGCCACGCAATCCCTGGGCCGAGAAGCGGCCGAAAGGATCGCCATGCGCGGTTTGCGCCGTAAAGCTGGTGGAGGAAAGGACCATCAACAGCCCGATCCCGAGAAGGGAAAGGACGGCCAGGAGCAGCAGCCAGTCGATTCGATCCCTGTGCATTTCAACCGGCAGGATGATGTTCGATCGGTCCTTGCCCATCGGCTCTTCCAACATCGAGGTTCCGATTTGCCGCACGAAGCGGCGACCGGAATTGAATCCCCAGCGGGCGATGGGAATGATGTATTCCGTCATGGCAGGAACCTTTCCGCACCCAGTTGAACCACCAGTTTCTTGAATTGCCGACCACGATCCTCGTAATCCTGGAACATGTCGAAGGAGGCGCACCCCGGCGAGAGAAGCACGACGGCACCCCGCGCGGCCGCCTCCTGATAGGCGGATTCCACCGCCCTTTCGAAGGAGGTCCCGGCCGACACCCAGTCACTGACCACGTGGCTCCAGGCCTTCCGGATCGTGGTGGCGGCTTCGCCGATCGTCACCACCAGGGCCACATGCTCGGAAACGACCGGGGCGAGTGCCGGAAAATCACCTTTCTTGTCCCGGCCGCCGGCGATCAGCACCACCGGCTCCGTGAACGAGGCCAGTGCCACCGCCAGGCTGTCCGTATTCGTTGCCTTGGAATCGTTGTAAAAGCGGACTCCGTTGAGCTCGCCCAGGTACTCGAGACGATGCTCGAGGCCACGGAAATCCTCGAGCCCGCGGACAAAACGCGGGTCTGTCACATCAACACCGAGCCCGTGCAGCGCCGCGATCGCGGCCAGGGCGTTCTGCACATTGTGGGGTCCGGGAATACCCAGCCGGCTGGCCGGAACCAGCGGCACGAATCCGGCCACCGTTTCCAGGCCGAGCTGCCCATCCACAAGCCGCGCCCCGGCAGAACCAGCAACCGGGCCCCCGAATGTGAGGAGCCGGGCGGAAAGTCGGGGGGCCCAGCTCATGAGCAACGGATCGGCGGCATTCAACACCGCCACGTCATCCGGGGTTTGCCGAAGGAAGAGCCGTTCCTTGGCCGCGTAGTAATCGGCCACCGAGTCATATCGGTCGAGATGATCCGGTGCGAGGTTCAATGCGACGCCGACGGTCGGACGAAAGGTGTCGGTCGTCTCGAGCTGGAACGACGAGACCTCCACGACCAGCACGCCCTCCGCGGGCACCGTCTCGACAACGGCGCTGAGCGCCGTGCCGACATTTCCGGCCACGACGACCGGTCGAGCCATCGCCTGAAGCAGGTGGCCGATCCAGGTGACGGTCGTCGACTTCCCGTTGGTGCCGGTCACCGCAATGATCGGAGCCCTGGCGAAACGGGCGGCCAATTCGAGCTCGCCGATGATCGGCAGGCCGCGCCGGCTGGCCTCCGCCACCAGCGGTGCCGACCGCGGCACGCCAGGCGAAAGAACGATGGCATCGACGCCGTCGAGCACGACGGCACCGGGATCGTCCGCGTGGAGAACCAGGCCATCGGCTTCGAGTGCCCGGGCAAAGGCGCCGAGGGCCGACGCCCCCCTGGCATCCGCGCCGGACACCCGCGCGCCATGATTGAGGAGAAGCCGCGCAATGCCAACACCGCTCCTGGCCAGCCCCACCACCAGGAAGTGCCGACCGCGAACGTCCGTTCCGATCATCGATCGACCCTCATTCACTGAAGCCTGAATTCCTGAGCGCCGTTCATCCATGACCCCGATCGTCATTGAAGTTTGAGGGTGGACAGAGACAGAAGCGCAAAAAGCGCCGCCACAATCCAGAACCGCACCACCACCTTCGTCTCCGCCCACCCGGACAACTCGAAATGGTGGTGCAGCGGAGCCATCTTCAGGATGCGCTTCCGGCGCAGCTTGAAGGAGGCCACCTGCAGAATGACGGACAACGCCTCGAGGACGAAGATGCCGCCAATCACCACCAGGAGAAATTCACGTTTTATCAGTACCGCCACCGTGCCAAGGGCGCCGCCCAGTGCCAGGCTCCCGGTATCGCCCATGAAGACGGACGCCGGGTGCGTGTTGAACCAGAGGAAACCGAGCGAGGCCCCGACCATCGCGGCCAGGAACACCGTCAGTTCACCCGCCTCGCGCACGAAGAGGATGTTCAGATACTCGCTGAACCGGGCATGACCCGACAGGTACGCCAGTCCGGCGAAGGCCGCGGCTGCCATGGCCGCCGTGCCGGTGGCCAGGCCGTCGAGCCCGTCGGTCAGATTGACCGCATTCGACGCACCCGTGATGACCAATGCCACGAAGGGGATGTAGAAAATCCCCAGGTCGAGAAAGACATTTTTGAGGAAGGGGATGCTCGTCACGGTGGTGGCCGTCGGATGCACCGGATTCAGATAGATATAGGTGCCGAGGCCAAGACCGAGCGCCAGTTGACCGGCAAT
The DNA here is from genome assembly GCA_034440375.1 of Candidatus Eiseniibacteriota bacterium. Lineage (GTDB taxonomy): Bacteria > Eisenbacteria > RBG-16-71-46 > JABDJR01 > JAWXBZ01 > JAWXBZ01. The sequence continues at coordinate 2,663 of JAWXBZ010000166.1, forward strand.
CTTGTACCGGCCGAGGAGCCCCTTCGACATCTTCTGGATCTTGAGCCAGTCATCGAGAAAACCGATTGCCCCCAGCCAGAGAGTGGAGCCGAGCGCGATCAATACCAGGCGGTTCTCAAGATTTCCCCACAATAGAGTGGGGATAACCAGCGCGGCCAGTATCAGGAGCCCCCCCATCGTGGGGGTTCCTTCCTTGGTGTAATGACTGCTCGGTCCGTCCCGCCGGATGATCTGGCGCATCCGGACTTGCTGCAGCCAGCGGATCAGGGGTGGCCCCAGTGCGAACGAGAGGAGCAGCGCCGTCACGCCGGCGTACGCCGATCGAAACGTGATGTAGCGAATCACATTGAAGACCGACACATCCTCGTGCAGTGGGTAGAGAAGCCAGAGGAGCATGTCAGCGCTCCTCGTCAGGCTGAGATGCGACCGATGTCTCGACGGCCCGGACCAGCCGGTCGAGTGCCATCCCGCGCGACCCCTTCACCAGGATCAGATCGCCGGGTAAGAGCGCCGGCGGAATTGATGAGAGCAGGCTTTCCAGGTCAGGCACGACATGCGCCGCGCTGCCGGCCAGCCCGGCCTCGACGGCCGCCGCCGCCACTTCGGATGCGGACGGCCCGATAACCCAGAGGGCATCGACAAAACTCGCCGCGGCCCCGACCTCGCGGTGCATCGAAAGGGAGGTCTGTCCGAGTTCGAGCATCTCCCCGAGCACCGCCACACGGCGACCGGTATGCGGCGCCTCCCGCAGCAGATCGAGCGCGGCGCGCATCGAGTCCGGGTTGGCGTTGTAACTGTCGTCGATGATCGTGAGGGGGCCGAAGCGGCGAACCTCCATCCGGCCGGTCACGGGCCGCACGTTCGCGAGCGCCCGGACAGCGGCGTCCGGCGCCACGCCCAGTACCTGACTCACGGCGAGCGCGGCGAGGGCGTTGAGCACATTATGCCTTCCCGGGATGGCCAGATGGACGCGGCCAAAGCCGTCCACGTCAAACTCGCTGCCGAGGAGCCCCGTCTCGTTGATGTGTGACGCGGACAGGTTCGGCGTCGGGCCGAGGCCAAAAGTCACCACATGCGCCGCGCAACCCTTGTTCACCTCGCGCAGCAACCCGTCGTCGCCGAAGTAGATGAGCGTATCCGATGGCCCCAGCGCCTCGGCGATTTCGCTCTTGGCGCGGACCACCGCCTCGCGACTGCCGAGCCCCAGCAGGTGGGCCCGCCCGGCATTAGTGATCACGGCCACGGTGGGGCGGGCCATGGCGGCCAGCGCCCGGATCTCCCCTTCACGGCTCATTCCCATTTCAACGACGGCGGCCCGGTGCGCGGGTTCCAGCCCGAGGAGAGTCAGCGGCACGCCGATATGGTTGTTGAGATTCCCGGCCGTGCGGTGAATCGGGCCGAGCGGAGCGAGCACGGCCGCGATCATCTCCTTGCTGGTCGTCTTGCCGTTGGAACCGGTCAACCCGACGAGCGGGATGTCGAATCGATCGCGATGAGCCAGCGCCAGCGAGCCGAGGGCGGCCACGGGGTCGGCTACCACGAGCTGCGGGATCGAGACCGCCCGTGGCGTCTTGACGATGGCCGCCGCCGCACCGGCCGCCGCCACCTGGTCCAGAAAGTCATGCCCGTCGAAGCGCTCACCGGACAGAGCCACGAAGAGCTGCCCCGGCACCATCCCGCGTGAGTCGGTCGTCACCCCGACCACGTCGGAGCCGCTGGTCATCCAGCGGCCACCGGTGATCCGGGCCAGTTCAGCCGCCGTGAAGGCGGCGCGGTTAGCGGGGAGAATCGAACCCATCGTCCCCTTTCGGACCGTCCCAACCGAGTTCGCACAGGCGACGCACCGCCTCTTCGCGATCGTCGAAGTGAATCGTGCGATCGCGCAGGATCTGGTACGGCTCGTGCCCTTTCCCGGCAATGACCACGGTGTCACCCGGCCGGGCGCCGCCGAGGGCCGAGTCGATGGCGGTCCGGCGATCAACTTCCACGTCGAACGAACCGCCGCCGTCACGGGCCCCAACGACAATTTCGGATACGATCGACTCCGGCTCCTCGCTCCTCGGATTGTCGGACGTAATGATCGCGTGATCGGCCAACCGGGTGGCCAGAGCTCCCATGATCGGCCGCTTCGACCGGTCGCGATCGCCACCGCAGCCGAAGACGGCAATCAGCCGCCCGGTCGTGGCATGTCGGGCGGCCATCAGTACACGTTCGAGGGCATCGGGCGTGTGCGCGTAGTCGACGAGAACCAGAAATGGCTGGCCCCGATCGATTCGTTCCATCCGCCCGGGAACGCCATGCAGCGATTCGAGGCCGGTCCGGATCGCCTCCGGCTCGTAGCCCAACTCGGTCAGGATCGCCGCCGCACCCAGCGCATTCAGGACATTGAACGGACCGACCATGCCGAGGCGGAGCGCCAGCCGGCCGGCAGGCATCTCGACGACGACATCCGTTCCGGAACCGTCCATACGGGTTACCAGGGCGCGGTAGTCGGCTGGCGACTCGACGCCAAATGTCACGACCGTCGGGTCGGATTCCGTCGCCAGCCTTTGACCGAACGAGTCGTCGACGTTGATGGCGGCCACCACTTTCGCGTCGCTCCCGCGCTCGCCGGCGCGGAAAAGACGGCGCTTCGCCGCGTAGTACGATTCGAAATCATGGTGATAGTCGAGGTGGTCCCGAGTCAGATTGGTGAAGAGGACACCGCGAAAGTCGAGTCCAAAGGACCGGCGCTGCTCCAGGGCGTGGCTCGATACTTCCATCGCGCAGAGGTCAACACCGGCGACCACCATCTTTGCCAGCAGATCCTCCAGCACCGGCGCTTCCGGCGTCGTGTGCGGGGCGTCAATCGTCGTGCCGTTGATGTCGTAGCCAACGGTGCCGATCCGCCCGGTCGCGCGGCCGGCTGCGGCCGCTCCGGCCGTCAGGAAGTGGGTCGTCGTCGTCTTGCCGTTCGTGCCGGTCACGCCGATCAGATCGAGCTTCCGGCTGGGCCAGTCGTGCCATGCCGCGGCCACCCGGGCCAGCGCCTCGCGCGAATCGTCGACCAGGAGAACCGGGACCGGAACGCCGGGCTCGGGCATCCGTTCGGCCACCACGGCGGCGGCGCCGCGATCGACCGCCGCCCTGGCGAATTGATGCCCATCGGCGAGCAGACCGCTGCGGGCCACGAAGAGATCACCGGGCCGAGTCGTCCGCGAATCGAACGACATGCCGGTGATGGCCGCCGGTCTCTCGCCGACCAGCCTGGCCCCTGGAAGCAAGGCCATGAGTTCAACGCCCGTCATGGGCCTCCCGCAGGGCCAGGTCGGACGGATTGCCCAGGAACAGCGTGACAATACCATCGTGAAACGACGTGACCGGCTGCCCCGCTGCCGGAAACTGACGCACGACGACGCTACTCCCGCCGACGGGGCACGGCACGAATCCGGCCTGGCTTACCGCCATCGACGCCTCGCGAAGGGAGAGGCCGACCAGGACGGGTGCCAGTCCATCGATGGCAGGGGCCAGGAGGCCGGGGTCGACCGACATCGAGTCAAGGGCCGCGGCGCGCGCCGCCTGATCGTATTCCGTCAGACGTCGGGCCACGGAGACGGTTTCGGCGACCGCCGCCTCAAGTGTGAGTGTCGGCGCCAGCGAATTCCGCCGGGACTTGCCCGCCTCACCCTTGCTTGCGATCTCGTTCTTCGGCACCCGGATGGTTTCGTAGTCCGGGCGGAGCAACGGGTGATCCAGTCTCGAAGCGGCTTCCAGTATCTCCCGAAAGAGCGGGGCGGCCGTTCCGCCGCCGTAAATGTCCCCCTTCGGCTCGTCGATGACCGCATAACAGAGAATGCGGGGCCGATCGGCCGGCGCCACGCCGACAAAGGACGCGTAATGCCTGGACACATACCCGCCGGCGGCCTGATCGTACTTGCGGGCGGTGCCGGTCTTGCCGCCGACGGCGCACCAGTCGACGGCACCTTTCCGGCCGGTCCCCTCTTCCACCGTTTTTTTCATGAAGTCGAGCATCGTCGCCGCGGTTTTTTCGGTCACGGCCCGGCGGACTTCCTGCGGCGGGATGGAACGCAACTTGCCGTCGACATCACACACCGCCCGAACCAGTCGCGGCTTCATCAGGATTCCCTTGTTGGCCAGGGCGGCGTAGGCCATCGCCATCTGGATGGGCGACACGCGAATTTCGTAACCGAAAGCCACCGTGGCCGCCGTCCGTCCGGACCACTTCTCCGGACGCTTTAGCGCACCCGGTGACTCGCCAAGCCCGATGCCGGTCCGCTCGGCAAAACCGAACCGTCGAAGGTAGTGATACATCTTGTCCGGCCCGAGCCGAAGTCCAACCTGGGCCATGGCGATGTTCGAGGAGTGGACAAATGTATCGATGAACGGCAGCACGCCGAACCCCTCGTGATCGGTGATCGGTTTCCCCTGCAACATCCACGACCCCATATGGCAGTCGATCGGCGTGTTCGGGCGATAGGCACCGTCCTCGAGGGCAGCGGCCGCCGTGATCGCCTTGATGGTCGAGCCCGGCTCGATCCCGTCGGCCAGCACCCGGTTCCGCTGGTGGCGGATGCTTTCGGGGCGGTCGTACCAGGTCGGGTCGAAGGAAGGCGAGTTGGCCAAAGCCAGGATGTCCCCCGTCTCGGGCTCGATGACAAGGACGTATCCCCCCTTGGCCTGGCAGCGCTCCACCGCGGCATCAAGCCGCTCGGCCACCACCTGCTGAAGTTCCGCGTCGATTGACAGGATGAGGTCACTGCCTGCCACCGGTGGATTGCGGAAACTCTCGGCCTGGCGGTGCCCGCGGGCGTCGCGCAGGTAGGTCGTCCAGCCGGGAAAGCCGCGGAGCGTCTCGTCCCACTGCTTCTCGATCCCGTCGAGGCCCTCCTGGTCAACGCCGACGTAGCCGATCACGTGTGCGGCGGCCGCGCCGAAGGGATAGATCCGCTTGGGATGGTGCTCCACGATCACGTTCGGGGGCAGATTGGCCAGATCGTCGCCGGTCAGGGCGGTGGCCTTGGGATTCAGTACCACCGCCCCCTTCCTCTGGGACAATTTCTTTTCGATGGCGCCGGCCGAAAGTTCCAGTATCTCCGCGAGGCACACGGCGATTTCCTTCCGTCCGGCCGCATCCAGGCGGTTGGCGTCGACGATCAGCGTGGGGTTATCCGCGGTATAGGACAGGTTCGTGCCATGGCGATCCTTGACCGCGCCCCGATGAGGTGCCAGGCGCTCACGCTCGAAGTGCTGGTCGTGGGCCAACGCGACGTACCGTGGGGCGTCGACAACTTGAATCCAGATCAGTCGGGCGGCCATCACGGCGGCAATGATCCCGCCGGCCAGACCGATGAGAGTGAGACGACCCCGACTTTCCCGGGGAGTTGCAATCACCGTCCGTCCCGCTCTCCGGGCTGAAGGGTGTTCGTCCGCCGGCCGGCGGAAGTCGGGTCCGAGGCCAGGGCCTCGCCGACAAAGCCATCGAGCAGCGGATTGGCCGGGCGATCATCTCCGTCCTGAAACGACACGAGGATGATCCCATCGGTCCGGATGTCCACGAGTCCCAGTGCGGCGGCACGCGGCAGCAGGGTGGCGCGGTTGGCCCGCTTTTGAAACTCGAAGCGCTCGGCCTCGAGGTCGGATTTCAGTCGATCATGTCGGATCACGAGGTCCGAGTACGTCTGCGCCACCCCCTCGAACCGGACCTTTTGCCACACCACGCTCATTGCGGTGGACGACAGCACGACCAGCGTTGTCACGCCCCACACCCAGCCGCTTCGAAACGACCCCCCCCCATGGCCGCGCCTCCGGGCTGCGCACATTGACCGTCACCTCGTCCCCCGTGGGCTTCTGCGCCCCCCGGGAGAGGCCGATCCACCGGTGAGCGGAGCCGCCCCCTGGCAGCCACGGCAGCGGCTTTCCAAGGGTCACCGGTGTGAAAAACTGTTTGACGATCCGGTCTTCGCCGGAGTGGTAGGCAATGACCACCGCCCGGCCTCCCGGATTCAGCATCGCCTCGAGACCGGCCAGGCCCGCCCTCAAGGAATCAAATTCGTCGTTCACGGCGATGCGCAGCGCCTGGAATATCCGGGACAACTCCTCCGGCCGACCGGCGCCGACCGAACTGGCGGCCCGGACGAGTTCGAAGGTCGTGACCAAAGGACGCCTGGCCAGGATGGATCGGACCAGGGCTCTTGGCCGCCGCACGTCGCCGTACTCCCCGAAGATCCGGATCAACTCCATCTCGGGAAGCTCATTCACGAGATCCGCGGCGTCGGGATGGCCCCCCGGCTCCATGGCCAGGGAAAGCGGCCCGTCGACGCGGTAGGAAAAACCGGCGTCGGGTTGATCAAGCTGTTCCGAGGACACCCCGAGATCCATGAGGACCCCGTCCACCCCACCACGAGGTGTCCCACCGCCACCCACGAGCGGCAGGACCACCTCGGCCATCGACCGAAAGTTGGACTGCCGCAGAATGACCCGCTCCCCGAAGCGGGCCAGGTACTCCTGTGCGCGCTCGAGTGCGCGCGCGTCCCGATCCAGACCGATCAGGCGTCCCTCCGGCCCCAGGGCATCGAGCAGGGCTGCGGCATGACCGCCTGATCCGACCGTGGCATCGACCACGATTCGGGCTCCCCCAGCAACCAGGTGCTGGATGACTTCCCGGACCATGACCGGCTGGTGACGATCCACGGTTTTGTTTCCCGGTCCTGCCGATTGCCGCCCTTGGATCGCGAAACCTCACCTCGTCACGCGATCTGCAACCGACAGGACCCGTTGTTGACTGTGTTACTCTTCCGATTCATCCGAGGCCAGCGCATCGCGCTGATCACGGACGATCAAGGTCGCCTTCTGCATGATGGGCCCGACGCCGACCAGGGTTTCCTCGTAGGTGGGCGTTCCCTCCTCGCGGAGGTAACTGCTCCAACCTTCGGGGCTCCATAGTTCCATGCGGTCGAGGGCTCCGGTCAGAACGGCGTTCGAGCGTATTCCGGAGTACTCGAGCAAGGATGTCGAGAGGGTGATGCGACTCTGGTTGTCCAGTTGCAGGTCTTCGGTGGAGGCCAGAAGCCGCCGCGTACCCCGCCGGATATCGGGGTCGGTCATCTCCGCGAGCAGGAGTTCGCGTTCGAAGACCTTCCACCAGTCCAGCGGATAAAAAGAGAGGCACTTTTCGAGACCATGAACCGCCACTACAGTTCGCTTGGCCCGGGGGGTCAGGGCTTTTGCAAACCGAGACGGCACCGTAAGCCGTCTCTTTTGATCCACGGTGCATTGAAAAGTGCCCCTGAAAGTCGTTTCCGGGAATTCCTGATTCACCTGGGGTCCCCGCTCGCATGACCGACTAGGGTGACGGCTCCGATCCCCACCCTTTTCAGGGTTTTCGTGGGAATCTGAACCACGGCCGCAATCTACCACCAGCAAAGCCGTTTGCAAGTACTTTTTTTCCATGGATTAGGCGATTCAAACCTGGTCATATCGATAAATAATGAATAATCTCGATAAAAAAGCAAGTTCACTGATGCCGATCCTGTTACTCATTGTCTATCTTATAGTTACCGGCTTCTCCTTGAACCGCTATCCGCTTGTTTGGGTAGATGAAGGTTGGATCGGCGAGGTGGCGGCCCAGGCTGCCAGGGGCCTCCCACTCGGAAGTCCTTCACACGGAACGCTTTATCGCTACGAAGATCGCATTTTTTGGATGCCCCCACTCTATTTCTATGAATTGGGGGGCGTGTTTCGACTTGCCGGTGTCGATCTTTTGGTGGGTCGGTGGTTCAATGTTTTTATCGGTGGGTTGTCGACCCTGGCGCTGTTCGCGTTCCTGCGCCGACGCGTTGCTGTCGGTGCGGCCCTGTCGGCGGCACTCTTCTTTGCTTTTGACACGTTCGTATGGAAGACGCACCGGACGATTCGATTCGAGTCGCTGCTGACATTGTTCGGGGTTCTACTGTTCATTTCCGTCATTGTGGCATTGGAACGTGAGGAGTCCGCGCGCCCGGCGAGCGGTGCGTGGGTGGCTGCCGGCCTGATCGCGGGGCTTGCGCTCAACGTGCATCCCAACGCAATTCTTCTGATCACGGCCATGCTGGTCATGGCAACCGTCCGCCGCGGTTGGTCACTGTTCCGCCGGCCAGGACCATGGCTGGCACTGACGGTGGCCTTCTCATTGGCGCTCCCCTATCTGCTCTACCTGTGGAGCGACTCGGTAACCGGATTCGCCAACGTGATCGGCCAGAACTCCTTTCACCTCGACCATGGGGTGACGGAGGGGTGGGCGCCGCTTCGTGAATGGAGACGCTGGTCCGACTTCTTCGTTTTGCCGTGGCGCTTGCCGATGCTCGCCGCCTGGCTGACGCTCATCGGACTGGCGCTCATGCGCGCGGCTGGTGGCTGGGTGGCGCGCGGGACTTTTGCTGGAAGCCGACCGGCAGTGCCTGCGGCCGATGACGCGGCGGTCGGCGCGAGGCACCACCTCCTGGTGTCGGCCCTGACCGTCCTCGGTGTCTTCGTGACCCTGCTCCTGTTTCTGCCGAACAAGACGCTGCTCTATCTCGCTTCGGCCGCACCCTTCGTGGCGGTTCTGGGAGCCGCGTTGTGGCATGGGGAAGCGTTCGTGCGCTGGCCACGCCTTCTGGCTCGCCTGGCATTGACCGGTGGCATCATTGCCTCCCTCGCGGTCAATGCCGGGCTGGTGTGGCGTCATCGCGACTGCCATGCCGCGAAGGATCTGGAAAGAATTCGGGCCGCGATCGCCCCGGAGGAACGGGTGGCCGGAACGTTCGTCACCTGGTGGGCCACGCAGCCCCGGAGCGCGACCCTTCCGCCACGGCCGTTCCACGAATTCAGCCGCGGTGCTTCACTGGAAGCCGTCCAACGCTTCGGCGCCACGTCCATCCTGCTCGGCGACCGTCAGTGGCAGCAGGAAGTGTCAACCCGTTTCGCGCCGCTGAATCGGGAGCTGATCGGGAGTGGCGGGCCGCTCATTGACACGACGCCCACGCTGGAGATGCCGGAGTCGTGCCTTGGACCGGTACGACTCTATTCGCTCGAACGGTGATGGGTCAGCGCCCGTGCAAGGCCGAACCACCCCTTTCTAAACCCCTGCCCCGCTGGTACCTTGCCCGGCTCAAGCTGATCGTCGAAGCCGGCTCTGGACCGTCCGGGCCCCAGGCCCGGCGAATTCGGACCCGGGGTCATCGAAAAGGGGAAACCGGAATGGCCGCCAGGGGCTGGAATCTAGATCGGGGAGCACGGCAACCGCCGGTGGCCACCGGCGTACTCAGCGCCCTGCTGACCGTCGGAACTCTGTTCGCAGCCACGCTCCACCTTGCGCCACCCGTTGCGGCCGCCCCTCCAGCCGGCTCAACTCCCGGCGAGCCAGCCCTCGACAACGACGACCGGCTCGATCTGCCGCTGAATCCGGGCGGCCAGTACCGCCCGGGCGTGCCGTCGCCGGAGGATTTTCTTGGCTGGCCGCTGGGCCAGCGCTTCACGCCGCACGCCCGGATCATCGACTACGTGACGAAGCTTGTCGAAACGGGTGCCGACCGTTGCCGTTGGGAATCCTATGGGAAGACGTGGGAGGATCGACCGCTCGGCTATCTGGTGATCAGTTCCCCGGCCAACATGGCGCGATTGGAGGCCATCAAGACTTCCCTGGCCGGGTTGTCGGATCCAATGCGGACCTCGAAGAAGGCTGCGGTCAGGCTGGCCGCGGAGACGCCCGCCGTCGTCTGGCTCTCCTACAATGTACACGGTAGCGAGGCTTCGGCCAGCGAGGCCTCCATGGCCGTGGCCTACGAACTCGTCGGCGGCTCCGGGCCCGAAATTCTTTCGCTTCTCGACAGCCTCATCGTCATCATCGATCCCTGCCTGAATCCGGACGGCCGCGACCGCTATGTCTCCCGGCAGATCCAGGCGGTCGGTCGCCTGCCTGACCCGAATGGCGCCACCTGGGAGCATGACGAACCCTGGCCGGGGGGACGGTACAATCACTATCTCTTCGACCTGAATCGTGACTGGGCCTGGCTGTCACAGCCGGAGAGCCGTGGCCGGGTGAGCGCCTATCGCCGGTGGCATCCTCAGGTTCACGTCGATTTTCACGAGATGTATCCCAACTCGAGCTATTTCTTCTTCCCGGCCGCGGAACCAATCCACGTCCATCTGCCCCGGCAGGTGCGTGTCTGGGCCGATATTTACGGCCGCGCCAATGCGGAGGCGTTCGACCGGCGTGGTTGGAGCTACTTCACGGCCGAGTCCTTCGACCTTCTTTACCCGGGGTATGGCGATTCATGGCCATCCATGCAGGGTGCCACGGGGATGACCTACGAGCAGGCCGGCCACGGACTTGCCGGCCGGGCTTATGAGCGCCCGGACGGTTCGATTCTTACGTTGCGTGAGCGGGTGCGCCACCATCTAGAGGCGTCGATGGCCACACTGGCCACCACCCGCCGGCATCGCGCCGCCCGCCTGATGGACTTCCACGCGTACTTCGACGACGCGGTGAACAAACCATCGGATGCCGCAGAGGCTTACCTCCTGCCACCGGTCGCTGACGAAGGGCGGCGACGTGAGCTGGTGGAGTTGCTCCTGGCACACGGCATCCGGGTCGAGCGGGCCACCGGTGAGATCAAGGCCCCCGGCGCCAGGAACTACGACGGCGATCCGCTCCCCGCTTCGTTTCCAACCGGCACGTATGTCGTGCCCGGTCGCCAGCCGCTTGGTTTCCTGGCCCATGCGCTCCTGGAACCGGAGACCACGCTTCCCGAGACGCTGTTTTATGACGTCTCGGCCTGGTCGTTGCCACTGGCCTTCGGCCTCGACGCGGCCTGGAGCGAGAAAATGCCCTCCGGCCCCCGTGAGATCGTCACCACCCTCGAACCAGTGACCGGCGGGATCATCGATGGGCCGGCCCGTACCGGCTGGCTCATTCCCTGGGATCGCAACGCGGCGCCGAAGCTGCTGTTCCGGCTCCTTCAGAACGGCATCAAGGCCCGATTCGCCACCAAGCCGTTCGAAGTCGGCGGGCGCTATTACAAGCGGGGCACCATCCTGATTCCGGCGGGCGGCAATTCCGACTCGACGGCCGCGATCATCGACCGGGAGTCGCGCCTTGCCGGGGTCCCGGTGTATGCCGCGCTCACCGGACTCACGGGCACCGGAATCGATCTTGGTTCGGATCGAATGTTGCCGGTCAAGACACCGCGCGTGGCGATCGTGGCCGGCGACGGGGTCGATCCCACCTCGTTTGGAGCGCTCTGGTTCCTGCTGGATCGTCGATACGAAATCAATTGTTCGATCATTCCGCTGGCCAGCCTGGGCTCATTCAACCTGGAAGGGTTCACGGCACTCATCTTTCCCGACGACGATTCCGGCGATGGTTCGACCTATGGCGGGCTGATCGACAGTCTCACCACGGACCGGATCGAACGATGGACCCAAAGCGGTGGAACTTTCATCGGCCTCAAGGGGGGCGCCGGTTGGGCCACGGCCGACCACTCCGGTCTGACCAGCCTCGCGATCAAGGGTGAAGAGGACGATGACGACAAGGACGACGAGGATGAAAAGGACGCCGACGAAGCCGACAAACTTCAGGAAAAATTCATGACCACCGACGAGCGCGAACGGAAACGAAGGATCGAGGAGATCCCCGGCACCATTCTCCGCGTCGAACTCGATCCAGGGCACCCCCTGGCTTTTGGTTACGAGGGAAACACGCGGGTCTTCAAGTCGGGCGATTTGATTTTCGAGCCGAGCGAGTCGGGCCGGAACGTGGCCTGGTATCCCCCGCTCGCCCGTGTCTCCGGGTACCTCTCGCTGGAGAACGAGGAACGGCTGGCCCGAACCCCCTTCCTTGCCGTGGAGCCCCTCGGACGGGGCCGATGCGTCCTGTACAACGAGGATCCCAATTTTCGACTCTTCTGGTTCGGCCTGAACCGGCTCTTCCTGAACAGTCTCTTCTTTGCCGGCGGATACTAGGCCGACGAGCCCGGAGCCGGCCAATACCGGGCCGGCGGAGGACACCCTGTTGTGACGACGCGCCCCGAGTTTGAATCCCATGCGTCGGGCCTCCTCTTTCCGGAGATCCGCGAAATTCTGCGCACGGCGCCCGGTGAACTGCCCGAGGTGACGGAGGAACTGCATCCGGCCGACCTCGCGGACATGGTGACCCGGCTCGAAGAGAACGAAATCCGCATCTTCTTCTCGAATCTGCCGATCGACCGCGCGGCCGACGTGGCCGAGTACGTCGATTCCTCCCTTCGTGCCCATCTCGTCACCTCACTCGATCCGGACCGGGCGGCGCGAATCGTGTCCGCCATGAGTCCGGACGATCGGGCCGACATCCTGGCCGATATGGAGCCCGAGCCGGCCGCGGCAATCCTGGCCCGCATCGCCCTGCCGCAGCGCCGCGAGACGCAGCTCCTCATGCAGTACGAGCCGCACACGGCCGGCGGCATCATGACGACCCAGTTCGTCACGCTCCCCCTGGCCACGCGGGCCGACCATGCGCTAGCCCTGGTCAAGGCGGCCGCCCAGGAAAAGGAAACGATTTACACCATCTTCGTGATCGACCGGGAGGAAAAACTGACCGGCGTCGTCTCGCTCCGGGAACTCCTGGTGGCGGACCCGATTCAGCGACTGGCCGACATCATGAACGAATCGGTCGTCTGGGTGACACCCGAGACCGACCAGGAGGAAGTGGCCCGGCTCATCTCAAAATACGACATCCTGGCCCTGCCGGTGGTCGACGAGGGGCGGTCGATGCTGGGGGTGATCACGGTCGATGACGTCATCGACGTTCTTGTTGCGGAAGGAACCGAGGACGCCCAGAAGATGGGTGCCGTCGCGCCGATCGAGGAGCCGTACCTGGTTGCCGGTTTCTGGGAGGTCGTTCGCAAAAGGGTGGTCTGGTTGATCGTGCTCTTTCTGGGCGGCCTCTTCACGGCCAGCGCGCTGGAACACTACGAGGGGGCCATCGCTTCCCTGTCAGCGCTGGTCCTTTTCATTCCCCTGATCCTGTCCACCGGGGGCAATTCGGGCAGTCAGTCGGCGACGCTCGTCATCCGGGCGCTGGCCACCGGCGAACTGAAGACCAACGAGTATATGCGGGTGCTGGTCCGCGAACTGATGGTCGGGATCGCCCTCGGCGTCATCCTCGGCGCGATTGGCTACCTGAGGGCGTACCTGCTCCCCGGGAAGGGAAATACCGATCCGTCGGGCATTGCACTGGTCGTGGCGATCACGATCGTGGCCGTGGTGGTCAACGGCTGCGTGGTTGGCTCGCTCCTCCCTATCTTATTGAAGAAGATGAAGCTCGATCCGGCCCTCATGTCGGCGCCCTTCATCGCCAGCCTGATCGATGTGATGGGGATCATCGTCTACTTCAGCATCGCCAGTTCGCTGCTCCGGCTGGGATAGTCACAATTGAAGGCCTGCCTTCAATACAGGGGGACGCGTGATGCTCCTGATGTGGGCGGCGTTCCACATGTCGCCGCTTCGAGGCCGGGGATGACTTAACCCTCGTAGCCGTCCGGGTACAAGACTGACCCCACCATTGGTGTAGAATCCCCGGCCTGTCAGTCGACTCTGAATCCAGTCAGTTCAACGATACAAAGGGGGTTGTCCCGTCATGCACGCACGGCCTGTCCGAGCGAACCAAACCGGGAGATGGCTCGTACTCGCGCTGATCGGAATACTCTCCCTCGGCGGCTGCCAGAAAGCGGGTGGTCCCGGCGGCCCCGGCGGCGGATTCCAGATGCCCCCGACACCGGTTGAAGCCGCTACGGCCGAATCCGGTTCGGTCCGCGACGAATTCACGGCGGTCGGAACGTTGGAAGCCGGCGAGATCATTACCGTGACCTCGGAGATCTCAGGGATAGTCCGCGGCCTGCCATTCACCGAAGGTGGCCCGATCAAGAAGGGGCAACTCCTCGCCCGCATCGATGACTCCGAACTGGATGCGCGGGTTGATCGGGGAGAAGCCATCCTCACCCAGAGCAAGCTCAATTTCGAGCGGGCGAAGAGCCTGAGCGAACGGGGCGCCATTGCCCAGCAGCAACTGGACGATGCGCAGGCCTCGCTCACCGTGGCGCAGGCGGAACTGGCCCTCGTCAAGGCGCAGCTGGCCAAGACCCGCGTCACCGCCCCCTTCTCGGGACTGGTGGGAACACAACGAATCAGCGTCGGCGCCTTCGTGCGGCCGGGCGAGGCCATCACCGAGCTGGCGCAGATCGATGAACTCAAGGCGACGTTCCCGGCGCCGGAACGGTTCATGGGCCAGCTGGCTCCGGGTGCCGTCGTGGCGGTTTCGGCCCCGGCGTTTCCCGGCAGGGAGCTGGACGGGCGAATCGATGTGATCGAACCGATGCTCGACCCCTCGACACGAAATGTGCGGATCGTGGCCCGGGTGGCCAATCCGGATCATCTTTTCAGGCCCGGGATGTCCGCCAGCATCCGCGTCGTCCTGGCCGAGCGCCCGCAGGCGCTGACGATCCCCAGCGAATCCGTCTTCGTCGAGGGCGACCAGGCCTTCGTCTATCTCATCAATCCGGACAGCACCGTCGTGCAGACGCCGGTCCGCCTGGGAACACGCACGGCTGGCGCGGTCGAGATAATTGAAGGGCTCACGCCGGGCGCACGCGTCGTGAGCTCCGGCCACCAGAAGCTCTTTCCCGGCGCGAAGGTGGTTCCCGTGATGGCTGGAGGCGCGCCCGCCGCGGCACCGCCAGGCGGAGGCCACTGACATGAAAATCTCCGAGAACTCGATCCGCCGGCCGGTCTTCGCCACGGTGCTGTCGCTGGCGATCATCCTTTTCGGGGTCATCTCGTTCCTGCGCCTGCCTGTCCGCGAGTATCCCGACATCGATCCGCCGATCGTCTCGATCAACACCTACTATCGCGGCGCCTCCCCGTCGGTCATCGAGACCGAGATAACGGACATCATCGAGGAACAGCTCGCCACGCTCGAAGGGGTCAAGACGATTACCAGCTCCAGCCAGGAGCAGGGGTCCTCGATCACCGTCGAGTTCGAGCTGAACCGTAATGTCGACGAGGCCACCAACGACGTGCGCGATCGGATCAGCCGCGTTCGTGGCGAACTGCCGCGCGAGGCCGAGGACCCGGTGGTGGCCAAGGTCGACACCAACGCCCAACCGATCATCTGGCTGGCACTTTCCAGTGACCGGCATTCGACGCTTGAGATGTCAGAGACGGCCGACCTGGTCCTCAAGGAGCGCATCCAGCGACTGCCGGGCGTCGGCGCGGTCTTCATCGGCGGGGAACGCCGGTACGCCATGCGTGTCTGGCTGGACGCGGACCGGATGGCCGCCCACGGTCTGACCACGAGCGACATCGAGGACGCCATCAGCGAGGGAAATGCGGAAATTCCCGGCGGCCGCGTCGAGGGGAGTGCGCGCGAGTTTTCCGTGCGTACCCGCGGCGATCTGTCCACGCCGGAGGAGTTCGCAGCCATCATCGTCAAGCAGGAGGCCGATATCCTCGTCCGCCTTTCGGACGTGGCCACGGTGGCCGTCGGCGCCGAGGACGAGCGGACCGAAACCCGCTACAACGGCCAGCAGGCCATCGGCCTCGGCATCATCAAGCAATCGAAAGCCTCCACGATCGACGTAGCCGACGAGATTTTCAAGGCCATTCCGGCGCTGCAGACCCGTGTGCCGGCCGGCATGAAGATCGAGGTGGCATTCGATTCGTCGGAGTATATCCGCGAGTCGATATCAGAAGTCGGCCAGACACTCCTGATTGCGATCGGGCTCGTCGTCCTGGTCATCCTCTTCTTCCTTCGCAGTTTCCGGGCCACCATCATCCCGACACTGGCAATTCCGACCTCGATCATCGGCACCTTCGCGGTGGCCTACTTCCTCGGTTTCACCATCAACATCCTGACCCTGCTGGCGCTGGTCCTGGCCATCGGCCTCGTTGTCGATGATGCCATCGTGGTGCTCGAGAACATCTACCGGCACATGGAGATGGGAAAGAGCCGCTGGCAGGCGGCCATTGATGGATCGCACGAAATCGGCTTCGCGGTTATTTCAACGACCGTCGCGCTCGTGGCCGTGTTCGTGCCGGTAGCCTTTCTCCAGGGTTCGGTGGGCCGCCTCTTCAATGAGTTCGGCACCTGCGTGGCCGCCTCGGTGGCCATCTCGGGCCTCGTGGCGCTGACATTCACGCCGATGCTCAGTTCCCGGATGTTGCAGCCGCACTCGGCACCAAAGTCGGGGGTGGGCAAGGCGCTCGAGCGCTTTTTCCGCGGCCTGGACGCCAGTTATGCCGCCACGATCGGTTTCGCCCTGAGGCATCGGGGGCTGGTCCTCCTGGCCGCCGTGGCCCTCATGGTCGGAGCCGGATTCATCTTCCGGATGCTCCCACGCGAACTGGTGCCGACGGAAGATCGCGGTACCGCCTTCGGCATTGTCCTCGCGCCCGAGGGGGCCACGCTCGAGTATACGGATCGCTACATGCGACAGGCCGAGGCCATCCTGCTGAAAATTCCGGAACGGGAGGGCCTTTTCACCGCAACCGGACTCGGATTCGGTGGTCCGGGACGGGTGACCAACGGTTTCATCTTCCTGAACTTGAAAGACCGCAAGGAACGGGAAAAAAGTCAGCAACAGATCGTGCAGGAGCTTTTTCCGCAGATGCTCGGTATCCCGGGGGTTCTGGCCTTCCTCATCAACCCCCCCAGCCTGGGCGGTGGCTTTTCGTCGAGCCCCATCGAGTACATCCTGCTCGGCGACAGCTACGACGAACTGCAGGTGGGCATTCGGGCCATGATGGCCGAGGGGCAGAAGCTCGGTTATCTCATCAATCTGGATTCAGACCTCCGGCTCAACAAACCGGAGCTCGATATCGACATCGATCGCGAGCGCGCCGCCCAGCTGGGCGTGTCGGTCACCGAAATCGGCCTGACGCTCGAGACGCTGCTTGGCGGCCGCGCCGTGACCAACTTCAAGCGCGGCAGCAAGCAATACGACGTCATCATCCAGATGAAGCCGTCGGATCGTTCGACGCCGGACAAGATCGAGCAGGTGTACGTGCGGGGGCCGGCCGGCATGGTTCAACTGGCCAATGTCGTCACGGTGCGGGAGTCGGTGACGCCGAAAGAATTGAATCACTTCAACCGTGTCCGCGCCGCCACGATCACGGCCAACCTGGCACCGGGCGTGGCGCTGGGCACGGCGCTCGACGACCTCGACCGGATTGCCCTGGAGCACCTGCCGCCGGGCATCAAGACCGATCTGGGTGGACAGTCGCGCGAGTTCCGCGAGTCATCGAACCGCCTCTACTTCATGTTCATCCTGGCCATCGCCTTCATTTTCCTGGTGCTGGCGGCGCAGTTCGAGAGCTTCATCCACCCGCTGACGATTCTCCTGTCCGTGCCGCTGGCCGTTGTCGGTGCGCTGATCTCACTTTTCATCTTCGGGCAGAGCCTGAACATCTACAGCCAGATCGGTCTGATCATGCTGGTGGGACTCGTGACCAAAAATGCCATCCTGATCGTGGAGTTTGCCAACCAGCTCCGATTGCGTGGAATGAGCGTGATTGATGCCACGCAGGAAGCCTCTCGAATCCGGCTCCGACCGATTCTCATGACCAGCTTTGCCACGATCTTCGGCATCCTGCCGATCGCCGTCGGCATCGGCGCCGGCGGCGAGGCCCGCCAGCCGCTGGGCATTGCCATCGTCGGCGGAATGATATTCTCGACCTTTCTCACCCTGGTGGTGGTGCCGGTCGTGTACACCCTGATGGCCCGCTTCACGCGCCTGAAGCGAATCGAAGACGATGAGGTGGTGCCGGCCGGACACCCCGCGCCCGTCATGGTCAGCGAACCGGCGCGTGCCGGAGCCTGACTTTCACATGCCCGGCGTCAACGCGACAATCCTTGAGGGCCCATTCGATGTCCGACCCAAAGACCAATCGGCCGATCACCAGCGAAGACCTCTGGGCCATGGCGCGGGTCGGCGTGCCGACCCCTGCGCCGGACGGCAGCTTCGCCGTCGTGCCGGTCACGACGTACGACATGGCGGCCAACAAGGGGCGGACACGCCTCTGGCGCATACCGGCGGTTGATTTGCCTCCGACGCCGTTAACGGCGTCGGA
>JAWXBZ010000167.1:0-7791 GCA_034440375.1 Candidatus Eiseniibacteriota bacterium
CTTCAATACCGACTGCGGGGGATTCGCGAGTGAAAGCCATCATCATCGATCAGCCGGGCGATGAGGGCGTGATGCGCCTCGGCGAGGCGCCGGAGCCGACCACCGGCCCCGAAGACGTCCTGATCGAAGTGGCGTACACGTCAGTGAATCGGGCCGACCTGTACCAGCGGGCGGGCAAGTATCCGCCGCCGGCGGGCGCATCACCCATCCTGGGTCTCGAGTGCGCCGGTCGGGTGCGCGCCGTCGGAGGACTGGTTCGCCGATTCCGTCCGGGCGATACGGTCATGGCCCTCTTGACCGGCGGTGGCTATGCCGAGCAGGCCGTTGCGCACCACGGCTCCGTGATGCGGGTGCCCGGTGGCTGGAATCTCGAAGAAGCCGCCGCGTTTCCAGAAGTGTTTCTCACCGCATTCCTCAATTTGTTTCGTCTCGGCGGCGCGAAGGCCGGTCAGACGATCCTGGTGCATGGAGGCCTGTCCGGCGTGGGAACCGCCGCCATCGCGCTGGCACGCGAGGCGGGTATCGCGTGTGTCGTGACGACCGGCTCCTCGCAGCGCTGCCAGCACGCCCTTAAACTCGGCGCGCATCACGCCTTCGACTACCACGATGATTGGGCGTCCGCCGTGACGGCCAACGTCGGCCCGATCGATGTGATCCTCGACCCGATCGGCGCGCGCTACCTGGAGGCCCACCTCGGCCTGCTATCCACCGGCGGACGACTGATCGCCATCGGGGGGATGGGGGGTATCCGTTCGGCCGCCATCGACTGGCCGACCTTGATGGCCAAGCGGATAACGATCATTGGCTCGACGCTGCGTTCGCGTCCGCCGGAGGGAAAGGCGGTCATTGTCCTGGATCTGGAAGATCGATTCGGCGCAGCCATGGCGGCCGGAAGGGTGAAGCCGGTGATTGACTCCGTTTACGACCTGGCCGATTCCCCCGAGGCTCATCGGCGCGTGCAGTCCAGTGGGCATGCGGGAAAGGTGGTGTTGCGGGTGGCGTCCGCCCGCCCGTCGCCGGTACAATAGGCGACGTTTAATTACCACCTGCCTGAAAACCTCCCACATCGACCAGGAGTCGTTCCATGCGCCGATTGCTATTCTCGCTCTTCATCACCAAGGGAGAGGTGGCGGTCGAACCGACGAGTTGGAGTCGGATCAAGGCCGGCCCGGCGCGCTGACACTTTCAGCCTGGCGGTACGCGGTTCGGATCGCCCTTCCAGATGACGTACGAGTAACCCACGGTGATGATCGTGACCATCACCGTTCCACCGACGGCCACGCCGAGGGCCCAGGGTTTGCCGATGATTCCCGCGGCAATGAAGAGCAGGCCCGCGCCCATGAAAAGCTTTGACCCAAGGCGATGCGAGCGATCCCAGGCCAGGCGGCTGGTCAGGGTCCACCGCATACGGATGACTGCCCGGATGGTAGCCAGTCGGCTACTCTTTGACCATGAATGAATTACCGGACGTGGTAACCGAGGAGTCAGCAGGCACGACGCGCCGGCGCCCTTCACGGACCCGGCTGATCCTGGCCGCCTTCGTGGCGGCGCCCCTCCTCTGGCTCCTGTGGCAGTTGATCACCTGGCCGAACGTCCAGACGCTTGCCCACACCAACCCGGCCTCGACCGCATTCATGCGCCGGGACGCCCGGAAGAACGGAACAGCCACGCCGCCGCTCCAATGGGCGGCCTACGATCGCCTCTCACCACATCTGAAACGGGCGGCACTGGTCAGTGAGGACATCAATTTCTTCACGCACGACGGCTTTGACCGGGGGGAGATCAAGAAGGCCATCGAGGAAGCGCGCCGCGACAATGAATCGCCGCGCGGCGCGTCGACCATCACCCAGCAACTGGCCAAGAACCTCTGGCTCTCCCCCGCGCGCACGCCGATTCGCAAGCTGAAAGAGGTTCTGTTGACCCGCCAGATGGAGCAGCATCTCGAGAAGCGGCGGATCCTCGAGATCTATCTCAACGTGGTGGAATTCGGCCCGGGCGTCTGGGGCGCGCCCGCGGCGGCCGAAAAGTACTTCGGGACGAGCGCGGCGGGCCTTTCCGAACGGCAGGCCTCCGAACTGATCGCCGGTCTGCCGCGCCCCTCGGTCTGGCACCCGGGCTCGACGAGCAAGACCTATCGGCGGCGCATCGAACGAATCAACTCCCGGATGAACAAGGCCTCGTTCCTGTGGCGACAGATTGGCGGACGGGGGACGGAGCCGGAGCCTGCGCCGGAAACGCCGCCGGAGCCGGCACCTGCGCCACTGGACTTCGAGCCCCCGGTCGATCTCACACCGCCCGCGCCGGGGCAACCCGACACTCTATCCGCCCCGAACTGATCGCTACTTGATGCGCGGCGCCGGCATGTGCGCCCCACCCTGGTGCAACGTGAGGGCGCTCATCTTCCCGTCACTTCCCTTCTGAAATTCGATCTGGGCGTCAACAACCTTGAGGAAGAAGCGGGTTTCCGACTCGGGATAGATCTCGAATTTCGGCTGGCCGGTGGCCTGGGCCATCAGGGCGTTTCCTTCCTGCGTCACCGTCAGGATAAAGCCCGGAGCGAGCTGATATTCGCCGACGCAGGCGGCCAGGGCTTCCGGTGACAGCGTTGCGACGGTCCGTTCGGTTGGCAGCGGATCGTTGGTCTTCGTGGCCGTTTGCCGAAAGCCCCCCTGCTGCAGCATGACCCGATCCACCTTGCCGGACACACCCCGGCCGAAGGTCAACTTCACGGGTCGGCCGGCGAGGGCAAACGTGGAGTCATTGACCGGAAAAATTTCCGACCGGGCGCCACCGACTCGCTGTGACACCAAGTGGTCCCCCATCGTCTTTCCATGCGTCGGAAAATCGGGAAGCCACTTCGTGATGGAATCGGTGACGCTCAGCTTCCCCTGATCCGCCAGTCGCAAGATGGCGGCCGACGTGAACTGCTTGGTGACCGATCCGATGCGCAGGACCGATTCGGGCTGGAGCGGCGTTCCCGCCTCCATGTCGGCTTTGCCGAAAGCCTTGCGGTAGATCGGCTTGCCGTTCCGGGCCAGCAGCACCGTGGCGCCGGGACGATCGGCGGGGAACATCGGTGCGAGGATGGCATCGAGCCTTGTCGCCAGAGCCGCGTCGGTCGGTGCCGGTTCCGCGGCAGGTGCCGCGTAAACATAGGCCGGGCGGGCGGACGGGGCCAGGATGGCTGGAAAAATGCCGAGGAGCGACAAACCAATGACGGAGAAATGGTTTCGAAACAGACGCAAGGGAACTCCTTTCGATTTGGCGGAGCCGACGACCTACCGATGAACCCCGGCCGCCTCGTTACCTGTCCGTTCCACATATTCGAGGTAGGAACCCAGGTACGGCAAGGGGGGCTCTGCCTTCGTGCCGTTTTCGTCGCCGGGTCGGAGTTCGAGCACCCGGTTCGAGAGACCCTTCAGGAAAGTCCGGTCGTGACTGACGAAGAGCATGGTCCCCTCGAAATCCTTGAGGGCGGCCACCAGCATCTCCTTGGTTTCCAGGTCGAGATGGTTCGTCGGTTCATCCAGGATCAGGAAATTGGGGGGCTCGAACAGCATGCGGGCCAGGACCAGGCGCGATTTCTCGCCGCCGGAGAGAACCCGGACCGGCTTGTCGACATCACCGCCGGAAAACTGGAAAGCGCCGAGCAGGCTGCGGAGCGAGCCGTGCCCGGCATCTGGAAAATCGTGCTGGACCTGCTCGAGAACCGTGAGGGAGGGGTCGAGCAAATCGAGCGACTGCTGCGCGAAATATCCGATCTTGAGCGACGCACCGGTACGCACGAGGCCCTTGTCCGGTTTCAGCGAGCCCACGGCCAGCCGGAGCAGCGTCGTTTTCCCCGCCCCGTTCCTCCCCATGACGCACCAGCGCTCGGTCCGGCGAATCATGAAATTGAAGTCGTCATACAGGACGCGCGGGCCATAGGCCTTGGCGACCCCCTTGAGTTCGAGGACGTCGTCGCCGGAGCGCGGCGGCTGGCGGAAGTCGAACTCCACGACCTTGCGACTGCGTGGCAACTCGACCATCTCGATCTTGTCCAGCTTCTTGACCCGGCTTTGCACCTGGGCCGCCTTGGCGGCGTGGGTCTGGAAGCGCTCGATGAAGCGCCGCTCCTTGGCCAGCATGGCCTGCTGCCGGGCGTAGGCGGCCTCGCGGTTCGATTCGGCAATGGTTCGCTCGCGCACGTAATAATCGTAATTGCCGGTGTAGGTCGTGAACTCGCCGGAATCGATGGCGATGATCCGCTTCACGATACGATTCATGAAGTCCTTGTCATGGCAGGTCATCAGGACGACGCCCGGGTAGTCCTTGATGAATTGCTCGAGCCACAGGATCGATTCGATGTCGAGATGGTTGGTCGGCTCGTCCATCAGGAGCACGTCGGGCCGGCCGAGCAGCACGCGGGCCATGCCGACGCGCATTTTCCAGCCACCGGAGAGAGCGCCGACATCGCCGTCGATCTGTCGCTCCTCGAAGCCAAGGCCATGCATGACTTCGCGGGCGCGCGCCTCGAGGTCGTAGCCACCCCCCTGCTGGTATTCGTCCTGGACATGGCCGAAGCGATCGAGGATCGCCTCCATCTCGTCGGCACGATCGGGGTCGGCCAGGGCCATCTCCAGATCCTTCAATTCGTGATGCAGATCCCCCAGCTTGCCGCTGCCCGCGATGGCCTCATCGAGGACGCTCCGGCCCGACATCTCGCCGATGTCCTGCCGAAAGTAGCCGAGGCTGACCCGCTTCGGCACGGTGACATCCCCCTCATCGGGCGACTCCTCGCCCACGAGCATGCGAAACAGCGTTGTCTTGCCGGCGCCGTTCGGGCCCACAAGGCCGGCCTTGTCACCGGCGTTGAGCTGAAACGACCCCTCGACGAACAGGACCTGGCGCCCGTACTGCTTGCTGACATTGTTAAATGAAATCATGGGGCGGGAATTCTAGCAGGTTGATGTGCCGCGCGTTCGGACAGAGTCGCCTGCCAGAAGTCCGCCTAATGCCCGCCACCCCGCAACAGCAGGACCTTTTTCGTTGCCGAAGTTCCACCCTGCTCGATTCGCAAGAAATAGTGGCCATCCGCGAGCTGTGTCGTCTCATCGTTCAGCATCAGGCGCGCTCTAAGCCTTCGAGGTCAACGCGCCTCGGGTGGCTGGTCTCGTGCCGCGGGTGGCTGGACTTCCTCCCCCGGTGACAGGCCTCGCTCCCCGCCTCCGCCGCCTGGTCGTCCGCGATCGCCAGCGCTACCTGCTCCTCCGTGAGGAAGAGATCGATTGGATCGGTGCGAGCGCCAACTATTTCGAAATCCACGTCGGGGCCCGGTCATTTCTTCACCGGGAGACGTTGGCTGACCTCGATGCCCGGCTCGACCCATCCCGCTTTCGGCGGATCCACCGCTCCACCTTGGTCAATTTCGGTCGGATTGGGGCCATCACGCCGGACGGTAGCGGTGATTTTCAGGTGAGGTTGATCGATGGGACATCGCTTCGCATGAGTCGGCGGTTCCGGGATCGGGTGCTGCCCGTTTAGGCATCACGGACAGGACTCGGTCCAGACCGAGTCGGGTCTGACCTCGAAGTGCGGCCCGGTTTGGAGGACTGACGTTTCGAATCGTGACCAATCCCCTCGCGCCGCGTCACCTGAACGGCGCTCCAACTCGCACCGGTGCGAGTTCAGTTAGTTGGCACTGACAAGACTCGGTCCAGGCCGAGTTGAACCTCGTCTGCCACCACCGGACTGCTCATCCCTCACCCGTGCCGCTCGTCACTGATCGCGGCACTGTTCGGCCAGGGGGGGATCACGACCCCCGAGAATCCCGCGCCCGGATCACAGAGGCTTGAACTGGACGACTCCGGGGAACTGCCGGCTGGACTTTACCTGGCCCGCCTCACGCAGGGGCCGGCTGTGGCGGTGGTGCGGATCATCCGGACGCGGTGATCCGGCCGACTGGATTCATCCCTGAGCGAGTTCAGCTTGCGGCGGGAGGCAACTGCGGTTAGCCTTACGCGATGAATCCACCTCAAGATCCACGCCGACCGCCCCGCCCCTTTGATCGCAACCGCCCGGACGATCGCCGTTCGAACAATTTCCGTGACGATCGCCGACCCCGCGATGACCGAAGCGGTCCACCTCAGGGCCAGGGCAACCCCAACCAGGGACGCGGCAACCCCAGCTATGGCCAGGGCAACCCCAACCAGGGACGCGGCAACCCCAGCTATGGCCAGGGTAATCCCAACCAGGGACGCGGCAACCCCAGTTATGGCCAGGGTAATCCCAACCAGGGACGCGGCAATCCCAGTTATGGCCAGGGTAATCCCAACCAGGGACGCGGCAATCCCAACCAGGGGCGGGGCCGCGATGTCCGTCCCCCCGAAGCCCCCCGCCCGGGGCACCTGCAGCAGCAGGTTCGCCCCGGCGATCCGACGCCCTTCGAACTCTTCTGCGCCTATCACCTCGGCATCACCAAGGACGGCAGCTACAAGCCGGCCAACATTCACTCGGTGGCACGGCAGTTCAACAAGCCGGCGGGCGAGCTTAAGCAACTCCTGCAGAATTACGGACTGAATGCCATGGCGGTGATGGAGCGGGATTTCGACATGGCCATGGCCCAGATCGACATGCAGCTGGCGCCGGAAGGAATCAACAAGGTGGAACTGGCGCGGCCGCTCTTCGAGGAATTTCTGGCCGCGCCTCGCAAGAAGATCGACTGGAAGAGAATCATCGACGAAGACATTCGGGAAAACGCCAAGGTATTCGGCCGGCGCGACTGATCGCTGGTCGTCGAGGGGGGCGAAGGAACGCTGTCCTCCACCTGGAACTTCTCGTCCGATCGTCGCGCCGCGCGGGTGACCGACGCCGTTTTCGTGGACGGCGAAGGCATGAACACCGTGCTCCCCGATGTCGATCAGGAGATTCCATGCGGCGGCGGCCGCATTCAGGACTGGATCGGCGTTTTCGACCAGACCCTATGCGTGCGTGCCGACCGAATCGGGGCGAGCCCGGCGGCGTCCGGGATCAGCTTTCGAGTCGGGCCACGCCGGTCAACTCGGCGCCAGCCGGATTCTCGGAGTCTTCGCCGGTCCGAAGCGCGGTCAGGATGCCGTCCACCGACTTCTTCGCGTCGCCGAAGAGCATCCGGGTATTCTCCTTGTAGAAGAGTGGATTGTCGACGCCGGCATAGCCTGATGCCATGCTCCGTTTCATGACGATCGTCGTCTTCGCCTTCCAGACCTCCAGGACCGGCATTCCGTAGATCGGACTGGCCGGGTCGTCCAGAGCGCCGGGGTTGACGATGTCGTTGGCGCCGATGACGAGGACCGCGTCGGTGTGCGGAAAATCGTGGTTGATCTCGTCCATTTCCAGGACGATGTCATATGGCACGTTGGCTTCGGCCAGCAGCACGTTCATATGCCCCGGAAGCCGCCCGGCCACCGGATGAACGGCAAAGCGAACCTCGATGCGCCGCTCGCGCAGGAGCCGCGCCACTTCCCACATGGGGTGCTGGGCGTGGGCCACCGCCATCCCGTAGCCCGGCACGATAATCACGCTGCGCGCGGCGCTCAGCAGTTCCGCGGTGGCCGGCGCATCAATGGACACGACTTCGCCGGCAGGTTGGGCGCCGCTCGCAGCAGGCGACGAGCCCTCGTCGGCACCGAAGCCGCCGAGTATGACGCTTACGATCGAGCGGTTCATCGCCCGGCACATGATGATGGAGAGAATGGCGCCGCTTGATCCGACGAGCGCGCCCGTCACGATCAACAGATCATTGCCGAGCATGAATCCAGCCGCGGCCGCGGC